>JAISYU010000118.1 GCA_031269685.1 Dysgonamonadaceae bacterium | reverse complement strand
AGTCATTCCGATTCCGTCACCGGACCCGGAATAGCCATTTTTATTGCCTGCGGTCTCGTAAGTTTCCCCTTTTTTTCTCCTTACCTCAGTTTTTCCCTCTTTGAGGTTGAAAAAACTACATTATTTGTGGGTGATGCTGTCTGTCACTTCACAAGTGACAGATGAATTTTAGAGAATAAAAGATGAAAATTAAACGCAAGTATTACTGTAATGGCAACGTGCATCTACGTTTTAGCAACGTGCGTCTACGTTTTAGCGATGCGCGTCTACGTTTTAGCGACGCGCGTCTACGTTTTAGCGACGCGCGTCTACAGTTTAGCGACGCGCGTCTACAGTTTAGCGACGCGCGTCTACAATTTAGCGACGCGCGTCTACAATTTAGCGACGCGCGTCTACGTTTTAGCGACGCGCGTCTACAAAATGGCGAAGCGCGTCGCAAAGATACGGATGTATAGATTAAAAATTTATATTAATTTCTTAATAATCTATCATTTATGTCTCAAAAAAATTATTTGCCTAAGGTTTATTCCGCTCTCGATCACATTCCGCAGGGATGAGAGGAGTTTGTTAATTCCGAATTTTCCACATCTTCGCCGTACACGTTAAATTTCTCGGATAAATTCCGTAGTAAGATATTATATCTTGCACTTCGCTGGTAAATCTCCCGCGGCGAAAAAGGTACATGGAACAATATTTATTCTACAGTTATTTCGTAATGAAATAAGAAGTTTACAGATTGGCTATTATATTTCGGAATAACCTTTTTTGTTACTGAAAACCCTGCTGTCCGTTCCCCAAAGTAATTTATTACGCAATGTAGAGTAGAAGTCGTGACCGGCGAGTTTGACAAGGTTTATGCCGAACGGGGCTTTCCTGATAGTAAATTCTACGCCCGAGAGGAACACCCGTGAACGCCCGTCAAGCGATACGAGGAAGTTGCGGCTGCGCGATTCTACCTTTAGCCGGATTGAATAATCCTCAGGAATGACGAGAGGACGTACGTTAAGCGTGTGAGGCGCTATAGGACTGAGTACGAGATTCCTCGCTTCCGGGACGATGATCGGTCCGTTGACGCTCATTGAATACGCGGTCGAGCCGGTGGGCGTCGCAATTAATAAGCCGTCACCGAGGTATGTTGTGAGGTATTCATCGTTCAGCCAGGCGTGTATGGTTATCATAGCCGATGTATCGCGCTTCAGTACGGCAACCTCATTCAAGGCGAAATTGTCCGTACCGGTACCACTTTCGGTGTCAACTTCGAGTAAACTGCGCTTCTCAATGCGGTAGTTACCGAGAAGTATCTCGTCGAGAGTCGCCTCTATTTCGCCGGTGCCTATTTCCGCCAGAAATCCTAACCTTCCGGTGTTGATGCCGACTATCGGTATCTCCTGGCGGGCTACCCATGCCGCGGTCTTTAAAAAAGTTCCGTCTCCGCCAAGGCTGATAATCATGTCGGGACATTTATCGGATTCACCGATAATCCCGTATATGCCCGCAATGTCGCCTATCTCCGCTGTTAAGTATTCGAGGAACGAAGATTCTACCCTGACAGTCACTCCCATTAACCTAAGTTTTTCAAAGATAAGCCGTATATCGTTGAGTTTGCCGGACTGATAATTGTTACCAAATATGCCGATTTCCATATTAATTAGTTTTTTTTCAGTAATTATTTCTCTAATTCAACAAAAAGCATTATTTTTGCGAGGCATTTTGCTGAACCGCAAAGCGCAAAGTTAATAATTTATTCGCAAAACGTATTTATTTTATATGACAAACCTACTCTTATCCGTACAAAGCGGAATCAACGAAACGGTAACTCAGATTACCGGAGTGCCTGTTCAGGATGTGCAGGTGGCGGAAATGAACCTGTGGGAACTTACCCTCAAAGGCGGCTGGATCATGATCCCCGTCGGTCTGCTACTATTCCTGGCTGTCGGGGTGTTCATCGAACGCCTGATAGTCATCAACCAAGCGGCAAAGGAAGATCCTTCGTTCATGAACAGGATAAAGGATTATATCCACGAGGGCAAAATAGAGTCCGCACTCAACCTCTGCCGGACCAGCAATACACCTACAGCACACATGATCGAAAAAGGTATATCAAGGCTCGGTCGCCCAATGAACGACATTCAAGTCGCTATCGAAAATGTGGGTAACATAGAGGTGTCCAAACTCGAAAAAGGTTTCCCGTGGGTAGCAACAGCAGCAGCAGCAGCCCCTATGCTCGGATTCCTGGGTACCGTAACCGGTATGGTGCGCGCCTTCTTCGATATGGCTAACGCCGGCGCAAATGTAGATATTGCCCTCCTCTCGTCAGGGATTTACGAAGCGCTGATAACTACCGTCGCTGGTCTTATAGTCGGTATCATAGCACTGCTATGCTATAACTACCTGACTGCTCAGGTAAACGGAGTGGTGAATCACCTCGAAACATACTCCATGGAGTTTATGGACCTGCTGAACGAACCTACTAATTGACAATCAAGATGTCTCTCAAAAGAAAAAGAAGAGTAACCGCCGAATTTAGCATGGCGTCAATGACTGACATGATCTTTCTGCTGCTCATATTCTTTATGATAACCTCTACGGTTGTTATTCCAAATGCCATAAAAGTAGTGCTGCCGCAAAGCGCACAACAGACCAAAGCAAAACCGCTTACCCGCGTTACAGTGGACGCCGGACTGAGATACTACGTGGCTTATGGCAAGGACAGGGAAAAAGAAGTCTCGTTCGACGAAATAACGCCATTCCTGCAGGAATGTTACGCTAAAGACCCGGAGATCTATGTCGCCCTTTATGCAGATGAATCCATACCATATAAAGAAGTGGTGAAAGTGCTGGACATCGCTAATAAAAATAATTTCAAAATGATCCTCGTAACACGACCCAAGTAGACAATGGTTGATATTCAGAACATCAAGAACAGATTCAGTATTATCGGCAATAGCCAACTGCTGAACCGCGAAATAGAAAAGGCGCTCCGAATAGCCCCTACCGATCTCTCGGTGCTTATTATCGGCGAAAGCGGAGTCGGGAAAGAAGCCTTCCCGCAGATCATTCACCAAAACAGCATAAGGAAACACGGACCGTATATCGCCGTGAACTGTGGCGCAATCCCCGAAGGCACCATCGACTCGGAACTCTTCGGACACGAAAAAGGCTCGTTCACCGGAGCGCTCTCCGACCGGAAAGGCTATTTTGAAGTTGCCGACAAAGGAACTATTTTCCTCGATGAAGTAGGTGAACTTCCCCTCGCAACGCAAGCCCGGCTGCTCCGAGTACTGGAAAACGGCGAGTTTATCAAGGTCGGTTCCTCAAAGGTGCAGAAAACTGACGTCCGTATCGTTGCCGCTACCAACGTCGATTTACTGAAAGCCATTTACAACGGAAAATTCCGCGAAGACTTATATTACCGCCTCAATACCGTGCCGGTCAATATCCCCGCCCTGCGTGACCGGAGGGAAGACATACTGTTGCTTTTCAGAAAATTTGCATCGGACTTCGCGGAGAAATATAAGATGCCGGCAATTCAACTGACAGACGAATCCCGCACACTGCTGCTAAAATACCGCTTCCAGGGAAATATCCGCGAATTGAAAAACATCACGGAACGAATGTCTATCATCGAACAGGAACGGGAAATTACACCCGAAATCCTGAAAAACTATCTCATTGACAATGATGTTTCACATCTTCCGGCATTGCAGCGCACAGAGGCGGAACAAAACTTTAATAACGAACGCGAACTATTGTGGAAGATTCTTCTCGACATGCGGAAAGATATCAGTGACCTGAAGAAGCAAATATCTCCTGCCGGGTTCTCCCATACCATGCAGCGCGACGACACGGAAACCATACGCACAACAGTCCTGCAACCTTCCGTCCTTGTGAAAACAGCGCCTCAAAACAGCGTCGAAGGAAAACCTGTCCTATACGCCGACGAATACTTGGAAGATGACTCACAGGAAACTGCCGACATAGCCGCATTGCCCGAAAATATGACGATGGAAGAGATGGAGAAGGAAATGATTCGCACGGCGCTCGAACGCCACCGCGGTAAACGCCGTAACGCCGCGCAGGACCTGAAAATTTCGGAACGCACCCTCTATCGTAAAATCAAAGAATATGGAATGGAGTAAGTTATATTATCCGGCAACCTTAACAGGAGAGGGGAGAGGGCATCACCTGCGGCAGGTTCTCAATATTCTCAGGAAAAGTTTACTGTATATTGGAATGTTGATCGCTATATTGCCGGCAGGCGGCGGTTGTACTGTTTCCTACAAGTTTGAAGGAGGCAGCATCAATTATGACCTGACGAAAACTATCCATATATCCGATTTCCCTAACCGGACATCATATTCCCCAACCCTTTCGCAGGTCTTCAATATCGCTTTGCGTAAACGTTTCATCGAACAAACCCGCCTAAAAGAGGTCACAAACAACGCCGACATCGAACTCGAAGGCGAAATTGTTGGCTTCAACCTGCAAGGAATGGCTGTCAAGGAAGACGCCTACAGTTCCACTACCCGGCTGACGATAAATGTGAGGGTGAATTATGTCAATAATAAGGAGTCGGGGAAAAACCTCGACCGGACATTCTCGGCGTTCAAAGAGTTCGAAAGCAGCACCTTCAGCGACTCCGTCCAAGATCAGCTGGCAAAAGAAATTGTCGATGAAATTGTTGATATGATATATAACGAAACCGTCGCAAACTGGTAACAATGCAGAAACTCGACAAGATAACAGGCTTGATGCGCGGCAAAATAGCCCTCGACCGCCATTCGCTTGCATACCTGTCCGGTATCACAAAAGATTATCCATGGTTTCAAGCAGCGCGGATGCTTTATACACTGAATCTCCTTAGCCTGAAAGACGCTCATTTCCTGCCCGAACTGCATAAAACAGCCGTAGCGCTCAGCGACCGTAAAAAACTGTTCTTCCTCGTCGAAAACAGTTTTTTTAATCCTAAACTAATGGAATTACTCGAAAAAGAACCCGGCGGCGATTTGGATGCTTTCGGCAAAATCGATTCCTTCATCAACGGCAAACTGCCGAACGCTAACCAAACGGAATCGCTCGTCTCGACCGACTACATGACATATTTGCAAACCGAACAGGGTGAAGAAGTAGAATCAAATTCTATGGAAACGAAAAATTCTTTCAAACATCAGGATGCTATTGACAAATTTTTGGAAAATGAAAAGGTGACACCCTTTAACATTGACCTGAAAAAAGATGAAACATCTGCGCCTTGTTTGATAGACAGTTATGAATATAACGATACCGATTTGTTTTCCGAAACCCTGGCGAAAATTTACCTTAAACAGCAGAAATATGAGAAGGCTCTGATAATTTTTCGCAAGTTAAATTTGGAATTTCCAGAAAAAAGCAGTTACTTTGCACCCCTAATCAGTGAAATTGAAGAATTGATTAATAAAAACTTAAATAAATAATAAAAAATGTACATCTTTTCTACCGTATTAATCGTGATTGCCTCCATCCTTCTGGTATTCTTCGTAGTTATCCAGAATTCAAAGGGAGGCGGACTTGCAGCAGGTTTCGCTTCATCAAACCAGGTAATGGGCGTGCGTAAAACAACCGATTTCCTCGAGAAAATGACGTGGGGACTTGCTGTTGTCGTAGTGTTCTTTAGTATTCTCGCATCAATTTCTTTCAGGCATGGCAAAGGCGAAGTTTCCAACTCGCGACTTGAAATCGAGAATATTATTCCCGCAGAAAACCCTAATGCAACAGCGCCTTTCGGTACTGTCATTAACGAACAGCCTGCCGCGGAAACTCCTGCTGCCGAATAAATAGCACAGGATCAGTCATACAAACAAGTATAAACTAAGCGCCATCGCTAACATGCCGGCTACAACGCCTAAAATAGCAAGATGGTGCTTTCCGTATTTTTCGGCGGTTGGTAACAGTTCGTCAAGCGAAATGAAAACCATAATCCCGGCAACTGCTGCAAGAACAACAGCATTCATCGTTGACGTCCAAAACCGGAACAAAAACAGGAAAGCAATCAACGCACCGACAGGCTCTGCAAGCCCGGAAGCAAACGAATACCAGAACGCCTTCTTACGACTGCCGGTGGAATGATAAATCGGCACAGCGACGGCGATACCTTCCGGGATATTGTGTATGGCAATCGCCACCGCTATAGGTATTGCAATATCTAACGACTCCAAAGCCGAAGTGAACGTAGCGATACCTTCAGGAAAGTTGTGTATCCCGATAGTCAGTGCAACCATCAATCCCGTACGTTTAAGCCGTTTGCCGTCGAGCATTTCTTCTACTCCGTGCGCCTCATGGGGATTCACATTTTCGGGGATCATGAAATCTATTATACTGATAAGCGCTATACCGGCGAAAAAAGCCAGGATAAGATAAAGATTGGCGGTTTTATCACCGAACAATCCCGTTAAGGAAGACAACGCCGTCAGCAGCATTTCCATGAAGGAAACATAAATCATAATTCCTGCCGAAAATCCGAGCGACATGGCAAGAAACGAAGTGTTCGTCCGGCGGGCAATCAGGGCGATGAGGCTACCGATTCCCGTCGATAAACCGGCAACGGCAGTTAGGAGGAAGGCAAACAGGATATTTGAACTGTGTAACATTGCAACTTTCTACCACGCAAACAGCGGATAATCCTTCATCATGGAATTGACCTTTGCTGCAACGGATTTGATAACAATTTCATTATCAATATTTGAAAGTACGGTATCTATCAGTTCTACGATTTCGCCCATCAGCGGTTCTTTTGCGCCTCTGGTAGTGATAGCGGGTGTACCTAACCGCAGTCCGGAGGTTTGGAACGGTGAGCGGCTATCAAACGGCACCATATTCTTATTGGTCGTTATGTCGGCGGCAACCAAAGCCTGCTCTGCCCGCTTTCCTGTCAGTTCGGGGAATTTGGGACGCAAATCGACCAAAATAAGATGGTTGTCCGTACCGCCTGAAATGATTTTGTATCCCTTATCAATAAATGCCTGCGCCATAACACCGGCATTCTTCTGAACCTGACGCTGATAATCTTTGTATTCCGGTTGCAAGGTTTCGTGGAAGGCGACGGACTTAGCGGCTATGATATGTTCGAGCGGACCACCCTGAATGCCGGGGAATACGGCAGAATCCAACAGTGTTGACATCTTCTTGACCTCACCTTTCGCAGTTTTCTTGCCCCATGGATTTTCAAAGTCTTTGTTGAGAAGAATTATTCCGCCTCTTGGTCCGCGCAGTGTTTTGTGAGTGGTAGAAGTAACTATGTGGGCATATTTTACCGGATTTTCCAGAAGACCGGCAGCAATCAGTCCTGCGGGGTGCGCCATATCGACCATAAATATTGCTTTTATTTCATCGGCAATAGCGCGTATTCTTGCATAGTCCCATTCGCGGGAATAAGCCGAAGCGCCGGCGATAATCAGTTTCGGGCGTTCTGTTCGGGCTGTTTTTTCTAATTGTTCATAATTTACCCGTCCTGTTTCCTCGTCAACATTGTACTCGAGGGCATGGAATACGAGACCTGAGAAATTGACCGGCGAGCCATGGCTCAGATGTCCTCCGTGAGCGAGGTTAAGTCCGAGGAATTTGTCGCCTGGATTGAGGCAAGCCATAAAGACAGCCATATTTGCCTGTGCGCCGGAATGAGGTTGAACATTTACCCATTCGGCGCCGAAAATCTTTTTCAGGCGGTCGATGGCAAGCATTTCCACTTCGTCTATATGCCGGCAGCCGCCGTAGTATCGATGCCCGGGATAGCCTTCGGCATATTTATTGGTCAGCACGGAACCTGCGGCTTCCATGACCTGTTCGCTTACAAAATTCTCCGATGCAATCAACTCAATACCGGATGTTTGACGGCGGTATTCTCGATTGATGATGTCAAATGTTAATTCGTCGCGTTTCATTGATAATATTTTTATTAATATATTGTTTTTGCTATTTGGCGGACGCTTTCGGTAGCCATCAAGGTATAGAAATGAATACTCGGCACACCGCCGGCTATCAGTTCCTTACATTGGGCAATTCCCCATTCTATTCCGACTGCTTTGGCTTCGTCGTCATTTTTGCATTTACGCAGTTCACATTCCAGTTCATCGGGAATATCTATACTGAAAACTTTCGGCAGTACCGACAGTTGGTCAAGCAGGACTATCGGTTTCACGCCTGGAATAATCGGCACGTTGATACCTTCTTCTCTGCAACGTTTCACGAAATCGAAATACTTCTTGTTATCGAAAAACATTTGTGTCACGGCATATTGGGCGCCCATTTCAACTTTTTGTTTAAGGAAATTAATATCGGACTCCATGTTAGGCGCTTCCTCATGTTTTTCGGGATAACATGCGACGCCGAATGAAAATGGCACTGCAGGCGGATCGAAGGTGCATCCTTCGACATCAACGCCATTGTTATATCGGTTCACCTGTTCTATCAGTCCTGTTGTATGTTCGTGGCATTGTCCGGGCTGTATGTGGTCTTTTTCCAGTTTCCCTGCATCGCCTCTCAGGAGCAGCAGATCGCTTACGGAGAGGAATTGCAGGTCTATGAGTGCGTATTCTGTTTCTTCTTTGGTAAATCCTTTACAGATCACGTGAGGCACAGCCGGAATACCGTAGTGATGTTGAATTGCCGACGCTATTGCTACCGTTCCCGGGCGTTTTCTAACGTTTATTTTTTTCAGCAATCCGCTACCTGTTTCACGATAAACTGTTTCGCTGTGGTGAGTAGTTATATTGATATACTTCGGATCAAATTCCCGAAGTTTATCAACGGTTTGGCGCACTTTATCGAATCCGTTTCCTTTGATTGGGGGAAGGATTTCAAATGAGAAAGCGGTTGTTTGGCTGTTCTTGTTAAGAAAATCAATGACACTCATTAAAGTATTTATTATGAAATTCGCTGCAAAGATACGAATTTTTCTTTTCCGAATCTTACATAACATAATTTTTGAAGACTAACGCCTTAATTTCCTCTTCTCTTTATAAATTAATAGGGGTGCACTTGATGTACACCCTTATTATATTTAGTTTTTCTTACGGTACCCTGCCTTCTACTACCATCCGGTGGGCGGCGTGAAACTTGTTGTGCGGTTGTCGTAAGTATATTTGTAATTGCTCGGCGTACCTAAACTTGACAGTGGATCACCGTCTTCAAATTTAGGCTCAGCAGTATCGACGATTGTTTTCGTAGAACGACAGGAAAACATTTCGTAGAAGGTACTAGAGACATTTTCGATTTCAGTTAAGCCTTGTTTTAAGCTCTGTATCCATTTCGGGAAAATCTTTTGCCCTGTAAGATTAAGGGAAGGGTTGTCGGAGTGTGTTTCTCTAAGGAAACAAAACAGGTTCTCTATATCTGTATTATCGTTGAACCAGTTTCTTAGCGGGGTGAGGTCAATGGGTGATGTGAGGGAAGTGTTGCCGTAGTGTGTAAGGGAAAGGAAGAACGACAGGTTCGTTATCGATGTATTCCCGTTGAACCATCCAGAAAGCGGGCTAAGGCTAATTGGTGATATGAGAGAAGTGTTGCTGGAGTGTGTACGGGAAAGGAAGTTAGACATGTTTAGTATATTATTATTCGCGCTGAACCATCCAGAAAGCGGGCTAAGGTTGATTGGGGCTTTGAGTTCATAGTTGCCCTGGTGTGTAGAGCCAAGGAACTCCGACAGGTTCTCTATCTTTTGATTATTGCTGAACCATCCCTGAAGCGGGCTAAGGTCGATGGGAGTTTCTAGATTAGTGTTGCTTAAGTGTGCACCGTAAAGGAAGTACGACAGGTCCGTTATCGATGTATTCCCGTTGAACCATCCCTCAAGACCGCTAAGGTCTATGGGTGATATGAGGTAAGTGTTGGGATTGTCGCCGCCGTGTATACCTTGAAGGAAGTGCGACAGGTTCGTTATAGTTGCCGGCAATTTATATGTATCTACAATTTCACAGGGAGTAGTAAGGTTTATGCAGTCAAGAAACATAAAGGCGAACATATAGGAAGCATTGGTGCCTGTAGGATTTTCAGAAATCTTTGGAGCAAAAGCCTTGGTAGTTAGCGGGGCATCTATTAATATAAGTTTCTGCTTATTGATAGTATAATTTGCGTAGCCGGAATCGTCAGCTCCATGTCCGAATGCATTTCCCCAGCCTGGAGCGGGATCGTCTGGATTGTTGTATGGGGTGATGCGTATTTGATACTGTCCTGCCTCTTGGAAGGTGAGTTCAATGCCGTCGTGGTCTTCAGTAGATGCATCTCTTGTTTTACGTACTGCCGCGCCGCCATCAACTGAAACATTCCAGTCGTAAGCATGATAAAATGTACCGCCCACATAACCGGAGGTAGGTATGATGTAAGTTCCATCCGTAGTATTGATTGTTAACAGGATCTGTTCTTCCGGGAGAGCACAACTCTCTATCCATTTACTGCCGTTCCATGTCTCGACACACTTGGTATCGGTGTTGAAAATCTCCAATCCTTGCGCTTTCGCTGCAACGTCGCCCGTCAGGTCACCGAGTTGAAGCCCATCACGCTCGGCAGTCGTCATCTGCGGCAGCCTGAGACCACGAGTACCACCACCGACGAGTTCGAGGATAGAAAACGAATGTGGATTATCCGCCGACCCGATTGTTACTTGCGCCTTAGCGCCTGCGCTCAGAAGCAGGAGCGCTGCTGCAATAAAAAAGTACTTTTTCATTTGTTTGTTTGTTTAATGTTGTTTGAAAATTAATTTTCTTGTTTTTCTTTTCTCTCAAATAATGTCTTTAAAGGCTTTAAGGGCATTAACGACGTTAAAGACCTTAAGGACGTTCCGCCTTCCACCCCCAGTCGCTTCGCTTCACTGGGGGTTATTAATGTTCGTCCTTTACAGGACGTTAAAGACTTTAAAGCAACAGACCGGAGGTCTGAA
>JAISYU010000115.1 GCA_031269685.1 Dysgonamonadaceae bacterium | reverse complement strand
AAATAAAATCAGAAAAGTATGAAAACAAGTGATTTTTTACCAAGTAGTTACCCGATGTTATCACAGTGGCTGATTAACTTTGTCAATAAGTTAGTGACGCTGCTCGTAACTCTCGGCATCCCGGAAAGTGAATTTAGCGCCCTCCGGGAAGTAATCTCCGACTTTCAGGTTATAAATCAGAAAGCCGACTCGTCAGACGCTACCAGCGCTGATCGTTTAGAAAGGAAAGAAAAGGCAGCCTCAACAAAAAAGACTGTCCGTAAGTTTGTTAACAAGCATCTGCGGTTCAACGATGCGATGACGGATGCGTTCCGCAGGTTGCTCGGGCTGACCGTTCCCGACCCGGAACCTACACCCGCGCCGCCGATCGACACTTCGCCGAAAGGTACTGTGGATTATTCTAAGAATCAGCAGCATACGCTGAGGGTGAAGGATAGCCACTCTTCCGGTCGTGCGAAGCCGGAACATGCCCGCGGGTTCGAGGTATGGTACAAGATCGGAGAGAAGCCTCTGCATGACTCCGATTTCCTGTACGCCGGATTCAGCAGTAACGATCACTTTGTGATTGATTACTCGCTTGACCAGGTCGGACTTCTCGTTTCGTATCGTTTTCGCTGGAAGAACACCCGTAATGAGCCGGGTCCGTGGGGCGATGTTGTGTCGGCGATTATTAACTGAAAATGGAAAAGAAATATCAATAACCACTAAAGCAGGGGAACACGCCCGGTATATGCTTCTTCTCATAATCATCTCAAAGGCGTGCCCTTGCCGGTGGTATTGACAGTAAAAAAAACATATTAATAACTTTATAATTTTTACAAAAATGAAAAAGATTATTTTAACAATGATGGCGCTCTTCATGTTGAGTGCAACGGGGTTTACGCAAAGCGGATCCTGCGGTGAAAAACTGATATGGACACTGTCTGATGGTACATTAACCATTACCGGCAAGGGGGAGATGCGGGATTTTGATTATCCCGATAATGCTCCCTGGTATTCGTACAGTACCGAGATTACAACGGTTGTGATTGGCGATGAGGTAGTAAGTATCGGAAACCATGCCTTTTCCGATTGCAACAAACTGACTTCCATTACTATTCCGAAAAACGTAACAGGTATCGGGGTCGGCGCTTTTTCCAATTGCCGAAGCCTGGCTGCCATTAACATTCCCCAAAGCGTAACGAGTATTGGGAACAGGGCTTTTTATGGTACACAATGGTATGATAATCAACCTGACGGGGTGATTTATATCAATAATGTACTTTACAAGTACAAGGGTAATATGCAGGATGGCACTGTGGTAAATGTAAGGAAAGGTACTGTCCGTATCAATCCTGAAGCTTTCTTCGATTGCCGGGGTCTGGCTGAAGTTACTGTTCCGAAAAGCCTAAAAAGTACCGGATATTATGCTTTTTACAATAGCAGACACCTTCTTTCCGTGAGCAACAGCCAAAACACACAAAGAATAGCAAACACCCAATTAAAGTGGGGCGTTAAGGCAGGTCTGAATGTGTCTTCTTTCGGTGGAATAAAAGATGAACCCGAGGAAAGGGAAGGTTATTCCCGCTCTTCCGAACAGAAAAGCAAAGCGGGGTTTCATGTTGGGGTCAATGTGCAATACCTGTTCACTTCGCAGGTAGGTATCGAATCGGGATTGTATTACTCAACGCTCGGAACGAAAAACACAGAGAAAGAAACATATATTACCGATAACCGGCGGAAATATATATACAACGGAAAATCTGATTATGCGGCGTCTTATTTGCAGTTGCCAGTTTCATTGTTGTATAAATTCAATCTTGGACGGAATTTGTCACTGTATCCGTCGGTTGGTTTGTATGCAGGTTATGGAATCGGTGGGGAAATAACGTGGAAATCTACAGAAGATTATCTTGCAGAAAAAAGAATAATAAAATCAGGAGAGATGGACTTTTTTGGTAATATATCTGATTCGGAAACGGAAGGCGAAAAAGAATATACTAATCGGTTCGATTTTGGTCTTACCACCGGATTAACCCTGCAATATTACAAATTTACATTCGGTTTGGGATATGATTTAGGACTTTCGCCGGTTGACAAGAAGATCGAAGGAGAATATTCTCTGTCAGACAAAGGATTGAAAAACCGGAACGTCAAAGTATCGGTAGGTTATTTCTTTTAAGAGAGGAAAAGAATAACTAAAAAAACAGCAGCGGCAAACCTAAATTTGAAGATGACTCGAAATTGTCAAGTTTAAGTGAGCCATATATGTACACATTAACCTACACAAACCGCACAAATATCGATCCACATTTCCCCAATTGGAAGTAAATATAAGCAGGACACAACAGTAAGAGGCAACCCAAGCAGGTTGCCTCTTTTCTTTTATATGTTTGTCGCCTGGTATGTATTGCTAAAAAGCAACTAAACAATTTCTATCTATAACGCGACAATATCCATAACTCGCATGAGATTACCACCCCATATCTTGGCAATTTGTGCATCCGAATAGCCGCGGCGCATAAGCTCGATCGTTATTTGCGGCAACTCGTTAGCAGCGCTTACACCAGGGATTCCACCGCCCCCATCAAAGTCCGATCCTATGCCGACATGGTCGATGCCTACCGTCTTGACGATATGGTCGATGTGGTCGCAGGCGTCCTTGACGGTTGCCGTACGTCCCTCCGCGAGAAATCCACCGTAAAGGCAGATTTGCACGACGCCGCCTTTCGCAGCGATTGCCTTCATTAAACTGTCAGAAATGTTCCTGGTATGATTGCATAATGCCTTCGCCGAAGAGTGCGAGGCTATAATGGGTTTCGTGCTGACCTCAAGTACGTCAAAAGAAGTTTTCTCGGACGTGTGGGAGATGTCAACCATAACGCCATGCCTGTTCATCTCAGCAACTACCGCTTTGCCGAACTCGCTCAAGCCGTTATGTTCGCCCTTGCCGATGTTTGAATCGCAAATGTCGTTGTCGCCATTGTGAGACAGCGTTATATAACGCACGCCCATCTTAGCGAAGCGCTCAACGTTTTTAATGTCCTTGCCAAGCGCGTAACCGTTCTCGATGCCGATAAATACAGTTCGCTTTCCCAATGCCTTATTGCGTTTCAAATCGTCAACGGAATACGCCAATGCGACCGTTTTATCATTCCTGTTAACCTGCTCCTTTATTTCGTTTATAATCGAAACAGCCCGCTTAGTTGCATCTTTCAATGCCGCAGCAGTGCGTGCGCCTTGATACAGGTACGCTACCATAAACACTGCATCAAGCATGCCCTCTTCCATCTTCGGGACGTCCACCTTTACCGTATAGTTTACCGGAGTGTCACCGGATGCGCCTAAGTCCTTAGGATTAACCTTCATAGCGCCATTTCTTTTTCCGATGTCTATACCGTAATGAAAGTAAAGCGGCGTGTCCACATGCGAATCTATCGAGTAAATATTTTTATGCAACGCCTTTGCACGACTGTATAGTCCGGCTTCACATGTAAGGTGTTCAAACAGGTTTAACATCGCATCATTGCCTGCCATAGCAAGATTTTCAGGATGCCACTGCACGCCGATAATAGATTTTCCTTCGGTCGATTCAATCGCTTCCACTATGCCGTCAGGCGAATATGCCGTCGCACGAAAAGACGGGGCGATGTCCTTTATTGCCTGGTGATGAAGGGAATTGACCGCAATCGGTTTATCTTCCGTATCGGCAAAACAATTTAATGCCTTATATAATATGGTATCGGGATTGATAGTGGCGGTATGGGTAGTAATGTCACGCGCCGCTTTTTGCCTGTGAACGATATTTGAAGCGGGCGCCTGGGATGGTATGTCCTGTATTAATGTGCCTCCAAATGTGACGTTAATGACTTGATGCCCGCGGCAAATGCCAAGGACAGGCATCTGGCGGTCTGCCGCCATCCTGAGAAGCGAGATGTCGTAAGTATCCCTGTCTGTATTGTAATCAGTAACCGCCGGATGCAACTCTTCCCCAAATAGCGGCGAATAGATGTCCCCGCCACCAGTCAAAATCAAACCGTCGATTTGTGAAACAATATCTTCAAGCGCTTTTCGATTGGTTGTCACAGGAATCATAACCGGCGTTCCTCCTGCCTGTATAACAGAGTTAGTATAAGATTCGGCAAGGCTGGATTTACCGTCTATGTAGTTTACAGACAAGCCAATCAGCATGTTACACGTCAATATTAGCGTATGTAGCATTCTCTTCAATAAATTCACGTCTCGGAGCAACGTCTTCGCCCATCAACATCGAGAAAACATGATCTGCTTCAGCGGCATTTTCTATGGATACCTGACGCAGAGTTCGCCCTTCAGGGTTCATGGTAGTCGTCCAGAGCTGCTCGGCATTCATCTCGCCAAGACCCTTGTATCGTTGTGTTGTACAACTGCCTTCATTGCCATCTGCATACCTGTCTATAAACAGTTGACGTTGTTGCTCATTCCAGCAGTATTCTTCGTTCTTTCCCTTCTTCATCAGGTAGAGTGGCGGCGTAGCTATGTAGATATAACCGTTTTCTATCATAGGGCGCATGTGGCGAAAGAAGAATGTGAGAATCAGCGTCGCAATATGGCTGCCATCCACGTCGGCATCGGTCATGATGACAACCTTATGATAACGCAGTTTGCTCATGTTTAGTTCTTTGGAATCTTCTTCCGTGCCGATGGTAACGCCCAATGCCGTATAGATATTGCGTATTTCTTCACTTTCAAGTACTTTGTGGTGCATTGCCTTTTCGACATTGAGAATCTTACCGCGCAAGGGCAGTATTGCCTGGAAACGGCGGTCGCGTCCCTGTTTGGCGGTACCACCTGCCGAGTCTCCCTCCACAAGGAAGAGCTCTCCCTGTTCAGGGTCACGGTCTGAGCAGTCGGCGAGTTTGCCCGGAAGTCCTCCGCCGGAAAGGGGAGATTTCCTCTGTACCATCTCGCGAGCCTTGCGTGCTGCCTGACGTGCTGTTGCTGCCAGAATAACCTTTTCTACTATCAGTTTCGCTTCTTTAGGATGCTCTTCGAGATAATTGCCGAGCGCTTCACTCACAGCAACTGCTACCGAGCCCATTACTTCGTTATTACCGAGTTTGGTCTTGGTCTGTCCCTCGAATTGCGGTTCTTGTACTTTTATAGATATAACCGCCGTCAGCCCTTCGCGGAAGTCGTCGCCATTGATCTCGACTTTCACTTTATCAAGCATTTTCGAGTCTTCTGCGTACTTTTTCAGCGTACGGGTTAAGCCCTGCCGGAAGCCTGTAAGGTGTGTACCTCCTTCGATAGTATTGATATTGTTTACGTAAGAATATACGTTTTCGTTGTACGAGGTGTTGTATGTCATAGCCACTTCAACCGGAACGCCTCCTTTTTCGGTAATAATATGGATAATATCTCCGATAAGAGGTTCTTTGTTGGCATCTATGAATTTAACAAATTCCTTCAATCCTTCTTCCGAATAGAAAATTTCGCTTTTGAACGAGCCGTCGTCTTTGATTATGCGTTTATCGGTCAATTGCAGACGCACTTCGGCGTTAAGATATGCAAGTTCGCGCAGGCGTTTCGCAAGTATTTCGTATTTATATTCGGTAGTAATAAAGACAGTTGCATCGGGTTTGAAGGTGATTATAGTTCCTGTCTTGTCGGTTTTGCCGGTTTTGCGAATATCACTTAGAGGTTTACCTATAGAGTATTCCTGTTCGTATATTTTGCCGTCGCGGTGGATTTCAGCCTTTAGGTAGGAAGAGAGGGCATTTACGCACGATACGCCAACCCCGTGTAAACCTCCGGAAACTTTATAAGAATCCTTATTAAATTTTCCGCCTGCGTGCAATACGGTCAGCACAACTTCGAGAGCCGATTTCTGTTCCTTTTCGTGAAAATCCACGGGAATCCCGCGTCCGTTATCGGTTACAGTGATTGAGCCATCCTCGTTTATGGCGACTTCGATATGGGAGCAGTAACCGGCGAGGGCTTCATCAATAGAGTTATCAACCACTTCATAAACAAGATGATGTAATCCTTTTTCTCCCACGTCGCCAATATACATTGCGGGGCGTTTACGGACTGCTTCCAGTCCTTCGAGTACTTGAATACTATCTGCCGAGTATTCGTTTTGCAAGTTTTTAGTTTCTTCGCTCATTATAAATGATTTACCTGTATTTATGCTAAATAAAGCATGACAAATTTACATAAAAATCGTTGATATAACGTAAAGATATATGGAAATTCTTCTGAAATCATGATATTTGTGATCTTTATAAAGAAAATCCTGTTTGTTAATCAAAATATTAGAGCGTTGCCGTTAATCAGCAGTATTTCTTAAAAAATTCATTTATTGGTTAGAAAGTATTAACTTTGCGGACTAAATATAGATTATGTACAGGACAAAGACATGCGGAGAGTTACGCAAAGAAGATGTAAACAAAGAAGTTACACTTTCCGGTTGGGTGCAGAAAACAAGAAAATTAGGCGGAATGATTTTCATTGATTTACGTGACCGATACGGTATAACCCAGTTGTTTTTCAATAAGAAAATTAACGCCATATTGTGTGACGAGGCTGAAAAAATCGGTCGCGAGTGGGTTATACAGGTGAAAGGGCTGGTTTCGGAGCGCTCAAACAAGAATCCGAATATACCGACGGGCGATATAGAAATTATTGTTTCTGAATTAAATGTGCTTAATCCTTCAGAAGTGCCGCCCTTTACTATCGAAACCGACTCCGACGGAGGGGATGACATCCGAATGAAGTACCGTTACATCGACCTCCGGCGAAGCGTTGTAAGATCTAACCTCGAACTTCGCCACCGTATGGCATTCGCAGCCAGATCATACCTTAACGATCTGGGTTTCCTTGAAGTAGAAACCCCTGTGCTCGTTGCATCAACCCCTGAGGGCGCACGGGATTTCGTTGTGCCGTCGAGAATGAATCCGGGTGAGTTTTACGCCTTGCCCCAGTCACCGCAACTCTTCAAGCAGTTGCTTATGGTTTCCGGGTTTGACCGTTATTTTCAAATAGTTAAGTGTTTTCGCGACGAAGATCTGCGTGCCGACCGCCAACCGGAATTTACTCAAATTGACTGTGAAATGTCGTTCGTCGAACAGGAAGATATTCTCGGAATCTTTGAAGGGTTGGTCAAATATCTTTTCAAGAAGGAGAAAGGTATCGAGTTGCCGGATTTCCCGCGTTTGCCATATTCCGACGCAATGCGGCTTTACGGTTCGGACAAACCGGATACTCGCTTCGGAATGACGTTCGTGGAACTGAAAGATCTGACCGAAGGTAAAGGTTTTAGCATTTTTGATAACGCGGAATATGTTGGAGCTATTTGTGTTAAGGGTGGTGCTGCATATACTCGCAAGCAAATCGATGAACTGGTGGAATTTGTTAAACGTCCGCAAGTTGGGGCAAGTGGATTAGTCTACGTGAAGGTAGATAATGACGGATATAAGTCCTCAGTCGATAAGTTTTATTCTCCCGATGACCTGAAACTTTGGACGGATCGTGCATCGGCAAGGCCCGGAGATTTGTTGCTAATCCTTTGTGGTAAAACGGAAAAAACTCAGAGGCAGTTGGGCGACTTACGGCTTGAAATAGGTTCCCGCCTTAACCTTAGAGATAAAGATAAATTCAGTTGCCTTTGGGTAACCGATTTTCCGCTTCTCGAATATGACGAAGAAGAGGGCAGATATTTCGCGAAACATCACCCTTTTACGAGTCCGAATGTTGACGATATTCCAATGCTTGACTCCAGTCCTGGTGAAGTCAGGGCAACTGCGTATGATGTTGTAATCAATGGCGTTGAAATCGGCGGCGGTTCAATCCGTATCCATAACAGCGAACTGCAAGAGAAAATGTTTGCCATTCTGGGTTTCAGCCGCGAACAAGCTGATGCCCAATTCGGATTCCTGATGAACGCCTTCCGATATGGCGCTCCCCCACATGGCGGTATTGCTTTCGGTCTCGACCGGTTGGTGTCAATCTTTGCAGGTCTTGATTCCATACGTGACTGTATCGCTTTTCCAAAAAATAATTCGGGACGTGACGTGATGATGGATGCACCCTCAGCGCTTGCACAGGAACAACTTAACGAATTGCGGATTAGCCTTTCCAAATAAGTTATTTCAAATATTTTCTTACACCTTATATACTTACTCAAATTTTTTATTTAATTTTGCGCCTTCTATTAATATATTTTAATTTCTCAAATGAAAAATAAAACATCTCTTTTCAAAACGGCAATAATCGCGCTTGCCGTTTGCAGTTTGGCGTTTAACGCCTCAGCGCAATTCCTCCGTACATCGTTTTTGATGGACGATTCCCACTATCGAATGAAGTTAAATCCGGCATTAGTCCCCTCGCACGGGTATGTAGACCTCCCGGTGATCGGTAATTTTAATGTAACGGCGTCTTCTAATACTCTCGGTAGCCAGGATATTATCGACGTTTTCGATACGGATAACAACAATGGAAACAGTCTCACTTCCAACTCCCTTTATGACAGGCTCGAAGAGTCCAACCGTATGAATCTTGCTTTGAACTCTGAATTTCTCTCGTTCGGATGGTGGAAAGGCAAGAATTTCTGGTCCGTTAATGCCGGGTTACGCCTTGATATTGGGGCGCAAGTTCCCAAATCAATGTTCTCTCTTTTCAGGGATTTCCAAGACCTTGCAGATATTGATTGGGGGAATTATAACATGGGCATTAAGGACGAAGGACTCTATCTAAATGCTTACACCGAACTTGGTGTAGGTTACGCCCGTGAAATTACCGAAAGCCTTACAGTAGGTGGAAAACTTAAACTTCTACTCGGAATGGGTAACCTCAATATGCAAATCAACAATATCTCCGTCGAAACAAGAAACCTTAACGGTGACATACTCGACCAGGCGACATGGAACAACGGCGGATACGGACGGGTAAAGGTAAATGCTATTTTTGAAAGTTCTTTCGCGGGAATAAAACTGCTTGACAGGGATGGAGAAATAAACGGTTACGAATTTGAAACCTTCGGAATCGCCGGATATGGTTCTGCCGTTGATCTCGGTGTCGCATATAAACTGACGGAAAGTTTAACACTTTCGGCAGCCGTCAATGACCTTGGATTCATTAACTGGTCGCAAAATTCCACTAATTCTATCTCTGTAGATACTGACAGAGAGTACAACAAAGATAACTATTCGGATTTCCTTGACATTGTCAATAATCCTGACTTGATAAACTATGATCTCTTTGGGTTCAAATATGAAGGAAATACAGAATCCCGCACTACCGCTCTATACTCCACTATTGTTGCTGGCGGTGAATATGCGTTGCTTGACGATAAAATATCTCTCGGCGTCCTCTCTTCTACCCATTGCCTTAAACCAAAAACGCAATCGGAACTAACCTTTGGCGCTGCGTACCGTCCCTTCCGGATGTTAAACCTGGCGATAAGCTACTCGGTTATCCAAAGCGCCGGTAAATCACTCGGACTCGCATTGAAACTCGGTCCCCTCTTCATCGGCACCGACTATTTTTATCTCGGCGAAAATACAAACATAGTCAATGCCTTCATGGGTATAACCGTCCCATTGTCAGGGAAGAAGAAAAATATATAAATTAAGGGAATAAGTTTCCTTAATCCGAACTCCGAAGGTTAAGGTTCGGTAATCTTTTGTTTCAACCATTCGCCTTTCTCTTTTACTACTTTCCTGAGAAATTCATCGTCGAAGTGTGGACGGTTGGGATATTGCGAGCCTCTGTATTCGTTTTTAATGAACTGTCCTTCAAGTTCTTTCTTTACAACCCCGTCCATAAACTTTACGATGAGGTATTCACCAAAGCGTTTCCATTCGTCGATTGCGGTCTGGGCAACAGAGATACTGTAATCGGTCAGGTAAGCGACGGCTTGTTTCCGGTCGGTTTTAAGTAAGTCGAGCGCTTTCTGTTCGATACGTTTCATGTTTTCAAGGTAATCGTTTTCGAGTTTGTCCTGCAAGGCTACTGCGTCCGGTAACATCTGATCATAACGAACATAAGCCATGTTTGCCACCCAGTTGTGAACCCAGAATGAAGAAGTCCACGAAAAATGCGTAATATCGCCATTACCTACACGGTAACATTCAGGAGTTCGTGTCATGCAGGGATACATCGGGGTATATATCGTGAAACGGGCATCGTCAACGCCAAACCAGAATACCCCGCCTACTTCGTCGGGAAGATTGTTGCGCATTTGGGCGACAAATGAAAAGCCTGTTTGCTGGGTCGAAATAGGGCGCTCAAAGGCGTAATTTTCACTGTCAACCTGCCACATAAGCGGATTGAAACGGTAAGGTGAATGGAAAGGTCCCGCACCTACGTCCTTTGTCGGATCGAAAGGAGTGCCTTCGTAATGGTCACGCATTGATGTCATCAGGTCGCGTACGCCTAATTTACGCTTAGGCTTTATATACAGCGGCATCGGTACTGGGTCTTCGCCGAGAATGTAAGGCAGCCAGCGGTCTGCGTCGTCCGTCCATTGGTTGAAGAAACTCCATACTCTGGCTTCACAGAAGCGCAATCCGCCCCAGTCGATGGGATTGTAGGCTTTTGCAAAACTGAAATCGGAGTTTTTCCCTCTGAAATATCCTTTCTCGCGAGCAAAAGAGATCACATCTTCCGAATAGATGCAATTCTCTGGGTCGTTGAGCGGAAACTGATGGATTCGCGCCTGATTGGCATGGGCGGCGATACAGTCATCTGGAATGCGGACTGCTACCCATACGGCGCCTTTGTTACCAATACCCTTGCCGATCATATCCATAATCCATACCTCATTCTTATCGACTATGGAAAATGACTCACCGCCGCTGTAATATCCGTATTCAGCTACAAGTCCGGTCATGATTTTGATGGCTTCACGGGCAGTGCGTGCGCGTTGCAGGGTAATATAGATGAGGCTGCCATAGTCAATTATACCGGAAGTATCGGCGAGTTCGTGCCGTCCTCCCCACGTTGTTTCCCCGATACAGAGTTGATGTTCGTTCATGTTACCGATAACGTTGTAAGTTTCGGTTACCTGTGCGATTTTGCCGAGATATTTGTTCGTATCCCATTCACGTACATCGAGGAATGTACCTTCGGCATAACGTTCAGGCGCCCAGTGATAGAGTTCACCATATAGCGAATAGGAATCGGCGGAGTATGTGACCATTGTAGATCCGTCTTCCGATGCGGCTTTTCCTACAAGGAAATTAGTACATGGCAAAGCTTGAAAGCAGGTAATTATTCCTGTAAAGAAAAATAATAGTTTTTTCATTGTCTGTTAATTTACTTATGTTACACAAGTTTATACTTTATTTTTCTACAAAGGTAATTATTTTTATGAATTTCCCTTATAAGGTTACAATTTTTTCATTTATCTTTATCACTTGAAGAAGATATAATTTAACAGGGAACGCTATTGCCTTAAACACAACAGCCCCGCTTGATGGCGGGGCTGTTGGTGAAAGATACATCAAAATATTACTCCAATGTTTTTATCTTCTATATTGCGAATATTTTCGCGCTGACGTTCAAAGAAAGCTGACTGAATGATTTCGTTGGACTGGGTTATCAGCCGCGAATATTTCTTCAGTACATCAATTTTCTTGCGGTGCAGCGTACAGACAGACTGATTGGAGGTGTTGACAGGTGCGAGGTTGTAGATATAGAAGCTCGACTGTTCCATATCGTCACATCTCAGATAAAGGCTATTGGAATCGACGTTGACGAACGACAGGTAGATCTGCACTTCTACGCTTTCGTAGAAATGTCCTGTCTGCGCCATCTCTTCCACAATGTCAATCATCCGGATCATGTCGTTTTTCAGCACCTGCAAATCTTCGACGGAAATAAGGTTCCGTTTGTGGAAATACAGGACATCATTAATCAGGTTATGGATAATACCTGAGTCGATGATGAGCGTAACATTTTTCGTGCATGCTTGAATCTGCTGTTTGATAGATCTTTGGATTTCCTTGTATTCCGGTGGCACAACGGTTTCGGAGAACGTATGTTTCAGCGGAAATTTGGTATTGTTCTGCATATACTTGAAGTATGAGAACTTGAACAGCGAGTTAAAGTGCGTGAAAAAGAACGGCAGGACGTTATTCATCGCCACTATTATTTCCGTAGACTGGGCATTGGAAATAATCACCAGTATATCGAGATATTCCTGGAGGGTTTGTGTGAAGACTGGGAATTCGTCTTTTGCCTGTCCGATGTCCACCGAAAACGACACTCTGGAAGGATTTCCCGCGGATATAATTTCGTCGACCGAAAAATTAAGATCGTGGGACATTTTTGTGATTTCTTCGAAGGTGAAAGGAATTTCATCTCTCAACCTGCGGTAAGCGGATTCTTTGCTGATATTCAGTCTCTCCATCAGGTATTCTGTTGGTTTGATGTTTTTTGGAATAGCAGACAGAACCTTTGCTGTTAATGCATTTTGTTTGTTTTTGTACATAGGTTTCTTGATATTTTTTGTTCTTATTATAACAAAAAAGAATTTATTTTGTTTTAGAAAAGGTCAAAAATATAATTATTTTTTTTCTTTACGTATATTGATTTTGTTTCGCGCGACTTCCGTTATTGCAGGAATAATCGACATAAAAATGATAGCCAGCATCAGTAGGGTAAGATTTTTTTTCACGAAATCCAGTTCCCCGAAAAAATAACCGGCGTAAGTAAACATTGTAACCCACGCGATCCCGCCGATAACATTAAAACTGAAAAACCGGGAATAATTCATTTTGCCCATTCCGCCGACGAAGGGGGCGAAAGTCCTCACGATGGGGACAAATCGGGCAATGATGATCGTTTTTCCGCCGTGTCTTTCGTAGAAACTGTGGGTTTTTTCCAGATATGACTGCTTGAAGATCCTGGAATCGGGGTTCTTGAAGAGTTTTGCTCCGAAATACTTACCGATAAAATAGTTGCAGGCGTCGCCAAGTATTGCCGCCACTATTAGCAGGGTGATTAACAGGTGTACGTTCAGGTTGTCGCCGATTGCAGCAAGGGCGCCCGCCGCGAAAAGCAGTGAGTCACCGGGAAGGAAAGGCGTCACAACAAGTCCTGTTTCGCAGAAAACAACAAGAAATATGATTGCATAGAACCATATTCCGTATTCCTTAATGAGTTCTGACAGGTGAACGTCGAGATGAAGGAAAAAATCAAGAGCATACCTTATTATATCCATCTATTTTTTTGTTTCGTTTTACGGTGCAAAGATATGAATAAAAACAATAACCTGGTATATGCATTTTTGGTTTTTTTAGACAATCGATCAAAATATTGCTCATTAAATTCAGTGAGATTGCGTTTTGTGTCCAAATTAAAGTGCAGTGGGACATTATATGGGGATTATTGACACAGCCATAGGCGTTTGTGTCTCATAGCCTTAAATCGGGCGTATGATTACGTAAACGGATAAGTCGTATTTTTAAGCGGCATTTTAGAGGTTTTTGAGGGGTAAAAGATTAATGATTTCCGTTATTTTTCGCTCGAAATGCCCTTTTTTGAAGATATTTTCGCAATCTGCAACGACGGTCGCCTTTTCATAGAACGGGATTCTCGCCGGAAGGCTGCGAATCACGTAATCTTTCACTTCGGCAAGCGTTTTTCCTTCTATCAGAGGGCGTTTCATGTTGTCGGCAAGGAGGCGTTCAGCGAGTTCCGCGGCGCTTACTTTCAGGTAAACCGTCAGTCCTGCGGCGTTCATCGCGTCCATATTGTCGAAGAAGCATGGCAGTCCGCCACCGGTTGCTACGACCACGTTTTGGATGGTTGAAATTTCCTTCAGCGCCTCTTTTTCGATGTTACGGAACGCGCTTTCGGAGAGGTCTTTGAATATTTCAGAGACTGTTTTACGGTATTTGTTTTCGATAAACTTGTCAACGTCGACGAACTGCAAATTTAGTTTCTCTGCGATGCGTTTTCCGGCCGTTGTTTTGCCTGACGCCATGTAACCGGTTATGAATATTGGTTTCATTATCTGCAATGTTTTCTCAGAAGAGGAAATTTATTCCTGCTATGACGCTAAAAGGTTGCATTGGATAGCCGTACCAGAGTTCATAACGCTGGAAAAGAAGATTATCTACGGTAATATATGCAGACAGGTTGTCGTAAAACGGATACACGGCTTTAATTGACACGTTATGAATGTCGTTCATCTTTTTCATGGCTTCAAAAGTTCCATGTACGTCAGGAATTGTTACAAGGATTTCATTTGTTTCACGCCCTAAAAGTCCGCGATAGGCGAGGTTAAGATGCAACTTTTGCACTCTGTACCTGATATTTGCGTACACGTCCATGTCTGGTTTTTGTGCAGGGATGAGTGTGATATATGAATTGTCGAATCGCAGTTTTCGTTTGTAATAACTTGCTTTTACGTCAATTTCTATCCGGTCTGTGAGTAAATATTTCACTTCTCCGCCTACTTTAAACGTGTATTCGTCGTTATATGATATAAGTGTACGGAAATATCGTGTCTCAGGAAGGCTATAAAATTGTTCAAAGTATGGAATGAAATAATGCTCGTCCCAGGTTATTTTATATCCGCCGAAAAGGTTGACGCTCAATTCGGTAACAGGCAGGAATGTAACGCCCGCGGTTGCGTCTAAGGGCGAATACGAGTCATATATACTCGAATTTTCCGAGTTTACGTAGCGATTTTCATGAAATATGCTGTACTTACTGTTATCCTCGCGCCCGCCTTCAAGGGATGCGTAAAAGTGTGCCATTTTATGAAATCGCCATTTATATCGTATTGCTTGAGATACATAAGCTGTATTCGTATTTGATCGAATATCGAGTTTACCTCCAATAGTTAAGTCGAAATTATTCCTTTCTATACGGTAATAAGGATTAAGTATGCATACTTTTAAGCCTTTCAAGTCATAATTTGCTTCGGTAAATTCGTTGGATTTATAATATGAAACGTTACTATAATAGCCTGCAAGCCCAACTCTTGACGATACAGATATATTATTATGAAGATCCCAGCCGAGACGTACGCGGTTTTCGTTAATTTGTGGAATCAGGTGTTGCAATTCCCGTTTCTGACCGAAGAAATAGTACCGTATATTTACATCATAGCCGATTTTTGGGTCATTTGTTGAAGATAAGCCGATACAAGCCTCAAACAAGTCGTTCTCAGGTGAAAGATCGCGTCCAGATTTAGCGCTGTAAAATGTATTTTTGTAGTTTGGGGATATTTGCTGCGCTTCCTTGCGGAGATTTGACAGATTATACTCTGAAAATGTATATTTTGCGTCGGCATACAGGCGTGCCTTGTCGAAATTATGCACAAAGTTAAGCCCTGATTTTATGTCCATATACTTAAAAACTTGACTTAAATCTTTATCCTGCAAGAATGTACGCCTGCCATTACCGTATATCTGTGAAAGATATACATCTAAATAGTCTTTTTTGCCGTCAAAAATCCTGTAACCTGCATCAACGCCGGCATCGAATGAAGTACCGAGCCTGCCATTGAGGTATCCGCGACGGTTTGATACGCGCATATCCTTAAACAAGACATCAGGTTGTCTCTGAGACGGATATGGAGCGAAATCATACGCGGCAGCGTAGTTAGAAAAGTCAATCTCGGCGCGAGGTGCGCTCGGTTCGCGCAATTCAGGCAGGAATCCTGATTTGGCAGCGTCGTTTATAACGGGACTGTATTCACGTTCGAGCAGCATTTCACGGCTCAGGGTGAAACTATCTCGCTCTACGTTCTGTGCGAGAGCGTTAACGGTGAAAACTATTGCGATTAAAAGGAAGAAAATTCGTTTCATAATACATTATTGTATATAATAGCCTTACAAAGGTAGTACTTTTTCTTTAAATAAAAAAATACGTACTCCAATATTTCTTTTAAAATTAAACTTTTTATTTTTACGGTGATACATATATATTATAAACGGCATTTTTATACGGATAAAAGAATAAAATAGCAATGTAAACCGTGAATATTTGCACTATAACAGAGTGGCAGGTGAGATGCGTAAGAAGTCCTCCATACGTTAATTTATAAAAAAAGTATTACATTTGTGGGCTGAACGGATTTATAATATTATGGAACATGTCATCGTTATCGGTAGTGGACTTGGCGGACTGTTTTGCGGCGCTATCCTTGCCAAAGAAGGTTATAAGGTAAAGGTTTTTGAACAACACTGTAAAACAGGCGGCAGTCTGCACCAGTTCTGTCGCGAAGGCGTATGGTTTGAGACCGGTATGCATGTCATCGGCGCTTTCCAGGAAGGCGGGGCGCTGAACAGGATATGTTCGTGGTTGGGTATTATGGACAGACTTCGTATAAAACCGGCGGAGGATGACTGTTTTGAACACTTCAAGATCGGTAGCGACGGTAAGACCTTCCGCTATGCAAAAGGCGCAACGCGATTCGTTGATACCCTTGCAAAAGATTTCCCAGAAGAACGTGAGAATATTCGCCGCTATGTGAAGGCTATCTATGACATGACCCGTGAAGTGAAACTATATAACCTGGAATATGCTGAACTCGCAAACAGATATTCCGATGCGTTCCATTCCAGCGTCGGCGATTTCATTGCTTCGTTTACCGATAACGAACGGCTGCAGGCAGTCCTCGCCCTTTCCAATACTCTCTACGACGGCGACCGCGATGTTACACCGGCTTTTATACATGCCTTCACGATGGTTTGTTTCATCGAAGGAGCGGCGCAGTTTGCAGGAGGTAGTCAGCAACTTGCCAATGAACTTGCAGGCGTGATTACCGGCGCCGGCGGATCGGTTGTTGCGGCAAACGGGGTTACAAAGATAGAGATTGTAGACAAACGTGTTGAATACATCGAAACAGCCGACGGAAAAAGACACACGGCGGACAGGTATATATCGTCAATCCATCCCGCGTCTCTCTTTGCACTGCTTGATACTGCAAAATTGCAGCGATCGTACCAACAACGGATCAGTTCCATACCTAACACCTGTTCCGCTTTCACGGTGTATATTATATTCCATCCGAAAACTTTTCCCGCGTTAAACTACGCAGGATATTATCTTGACGATTACAGCCTCGTCTGGAAACATAACGAGTTTTCCCCAGACACTTTCCCAACGGGAATAATGTACATAACTCCTCCGAAGACTATGAACGACCGTCATGCAGAGAAGATGATTGTGAATTGCATGATGCCCTTCGACGCCGTCAGGAAATGGGAAAATACTACAGTTGGTAATCGTGGCGCCGAATACGAGGCTTTTAAACGCCGCTGCGAAGAACAAATTATCCAGAAGTTAGAGAAGGTTTTCCCTGATATACGCAGTAAAATAAAAAGTATCTACAGCGCCAGCCCACTCACCATCCGCGACTACTATAAACAAAAGGATGGAGCGATGTACGGTATCAAAAAAGATTGCCGGAACATGGCGCTATCCAAAATCATGGTACGTACCAAACTGAACAACCTGTTGCTGACCGGACAGAATATTAATATGCACGGCATTCTCGGTGTACCGCTTACAGCAGTCATGACCTGCGGCGAAATTGTCGGGTACAGGGATTTGCTGGAAAAAATAAACCGCGGCAGCAATGCCGGTTAAAATTATGAGATTATAAGCAATGAATATCCAACTGATTTATCCTAAATGGAAGAAACTTCCCGGACAGACAACGTTTAACTTGCCGCCCCATGGACCTGTTGCCTTTGCCGCTGCCCTTCCCGCATCGGTGGATGTAACGTTCACCGATGAAAATGTGGAAGAGATTGATTTCGATGCCGGCAGCGATCTTGTAGCCATTTCGATGATGCTTTCTACGCAGGTGAAACGCGGATGGGCTATCGCCGACGAGTTCCGCCGCCGCGGTAAGAAAGTCATTTTCGGCGGCATCTCGACCATGCTCCATGCGGAAGACACTACTGCCCATGCCGACGCGGTTTTCCTTGGAGAAGCGGAGGGGAGAATGGAGCAGATACTCAATGATTTTCACAACGGAACATTACAAAAGGTTTACAATTTCATGACCGCACAGCCTCCTATCGAACAGGTAGGACCGGCTCGCCGCGATCTCTACAAGCGAGACCTGTACAACCACAAGGGAGTGCAGATGGTTGACCTGTTCCATGCATCGCGCGGTTGCCGGTTCAGTTGTTATCCCTGCGCTGTTGCCTATCTTGGCGGGCGTATTTTCCGTCCGCGTCCAATGGACAGGGTTATCGAAGAGCTTGCTTCTATCGACAATAATCGATTGTTTGTTGTGGACAATTCGCTTGCGCAGAATAAAGAATGGGAAAAAGTTCTTTTCCGGGAAATGATTCCCTTCAAAAAGAAATGGATTTCCCACACCATCGAAGACGACCCAGAAATACTTGACCTCGCGGCTCAGGCAGGTGCATGGTATGTTTACCAGGCAGTTTACGACACATCGGATCATATCCGCGAGCGCATCCGCCGTTACCACGACTACGGCATCGGCGTGGAAGGCACTATCCTACTTGGGCTTGACAACCAGACCGAGGATGATATACGCAGGCTAATCGATTTCCTTCTTGAAGTAGATCTCGACCTTGCGGAATTTACCGTCATGACCCCTTTCCCGCATACCAAAGGTTATGATGATTATCTTCGCCAGGGACGGATTTTAGATTTCGACTGGGATCATTATAATGCCGGGCAGGTTGTCTTCCAACCGAAGAATATGTCGCCGGAACGCCTTCAGGAACTCTACGAATATGCATGGGATACTTTCTACGGCGAGGAGACGCAGGAATCGAAAATGTTCCGCCTCTTCTGCAAGGTTGCACTTCGTGAGATGGAGGACGGCACATACCGCCCGCGTAACCGCGAGTTGGTTAACAAATCGTTCGGGAAAAACATAGTCAGAAAATAACTAATTGCTGTTACGCTGGAAAAATCCGCGCTCGTTTTGCAGATCAAACAAAAATGATTACTTTTGCCGCAGATAATTTATAACACAATAATAATGAAGAAATCAGTATTGTTAATATGCTTCGTCATACTTACGGGAAGCATGTACGCCCAGTGGAAACCTGCCGGCGACAAAATCAAAACTCAGTGGGCTGAACAAGTCAACCCCGAAAATCCCCTCGCAGAATACCCGCGACCAATCCTGCAACGCCAGGAATGGCAAAACCTTAACGGACTGTGGGAGTATGCAATAAAACCTGCCGGCGGCGAAGAACCCCAAGCCTTTGAAGGAGATATCCTCGTCCCGTTTGCAGTCGAATCAAGCCTCTCAGGAGTGCAGAAGATCGTCGGAAAAGACAACGAACTCTGGTACAAAAGATCCTTCACTATTCCTTCCGCATGGAAGAATCGCCGGATCTACCTCAACTTCGGCGCCGTTGACTGGAAAGCAGAGATCTTTATCAATGACATTAAAATCGGTACACATACAGGGGGATACACCCCGTTCGGTTTTGATATTACGCCATTCCTCCGCAAAGGTAACCAAAAGCTTGTCGTAAAAGTCTGGGATCCCACCGATAAAAGTTTCCAGCCGAGAGGGAAACAGGTGACTTCGCCGAACGGTATCTTCTATACTGCCGTCACCGGAATATGGCAGACGGTATGGATCGAACCGCTGCCGGAAACACATATAACCAGCCTCAAAACGACATCGGACATTGATAACAACAAAGTGTCGGTCATTGTGGAAACTTCCTCCGCAAAACCTTCTGACGTCGCTGAAGTGAAATTATCGGAGAATGGAAAGGTGATAGCTGCCGTTAAGTCCGTTATCTCCGAAAAGATAGATCTCTATGTACCCGACGCCAAACTATGGTCGCCGGATTCGCCTACACTGTATGACCTGGAAGTTACCCTCAGTAATGGCGGACGGACAGTCGATCAAGTAAAAAGTTACTGCGCACTGCGAAAGATTTCCTATAAACGCGACGAAAACGGTATAGTCAGGCTGCAACTGAATAACAAAAACCTGTTCCAGTTCGGACCGCTCGACCAGGGCTGGTTTCCCGACGGACTTTACACCGCTCCGACCGACGAAGCCCTTGCTTTTGACATCGAAAAGACTAAGGATTTAGGCTTCAATATGATCAGGAAACATACGAAAGTTGAGCCTGCGCGGTGGTACTACCACTGTGACCGGATCGGCATCTTAGTCTGGCAGGATATGCCAAGCGGCGGCGAAGGAAATCCTAAATGGTTTATTGACAAATATGCCGACAGCGGGGAATTTATCCGTACTGCAGAGTCTGCAAATAATTTCTATAAGGAATGGAAGGAGATTATCGACCTGCTATATTCGCACCCTTCAATCGTGGTCTGGGTGCCGTTTAACGAAGGTTGGGGACAGTTTAACACCCCCGAAGTCGTAGCCTGGACCAAGAAGCACGACCCATCGCGCCTCGTTAATCCTGCCAGCGGCGGCAATCACTACCCTGTCGGCGATATGCTTGACCTTCATCATTATCCTTATCCAAAACTATTCTTCTATGACGCCGAACGTCCGACTGTGCTTGGGGAATACGGCGGGATAGGCATGCCGTTAGAAGGTCATCTCTGGCAAAGCGATCAGAATTGGGGCTATGTGAAATTTAAAAGTTCCGGCGAAGTTACCGACCAGTACGTAAAGTATGCGGAACAGCTTAAACTGCTCATAAAATCCGGTTTCTCTGCCGCAGTCTATACCCAAACGACTGACGTAGAGGGTGAAGTTAATGGGCTGCTTACCTATGACCGTAAAGTTGTTAAGCTCGAAGAGGAACGCTTACGCAAGGTCAATCGCGAAATCTGCGAAATACTGGAATAAAATCCGCAAACATGCCGTACGCTCGCAACTGCCGTCGTAAAGTTTAATGTGTAGGAACAGTATGTAAAATAATACAATGGAACGGATAGATTTATCGGGTATGGGCGTCGCCCTCATAACTCCTTTCAAATCAAATGGCGACGTAGATTTCGACACCCTTTTGAAATTAGTTTCCATGCACCTTTCTGCGGGCACGGATTATCTTGTCGCACTTGGCACGACCGCCGAGATGCCGACCTTGAGTGTCGAAGAGCGACGGGAGATCACGCGGCTGGTTACCGCGCAGGTTAATGGGAAAATCCCTGTCGTGCTTGGTTTGGGCGGCAATAACACGAGGGAAATTATCGGGAGGCTTGAGGCGGAGGACTTTACGGGCGTTGATGCGTTACTTTCGGCGACGCCTTATTACAACAAACCATCTCAGGAGGGGCTGTTCCGGCATTACCGCGCCTTGTCGGAGGCTTCGCCGCTTCCGATCGTGCTTTATAACGTGCCGTCGCGTACGGGGGTTAATTTGTGCGCCGGAACGACGTTGAGGATTGCCAATGAATGTGAGAATGTTATAGCCATCAAGGAGGCGTCGGGCAATGTTTCGCAGACGGGGGAAATTGTCCGCAGCCGTCCCGCGGGCTTTCGCGTTATTTCCGGCGATGACGGCATGACTCTTCCTCTTATGTCGTTTGGCGTTGACGGAGTTATCTCGGTTCTCGGCAATGCTTTCCCGAAGGAATTTGGCAGGATGGTACATTTCGCATTGAGCGGTGATTTCCGGTCTGCGCAGGCGATTCATCTCCGTTTTTGCGAGCTTTTCGGGTTACTTTCCGTTGACGGCAACCCTGCTGGCATTAAATGTCTGATGAGTTTACGGGGGTTATGTGAAAATGTTTTACGCCTTCCGCTTGTACCTGCGACATCGACCACTGTCGACCGTATGACAGCGTTTTTGGCGGAATTGGGTATTGATTTATAAAAAAAACGGGTGAAAAGTTTGCAGGTTTGGAAAAAATGTCTAACTTTGCACTCGAAAATAGAGTAGCCCTGATGGCGGAATTGGTAGACGCGTTAGTTTCAGGGACTAGTGTGAGCGATCACGTGCAGGTTCGAGTCCTGTTCCGGGCACTTTATTTGAGGAATTCTTAGCTCAGTTGGTTCAGAGCGCTGCCTTGACAGGGCAGAGGTCGCCGGTTCGAGCCCGGCAGAGTTCACGAAGATATATTAATTTTTAATTTTAAGAAGAAAATGGCACATTTAATTACCGACGATTGTATAGCATGTGGTACTTGCATCGACGAATGTCCTGTAGGGGCGATCTCAGAAGGAGACATTTACACTATAGACCCGGACATTTGCACTGATTGCGGAACATGTGCTGACTCCTGCCCTTCGGAAGCGATTACCGAGGCATAAATACTCATAGTGTTAATTTTAGTTGTTGCTGCCCGATTTATCGGGCAGTTTTTTTTCGCATAAAATATTACGGGGGAGGTATAAAGATTGAATACCAGGATACTGAAGGCTTCTGCTTTTTCTTTCCTGTCGAGTTTGGCGGTTCTGCCTTCGTTTGCGTGGTGTTTAACAGGTACCTTTGATTCTCAGGTCGTATGTATATATGTATATGTGGAATATAATTTTATTATTTTTTCAAGAAAATCATCTAAAAATTTGGTTATTAAAAAACTTTATGTAATTTTGCCGCTGTTATGAAGATTAACATCATATATAATAGTATAAAGATTATGCCGAATACGGAAAAGTACTTTACGACGTCAGGCATTGTCGGTTCTAAATCAGAGCAGGATTTGGATATGTCAAATATTTTGTTAACACACACACACACACACACACACACACACACA
>JAISYU010000098.1 GCA_031269685.1 Dysgonamonadaceae bacterium | reverse complement strand
TGTGTGTGTGTGTGTGTGTGTGTGTGTGTGTGTGTGTGTGTTAACAAAATATTTGACATATCCAAATCATGCTCTGATTTAGAACTGACAATGCCTGACGTAATAAAATACTTTTCCGTGTCTGGCATCCTCTTCTCTGTGATATATAAAGTTTTTGTTTTCATAATCCGCGGCAAAGATACGTACTTTTTTTAAACAAACAATACTTTTGCGAAAAAAATGATAAATTTTCTTTATTTTTTAATCAACAACAGCTTTCAATGTATTCACATTTCTCTTCAATGCGTTCTATTTCTACGGTAGAATGTTGGATGTTGAATTGTTTCATTACCTGCTTGACCATGTTCTTAATTTCCATTATCCTATCATCCCCAACAGCGTCCACAACAATATGTGATGAAGAAATATTGAATTCGCCATCCATCGTCCATAAATGCAAGTCGTGAACAGATTCTATCCCGTCAATACTCAATAGCGCCCTCTCAATCTCATCACCGTCAATATTTTCCGGCGTACCCTGGAGAATTACACGCATTGTATCGCGAATGTTCTTATATATATTAAATAATATGTAACATGCAATTCCCAATGACAGAAGAGGATCAAGAACAGGAATATTTACAAATAACATCACCGTACTTGCAATAAGAACGGCTACCCAGCCGAGTACGTCTTCCAAAAGATGTAGCGAAACCGTGCGTTCGTTCAGCGAATGTCCCTTTTTTAGCCTTAACATCGCTATTCCGTTAATAATAATTCCGATAAACGCAAGAATCAACATTCCTTTGGCGTTGACCGCTTCGGGAGATGAAATCCGTCTGACGCTTTCGCTGATAACAAAAATGGAACCGATAAGCAAGACAGAAGAATTGATAAGTGCGCCGAGTAACGAAAAACGGCGATAACCATAGGAATACTTTGAATCTCGCTTTTTCTTTGACAGTTTCTGGAAATACCAGGCTAAAGCAAGCGAAAAACTGTCGCCCAAGTCGTGTAATGCGTCGGAAAGTATCGCTACACTATTAGTCAGGCAGCCCCCTATAACCTCTATCAGGCTGAATGAAAGATTCAGGAAAAATGCCGTCCCAATATTGGAATTCGCATGATCGTGATTGTGAGCCATGTCTTTTATATGAGAAATTTATGTGCAAAGATAACATATTTTAATATATAATCCTGTCTATGATTGGAATTTATAAGGAAAATCACTAACTTTGTACCCAAATAATTTATGTATTTATTATGGAAACAGTTAGATTACTTATTCAACAGGTAATAGAAATCATTGAGCACGTGATAATTTGGTTGAGAAACCGTTGCCGTACCGCTCATGCTTGTTGAGGATTTACGGAAAATCAACGAAGCAGCCCGCGAATTTATCCGGCTTACAGTTAATGGGCGGGTTTTTGCATTTAGCGGTGCGATGGGCGCCGGCAAAACCACATTCATAAAGGCTGTGTGCGAAGAACTTGGCGTTAAAGACGTAATAAACAGTCCAACATTCGCTATAGTAAACGAATATTATTCCGAAACACTGCACGAGCCTGTTTATCATTTCGATTTGTACCGGATTGAGAATACCGAAGACGCACTGCGTACAGGCATTGATGACTATTTTAACAGCGGCTGTTTATGTTTTATCGAATGGGCTGAAAAAATAGAAGCCCTGCTTCCCGAAAATACCGTCTTTGTTGAAATAAAAGAATTGGTAAACGGTTCGCGGAAATTAAGAATAAAATAAATTAAAAATATATAATTACTTTGGTCGTTCACAAAAAAGCAATTACCTTTGCACGCAAAATATTATGATACAGTTTATGAAAAAGTTATTTGTAAGCCTACTTTTCGTAGCAGTAATGCTGCCGCTTTCAGCCCAAAAGAATCTTTCGGTCGGAGTTAAACCCGGGTATGTGAAGATGAACGGTTATAACCTTAGTGGAATGCAATACGGCGTTGAGGCGTCTTATCAGTTTGGCTATGCAGTAGAATTAGCCCTTTCCGGTCTCTACGGTCCGAATCTGTCAAGTTCATATACAGGCAATGATTACTCACTGTTTTCCGCCGGTCTGGATCTTCGTTTTTACCTGATACAGCAGGAAATATGGGGTACCGGTCCAGTACTTGGAGGACAGTATTTCAGTTTGAAAAACGAAAATAAAAGCGAAGTGTATGGAGCGGATAACCTGCCGGGGTTCAATCTTGGTTGGCATGGCAGAGTATTTCTCTCCGACAACCTGCAACTCAATGCCGGATGGCGATATACCAACGCCAAGACAGACCATGCATATCATTTATTTTACCTCGGTCTGGCTTTTACCTTCGATTTACGTTAAATTTCCTCCGATACAAGATATCGGTTGCGTTCAGGAGAATTCCGGGTAATCAATTCGCCAACAAATCCCGAAAGGAATAATTGTGTGCCGAGAATCATACATGTAAGGGAAATGTGAAAGTAAGGGGAAGTCGCAACAAGCGGCGCCGGAATGTTCCGGTACAGGCAGTAGAGTTTCGTTCCACCGGTTATAATTACGGCAATAAATCCCAGGAAAAACATCAGGCTACCTATCAATCCAAAGAAATGCATCGGCTTTTTCCCAAACTTGGAAAGAAACCAAAGAGTAAAAAGATCCAAATACCCATTCACAAAGCGGTTTATCCCAAATTTAGTTGAACCGTATTTCCTTGCCTTATGCTTTACAATCTTTTCTCCGATGCGTATGAACCCTGCATTTTTAGCCATATATGGAATCAAGCGGTGCATATCGTTATAAATCTCAATATTTTTCACAACCCTGTTCCGGTACGCCTTCAAACCACAATTAAAGTCGTGCAGTTTTATACCGGAGAACAGTCGGACGGTAGCATTGAACAGCCGCGTAGGAATCGTCTTATTCAGCGGGTCGCGCCGTTTTTTCTTCCATCCGGATACCAAATGAAAGCCGTCTTCCATAATCATTTTATATAATCCCGGAATCTCGTCCGGACTATCCTGCAAATCGGCATCCATTGTGATAACCACTTCGCCTTTTGCTTTCTGGAATCCGTATTGCAATGCAGGAGATTTACCATAATTTTGTCCGAAACGAATACCTTTCACCTCGCCGTACTTTTTCCCTAACGAAGCGATAATTTCCCACGAGCCGTCCGTACTGCCGTCGTCAACAAAAATAACTTCGTATGAAAAATTGTTCGCCGACATTACACCGGCAATCCATTCATAAAGTTCGGTCAGTGATTCCGACTCGTTATAGAGGGGTATTACAACAGAAATATCCATATAATTTAAGAAAATATCGGCAAAAGTAATAAAAATTATTGATTATTGGCTCCGCCGATTCTCCTGATTGATAACAAAAATAATAATTTTTCAAGAATATTTGGCAGTAAAAAAAATTGTAATTCTGCCACTAGGTCGCTCTCTTCCATATTATCCTGCTCCGGCACACCGACTCTTCGCCCCGTTTAGTATCTATAATACTTTCGTTATCTGTCTGCTCTTTCAGGTAAAGCTTTAGCTTATCGCCGAAACGTCCCTCTGCAAGGTAGACAATTTCAAATTTCCCGATGATATTTTCCCTGAACATCTGTAGATCAAACGCATTGACTGCATGTTCAATATATTTTTTGCTGTTCATGTGCCGGTTAATATCTATGTCGCTATAGCGTACGGCATAACCCATGACAGGTTCGAGGCTGTCTACGGGATGAATCTTTTCCATTTTCCCGACGGGGCATTCACGGTCCGGGATAATGTAGTCGGAAAGATCGGGTCTCCATGCATTTATGTCTACCGGTCGGCGAGTTTCTACATTGATAGCCGCCCAGATACTGCGAGCGTAGCCAAGTGTCTCCTTTTCGCGGCTAACGAACCGGAAGCAGCGTTGGGTAAAAAACCGGCTAATGTCTTCTATCCACGTTTCTACTATAATGTCCTCGTTGGAAATGGGATATCGGTATATTTCCATCGAAAGCCGTGATAAGACCCATGCAATACCATCGCGTGAAATATGTTCAAATCCGAATCCGCGTTGTTGAGCATGAATACTTGCCGAATCGAGGATGAAACCCGCCATTACGGGCAGCGTCGCCTGTCCGGTGAAATCGCAGATGTATGGTTCTATATGAAAATCAAATGAACCTAATGGAGGAAGCATAATATTTCTATGGTTTTCTGTTAATTTTCTCTTCCATTGCGGCGAGCATATCGCTAAGCCGTTCGACTTTCCCTTTTGTAATTGCAATCCTGCCCGAGCGGATAAACTGTAGCACCCCGTTTTTATCGCCATCAGCCGTACGGCGCTTAAGTTCCTCGAATAGATCCTGTGTTTCATTGTGATGACCGGTTTTTTCCAGCACGATCCACACTTCTGTCATGTCGAGAATCCGGACATTGTACCTTCGGACGAGATCTTCAATCGTACCGAGTGCCATGAGCTTCGGGGTAGAGATTTTATAGAGGGCAATTTCCTGATATACGAGGTCATCGTCGGTATTGAAATATGATTTTATAATATCTACCCGCTTATCGATCTGTTTAACGACCTTGACAATTGTTTCGCGGTCTGTAAAGACTGTGATGGTAAACTTGTGAATGCCTTCAATCGCCGAAGGTGATACGGAAAGGGTTTCGATGTTCAGCCCCCTCCTTGTAAATATGATAGTAACCTGGTTAAGCAGCCCGACAGTGTTTTCGGAGAAGATCGTAACCGTATATAAAGTTGTAGTTTCCATGCCGTAATTTTTTAAAAGCTCTGCAAAGGTACAAAAAACAATGGAGAATCAATAATCTTAGTATTTAAATATTTTTTATACTTTTGCGCCCTATTATTGATATATTTATAATGCAAAAAGAAAATAAAAGCATAAAATCCGCTAACGGTAAATCTTTTCAGATGGTAGCCAAAACATTGTCGGGCTTGGAGGAAATCCTTGCAGGTGAATTAATCTCAATCGGCGCTAACGGCGTGCAAATAGGACGCAGGATGGTGTCGTTCGAGGGTGACAAAGCCCTGATGTATAAAGCGAATTTCTGTTGTCGGACTGCCTTGAGGATACTTAAGCCCATTGTTTCGTTCCAGGCAAAGAATCCCGACGAAGTGTACGAACAAGTGAAAAAACTCGACTGGCAATACTATTTGCCCGATAAAAAAACATTTGCTATTGACGCTGTGGTATATTCCGAAACATTTACACATTCAAAGTTTGTTTCTTACCGTGTGAAAGACGCGATTGTTGATTATTTTGCCGAACATGAGTTGCTGCGCCCTTCCGTTAGGATAAATAATCCCGATATTCAACTGCACCTGCATATCTCACATACTGAATGTACGCTCGCGCTTGACAGTTCGGGCGAATCGCTGCACAAACGGGGGTACCGTATAGAAGACGGCGATGCTCCTCTGTCGGAAGTCTTAGCGGCGGGCATGATCTTGCGCACAGGTTGGAAAGGAGAAAGTACGTTTGTCGATCCTATGTGCGGTTCCGGTACGCTGTTGATTGAGGCTGCTCTGATTGCATTGAATATCGCGCCCGGCGTGTTTCGAAAGAATTATGCTTTTGAGAAATGGGACGATTTCGACGCCGAAATGTTTGAAAACATCAGCAGCGACGACAGTAACGAGCAAGAATTTCTTTTCAAATGCCATGGCTCGGATATTTCTCCGAAGGCTATTATGGGTGCTGCGAAGAACATTAAGAATGCGGGACTGGCAAAATATATTGCCTTGCGTGTTTTGCCTTTGCAGGATATTAAGGAGCCACCTGCCGAGAAGGGTATTATCGTTACCAATCCTCCCTACGGTGAACGGTTGAATCCTAAGAACCTGCTTGAGACTTATGCCGTGCTTGGTGAAAGGTTGAAGCATATTTTCCCAGGATATGAGGCTTGGGTACTGTCGTCCAACAGTGAAGGCTTTGACCAGATAGGTTTGAAACCATCATCGAAAACCGGTTTAGTTAACGGTTCACTGGATTGTGAGTACCGTCAGTATGTATTGTTTGAGGGAAAACATAAGGATATGGTTACTGTTTCGATGGTAGACGCATCAAAGCGTAAGACAGTGCCGCGTCGCACGGTTCGCTGAGTCGAGGGATTTCTCCCATTCTATTATTAGCTTTTTCTTTTCTACGCCCCAACGGTATCCGCCAAGCCCACCAGAAGTTTGCACCACCCTGTGACATGGTATGATCAATGAAACGGGATTAGCGCCGATGGCAGTTCCTGTTGCGCGACAGGCATTTTCATGTCCGCATTGGCGGGCGATTTCACGATATGTGGAAAGTTTTCCGAAAGGGATTTCAAGAAGGCATTTCCACACATCAAGTTGGAAATCAGTACCCTTCAGGTGAAGGATAATCTCCGGTTTGCGACGTCGATTGATGGCAGATATTACCGACTGTTGGTGATCATCGGTTTTTTCATTGAGGATAGCGTAAGGAAATCTTCTTTTGAGGTCATTGAGTGGGATTTCTCCTTCTGTTTGAAAGGCAAGGTAACAGACGCCCCTACCGGTAGATGCGACTGTTATCATACCGAACATACTGTCCCTAAACGTATAGTTTATAGACAGTTTCCGGTAATCTTCTTCCGTCATTCTAAAAATAGATATATATTCTGGCATATAAAGAGGAGTTACTGTTTGATCATGCTTTGGATACTTTCTTGTAATACTTTGATTCTTCTGGTTGCATCAGCTTGTTTTTTTCTCTCATTGTCGACGATTTCGGGTCTAGCGTTGACTACAAACCTCTCGTTACTGAGTTTAGTGTTCACCGATTTAAGGAAACCTTCGAGGTAGTTTATCTCGGTTTGTATTTTCACGATTTCCTCTTCGGTATTGATTTCGACAGGAATAGAAAACTCGGTGGTTCCGACGATAAATGATGCGGCGCCGGATGATTTCCCTGTAACATTTTCGATTACCACATTTGCAAGTTTTTCTATTATGCTACCGAATAAAAATTTGCCTCCGCCTGTGATTTGTAGCCTCAATGTTTCTTTGGGGGAAATGTTCTTCTGTTGTCTGGTGGTACGGATATTGGCGATGATTTCCTTCACGGAATTAAATTCGTTACCGGTAGTGTTAGTTGTAACTTCCTTAAAGTTTGGCAATCGGGTCTGCATAATCGTTGCGATCCCGGCTTCATCATCGGAGATCTTCATTAGTTTCAGTTCCTGCCATAATTCTTCGGTGATGAAGGGCATAAACGGATGCAGGAGTTTGAGCAGTACATTGAAATAATGAGCTGTACGGGTGAATATGAACCGGCTAATTGGTTTACCAAATTCAGGTTTAATCATTTCGAGATACCAAGAGCAGAAATCGTCCCAGAACAGTTTATATACCGTCATCAGTGCCTCCGAGATACGGTATTTTGCAAATAGATCATCAACTTCAATTACTGTTTTTTCCAGCACTTCCTTGAACCAGCCTGCGATAAGTTCTTCGGTATCGGTTGGTATTAGGTTGTCTGAGATCTGCAATCCTTTTACCAGCCTGAAAGCGTTCCATATTTTATTGCAGAAGTTCCGACCCTGTTCGCACAGTACCTCATCGAAGTGAATATCATTGCCGGCGGGAGCGGAGAGCAGCATACCCATACGTACACCGTCAGCGCCGTATTTATTCATCAGTTCCACGGGGTCAGGGGAATTTCCGAGTTGCTTTGACATTTTCCTGCCGAGTTTGTCTCGCACGATACCGGTGAAATATACATTATTAAAACATTTCTCATTTTTATATTCATAGCCTGACATAATCATTCTTGCCACCCAGAAGAAGATAATATCCGGTCCTGTAACCAAGTCATTCGTCGGATAATAATATTTAATGTCTTTATTGTCCTGGCTGTTTATGCCGTCGAAAACCGAGATGGGCCATAACCACGAAGAAAACCACGTATCAAGGCAGTCATTATCCCGTATCAGTTTATATTTACCGTCTTTAAGTTGCGGGAATTTTTCAATCGCCAGTTCGCGGGCTTTTTCTTCGTTTTCGGCAACGACAAGACCAATATTTTTATAATCTGCTGACATATTTTTATTAAAATTAGGCTGCAAAAATAAGAAAAAAGAATGGAATATTTATGGATCTTAACTAAAAAGAAAAGGTCGCCCAAAACGGACAACCCCTTCTCCAACCATGAAACATTACTATCTCACTTCTTTAATTCTCTTCGTTTGCCATCTTTTCCTTCAGCTCGATTAATTCACTGATGTCGCCAAGCGTCGTCTTTTCCATCTCAGGCTGCGGTGGGAAATTTTCCTCTACGGCTTTCTTCTTGCGAGGCGCCACTTTCTTTTTCGGCTTAGCCTCTCCGGTCTCAGCCTTCGTTGCCTTGCTTTCTGCTTTCTTTGCCTCTGCCGCATCCCTCTCCTTCTTTGCTTCAGCCTTCTGTTCATCCTCAAAGATGCGCGAGTGTGAAAGGAAGATACGCCTCGATTCCTTGTTAAACTCTATTACCTTGAACTTCAATTTCTCGTCAAGCTGCGCCTGAGTTCCGTCTTCCTTTACAAGGTGCTTCGGAGTTGCAAAACCTTCTACACCATAAGGCAGAGAAACAATTGCTCCTTTGTCAAGAAGTTCAATAATAATACCGTCATGTATGGAACCGGGTAGGAAGATGGTCTCAAAGACTTCCCAAGGATTCTCTTCCAACTGCTTATGCCCAAGACTTAAACGGCGGTTGTCCTTGTCGATTTCAAGTACCTGAACGTCCATCATAACCCCTACCTGGGTATATTCACTCGGATGCCGTATTTTTTTCGTCCATGACAAATCAGTGACGTGAACAAGCCCTTCTACACCTTCTTCTATCTCTACAAATACACCAAAATTAGTGAAGTTACGCACCTTTGCAGTGTGCTTGCTGCCGATAGCGTACTTTGTTTCGATGCTCATCCATGGGTCTTCCTTTAGTTGTTTTATACCTAATGACATCTTGCGTTCGTCACGGTCAAGAGTTAGAATCACTGCTTCCACATCGTCTCCTACTTTCATGAAATCCTGCGCACTGCGCAAGTGCTGAGTCCAACTCATTTCCGATACATGTATAAGTCCTTCCACACCAGGAACGACTTCGACAAATGCTCCGTAATCCGCCATAACCACGACTTTCCCTTTAATCTTATCGCCTACTTTTATGCCGTCATCAAGTGCGTCCCACGGATGCGGGGTCAGTTGTTTAAGCCCAAGAGCAATACGTTTTTTCTCATCATCAAAGTCGAGGATTACTACATTGATTTTCTCGTCCAGCGTGACTATTTCTTCGGGGTTGTTGATACGCCCCCACGAAAGATCAGTGATATGAATCAGCCCGTCTACTCCGCCAAGGTCAATGAATACACCGTATGTAGTGATATTCTTGACAGTGCCTTCCAGTACCTGCCCTTTCTCTAACTTTGAGATAATTTCTTTCTTCTGCTGTTCAAGTTCTTCCTCGATTAGAGCCTTGTGAGAAACTACAATGTTGCGGTACTCCTGGTTGATCTTGACGACCTTAAATTCCATCGTCTTATCAACAAATACGTCATAATCGCGGATAGGCTTGACGTCGATCTGCGAGCCGGGCAGGAATGCCTCTATGCCGAAGATGTCGACAATCATACCTCCTTTGGTACGGCATTTAACGTATCCCTTTACTATTTCACTGGATTCGAGCGCTTGATTAACACGATTCCACGAACGTGCTGCGCGCGCTTTGCGGTGTGACAGTATTAACTGTCCTCTTTTGTTTTCCTGACTCTCGATGAATACTTCTACTTCATCACCTGCTTTCAGGTTAGGATTGTAACGAAATTCCGCCATTGATACTACTCCGTCGGATTTGTAACCGATATTGATCACTACTTCACGTTTGTTGAGAGATGTTACTTTACCGATCACTACTTCGTTATCGTTGACCTTATTCAGCGACTTGTCGTAAGTTTCAATCAGTTTCTCGCGGCTGATGTCCGGGGCATAGCTCTCGCCCTTTTCGTAAGAGTCCCAGTCAAAATCTGCTTTTGGAACGGATTTAGAGGGTTTGCTTTTGGTTTCTGCCTTTGAGGCTTCTTCCTTTTGAGGTTCCGGCACCGGGGGAACTTCTTCGCCAGATACAGGGGAAATTTCCTCGATAGCGGGAGAGATCTCCTCTACCGCAGGGGATGTTTCCTCTACTGCTGTGGCTTCTGTCTGAACGGCAGTTACAACTGCTTCTTCAGGCGTTGCGTTGTTTAATTCTTCACTCATTGTTTAAATAGGTTTTTGTTAATTAGTAAATTAGACATTATATTGTCGATAAAACGGCGCAAAGGTACATATTTTTCTGTTAATAAACAAAAAGAACCGTAAATTTACCGAGGCAAACGCATTATAAAAAAGTATTAATTTCGCGAAAAAATTGCAAATGGAAAGTCCTACCAGTTATTTTACGCATCTGCCGGATACACGCATAGAGCAGTGCAAAGAACATTTAAATGCAATAGAAGATTATGGTAAAGCAAAAGAGGCATGGCTGCGTCAGTATCTTCGCTATCTTCAATCGGTTTTTCAGCGCCCTTGATTCGTTAGCCTTTTAGGAGACGTTTGTATCATGGATACGGGCAGTATCAAAACTTACGTAATGAGAAGTAGTGAGTATAGATGGGAAAACGGTTAGAGGTTCGCACGGCAAAGGCGGGAAACATACAATTCACATAGTAAGCGCCTATGCGAAATGTGAATCAGTTAAGTATAAGACAGGTGAAAGGCAATTAGGGTAGTCTGAAGGAAGATGTGGAACGAACAGTTCGTTTTACAAAAGTGACATCTGACTGGAAAGAAGAATATTTTGGGTATAGTCGTATAGGAAGCCACCATTGCTTCCTTTATTAGAATCTCTCTTTCTTAGAAAATATTGTTCTGTGGAAATCCCTGTCGGTTGTAATTAAAATAGAAGATGTTCGCTACATTAAATATACAGGAAAAGAAGAGAAAGAACCTCAATATTATATCACCAATTACAAGGATTGTACCGAAGTTATTGACAAAGCAGTCCGTTCACACTGGAGTATTGAAAATCAACCGCACTGGCAATTGGATGTTTCTTTCTCGGAAGATCAATCCCGTAAACAGGAAGGATATGCCACTCAAAACATCTCTCTGCTTAATCGGATGGCGCTTAACCTGATTAAACAGGAAGTGTCTAAAAAAAAGAAATGCCGAAAGAAAAGACCGGATGCCGGATTAGATAACGATTATTTAATTAAAATGCGGTTGCACTTGTTCCGATTCTGTCCCGGTTACTTCAGCCCGACAAGGTTTAACTTATTGTAACATAACATATCAAACCGAAAGTTGTCGAGGTGAGACGATTCGAACGTCCGACCACGCGCCCCACAGAAATTCTCATTTAAGTACTTTGATTATATATCTTGTTGTATTACAATACTGTTATGCTTGATTAACAAATAGTTATTTTATACGTTTTTCTTTGTATTTTCAAAAAAAATGTGTTATAAAAACAAATATAAAATGGCAACATACCTCAAATTCATTCTTTTGATTTTCAATGAAAAGAAAGATGGCAAATCATCTGTTTCACTGCGCGTGACGAAAAATAGAAAACGTAAATATCTGAAAAACTGGGCTTTATGCTACTGTCGAGCAATGGGACGAGGAACAGGGACATTTTAGAAGCAACAAAAAACTTGTACATAAGCACGAGGTGCTCAATTCCTCATTGTCGTAAATTGAGGCAAAAGCGCTCAATGTTATTAAAGATTTTGAGTTCAAAAACGTGGACTGGACGCTAAATCAGTTTGAGGACGCTTTTCTGAATCAGGCAAAAAAAGCAAGATTTATGATTATTTTGCGAACCACATAAAAATTTTCAAAGAAACTAATCACGTCGGGGACGCACTGTGCTACAAATCGACGCTACTCTTATAGAATTGTTCGACAAAAAGTTTCACAGCAAACTGTTTTTTGAAATAGACATCAAGTTTGTGAGAAATTTTGATATTTTCCTGCAAAAAAGAGGTTGCAGCAGCAATACTCGTAATATTATATGAAAGCCCTGCGAGCCATTCTAAATAAAGCGATTCAGGAAAAAGAGGCATCGGCAAGCACTTACCCGTTTAGTAAAGGCGGTTTTATATCTCATCGCTCGAAGAAGAAACCGTTAAACGCTATTTACCAATGGATTGTATGACGAAAATAAAATCTACCGAAATGAGTAATAAAACATTGGAACTGACACGCCGCCTATTCCTGTTTTCTTATTACTGTTACGGTATTTCGTTTATCAACGCGGCATTGCTGACAAAAAAGAACATAATCCGTTATAACGGCGGCGAATACATTGTATATAAGCGCAATAAAACCAAAGAGGCAAAGAAAGTCAAGGCTATTCAAATAAAAATAACACCCGAAATTCAAAGCCATTTGGATTGGTTTGCGGAAAATGCCGTACTGATAGAGGAGTATCCTTTGCCGATTGTTTTACGCAATGGTTACGCATGCGAGCAGTTGTACAATCATATACGACACCGTTTTGTGCGTAATAATAAAAATCTTGAATAACTTGCCAAAACATTGAATATTACCTAATTAACACTTACAAGTTATGTGAGCCGACACACAATGGCGATGACATTGCAGGATAATCAAATACCGCGAGAAGTAATATTTCAAATATTGATACACAGCGATTTAGCAACGACAAACACTTATTTGGACAGTTTTTCGAGCAGCATAATCGACGAGGCTGCGAAAGTATTATGATATATTGATATTTATTTGTATTTTTGTGTTTTAATTGAAATAAAATATGCCTCGAAGAAAAATAATACGAATCAATGCTGCTGAACTTCGCGTGTAGAGGAAATTGTTTGATTAACTCATCGAACACCCTTTGTTTGAATATGCAGACTTTAGTTGTATCGAAATTGTTTCAAAGAAAAGAGCGCCCAACCCAACAATAATCGACGTAGAAAAATTTATAGCTCACCTCGACCGTTTTATTCTGAATAACGGCAACCGCAGTGTTGGCAAAACAAAATTATATGAAATTCTTAAAATTACTCGCCCAATATTAAACCGTTGGGTATCAGATGAATTACTATGCAGCAACAATGCCGTAAATCCGCCGAGCGATGAGGCAACGACTAATTTAATACCTTCGCGTACTATAATTTCCTGTTCCAGAGCAACCGAAGCATCGACATCAATCGGAAACCGCGCCTGCACTACTCGAAAATTGTCGCCGAGAATGATTGTGGCATAGTTTTATATCTCA
>JAISYU010000068.1 GCA_031269685.1 Dysgonamonadaceae bacterium | reverse complement strand
GAAGAGTGCGCAGGTTGGCGAGATGGCGGTCGCATTTAACCCCCAATCGCTGCGCTTCATTGGGGGTTATTTATATTCAACCCTGCGGGTTGTGAGAATTGGCGAGGGGGCGGGGTGGTTTCTTTTAAGGACTTTAAGGGCTTTAAGGGCTTTAACGACTTTAAGGAGGGGGGCAATGCTATTTTAAAGGAGGGCGGGGTTATTTTGCAGGAGGGCGATGTTATTTCCTAACTCTTCACTTTTAGTTCTTCACTCTTCACTTTTATTTTGCGGGTGGGCGGACAAAGATAAAGGGGACTTTGCAGTCCCCCTCATCATGTTGTACGATTTCAGGTCGTTATGCCCGCAGTTTTATTTGTTGGGCGCGTATGTTTTTTCCGTTACTATGCTGCCGTCGTCGTAAGTGATTTGTTTGATGATGATTCCCTTAGAATCACTGTTGACGGTGCGTCCGAGAAGGTCGTAATATGTTACGGACTTGACGGTTTTGGCGGTTGTACCGATGCCTGCGCCGTCTTTGAAGACGATGCTCAGGTTATATTTGCCCTCCAGGTCTAATGCCGGTTCGGTGTCCGCTGGTCCTACAGGGATGAGGTCATCTACTACAAGGTAGTAAGTTCCTGCCTCAATATCCCTGTTGAATACTCCATTGCCGGCTTTAAATAACTCGTCGCCGTCGACAGATTCGTCGTCAAAGAGATAAATAGTATAACCGATGCATCTAATGTCTAAGACGCCGGCTTTGTAAACCGTGAACGAGACCGCGACTACTCCGTCGTTGCGTTCATCGGCGTAACTTCCGGTAAGGAAAGGCAATATGTCATCGGCAAATTCACTGTCGCCGCTGATGTAAGGCAATTCAACGACGGGGATTTTGCCTGCTTCTTCTACGATATTGTCAAAGTCTTTCCAGATTGCCGCCGCCTCGTATGCGGTTTTTGTGCCGTACGGGATGTGCAGTTTGGCTTTTTCGTAAGTATCCGGCGTGAAGATTGCTTCGCTGCCGCTGAAGACAGGCGGAGTTTCGGCGGCGATGGATATATCGGTCAATGCCAGGTTATCGAATAAGTGGTGCACGCCGGCTTCGGGGGCGAAGGTGGACGGTAAGGTAAGGCTTGTGACCGAACCCCTGCCGTTGTCGTCAAAAGCGTAATCGCCGATCGTTACAACTCCTTCGGGTATCACGAGGTTTCCCTCCAGCGGTACGCCGTTGAAAGCGCGTGAACCGATACCGGTGACGCCTTCGGATATTGTAAGCCTTGTCACGTCAGGCAATACATCGCCGTCGTTATCCCATGCAAAGTTCGCGCCGATATTCGTAACGCCTTCTTCGATAATTATCTCCGTGATGGCAGTTGAAATCGGGTTCTTTGTAATGGATTGGATGGCGTTATCTTCGTCATATTCAATATTTACCATCCATGGCGCACCGCTGCCGGTATAACCGTATTCATTGATGAATCCGGGGAAATCAATCATCGCACCTTCTCCCCTGATGTATAAAATCTCGCCCTCAATGGATGCTATTACGTTGGCTGCAGCGCCCGCGCCGATCTCCCAGGAGGTAACTTGAGGGGTGCACGGAGGATATACTTCAAACTCAACTATATTGCAATAAGAGGACTTGTATTCAAACTCGCCGCCGCCGCGAGTGTTAAGAAGCGCAACAATAACATACCGCGACGAACGATCACCTTCAATGTCAATCTCGACACGATATGCTAAATTGACGCCGGAACCCTTGCCGTAAGTCTGCATGCCGGCGGCGATCTCCGCATCAGTCTCAGGACAGTTCCATGTTCCAACAGGATAAGAATAACCTTTGCCAGGGTCGTTCGTATCATGAGCGGCCGGAACCTCTTCCGATGGAAGATAGACAACAATGTCACTCATATTGCCGGTTTGATACAGGACAATCTTGCCGACCGAAAGAACTTCGCCCATATCTACAACAACCGCCTCGCGGATATAGTTTTCACCGCTCGTAGAACCGTTGTGCCATCCCTGTCCTTCGTCCAGGTAGTTGTCGTCAAACATGATGGTCGGAGTGTTCTGTCGCCCGTGTTCGCCGGGGGCTCCGCTACCATACTCGGCTGTCCAGTTCGTCCTGTCATAACGGTAAACACACGGGTCAGGCTCAAGGACGTTAACAGTCGCCGATGCTTTAAAGCCGCCGTCGTCCGTGGTGACGGTGATAACTGCCGAACCCACTTTCTTTCCGCTGACAACACCCCGAGAATCAACAACCGCAACATCCTCATCACTCGACGACCAAGTAACTTTTTTATTAGTGGCGTCAAGAGGGTCAAAGATCGGAGTCAATCCTACGGTAGTGTATTCACGGTAAATATCGTACTCGGCGTCGGAAAGCGAAATGCCTTTCACAGCAATCTCCTCACACTCAACAACAATACCGTCCTCAATACATACAAACTGAACCGCACCGGCATAACCGCCCGCCTTGATCTCCCTTCCGTAAAAGTCAACCGAAGGATAGTCGTCCGGTAAGTCGGAAAGGTCGTCCGGCAAAATTTTTACCTCGTCCGACGTCGGTGCAAAATTCCTGTCAAGAGGATAGTCAAAGATCTTGAGGTTGGTATAGCCAATGTCGCCGGTAACTAATGTAGTGTTGTACGCATTATACTTCACATAGTCATCCGGCGTCACCAGCGGAGATATAATCGCCTTGCTGCCTTCCCCATTTATAAAGAAAACATTGCCGGCGGCAACAGGAGGTTCCTCATGCAGAAAAATAGCGTCGCCTTCCGCATTGTCGTAAAACGTACATCCGTAGATGTAAAAACGATCGCGATAGATAGTACCATTAGGATTCCAAATCTTGGAGATAACCATCCCTTCACCATCGCTGGAATTGCCGGTGAAGATGCAGGAATAAACCTTCAATGTGCCGGATTTCCCCGACGAAATGGCGCCACCTCTCCCACTTCTCACATCCTTGTTGCTGAAACCGTCAAACCAAAAGCGGCTTATAGAAACTACCGGCTCCGCATTACCTCCATTGTCCGGTATATAGATAGCCGGATAACCTTTATCTGCAGGCACGAGTTTCTGCCCGCTACCGATGATGGTAATGTTCTTGTCAATCTGGATCGCACTCTCCAACGTGATCGTTGCGCCGGAAAGAGACTCGTCAAATGTAATTTCGTCACCGGCTTCAGCGTCAATTACCGCCTGACGAAGAGACCCAGTACCGGCATCGGCTGCATTTGTAACAACACCTGCCGATACATTCCAAACATTCGCTACAACCATAAAAAATACGGTGAGCACTAACAAAAGAATCTTGTGTTTCATAAAAATAATGATTAAAGAAATTAAACAATAATACAAAAAGAAAAACACCGTCATAAAAACTTGTGTTATTCCACTGCAAAAATACAATTTATTTTCTTGATAATAACAAGTGAAAACAGTGTTTTTTTAAAGAAAAAGAAAAAAAACATGCTTTTTTCAAGTTTTTTCTTGAAAATATTTTGCAGTTAAAAAAAAAGTTCGTACCTTTGCAGCCGTTTTCGCTTAAACATGAACGAAAACAAAACCGGATGTTTGACATTATTGCCTCTTTAGCTCAGCTGGCCAGAGCACGTGATTTGTAATCTCGGGGTCGTTGGTTCGAATCCGACAAGAGGCTCCGACTATGCTGATTGAAAACTAAAGATAGTATCGGGCAGATACCAGAGTGGCCAAATGGGGCTGACTGTAACTCAGCTGGCTTACGCCTTCGGTGGTTCGAATCCATCTCTGCCCACAAAACAAGCGGAAGTAGCTCAGTCGATAGAGCATTAGCCTTCCAAGCTGAGGGTCGCGGGTTTGAGTCCCGTCTTCCGCTCTGTTCGTCGCCTGTGTAGCTCAGCGGTAGAGCACTTCCTTGGTAAGGAAGAGGTCCCGAGTTCAAGTCTCGGCACCGGCTCAAAAAAGATTCAAAAATAGTAAGGATGTAAAGAAATTCAGACCTTGCTCTTTATGAACAAAATAAAAGAAGAAAATTATTCATTAAAATAAAGAGAAAGCATTATGGCAAAAGAACATTTTAACCGATCAAAACCCCACGTTAACATCGGTACTATTGGTCACGTCGACCATGGTAAAACCACGCTGACGGCAGCTATCACTACCGTTCTGGCGAAAAGAGGTCTTTCCGAAGTTCGTTCGTTTGATTCCATCGACAACGCACCGGAAGAAAAAGAACGCGGTATTACTATTAACACCGCGCATGTCGAATACGAAACGGCTAACCGCCACTACGCACATGTAGATTGCCCGGGTCACGCCGACTACGTAAAAAACATGGTTACAGGTGCTGCCCAAATGGACGGCGCTATCATCGTTGTAGCCGCTACAGACGGTCCTATGCCCCAGACTCGTGAACATATCCTGCTCGCACGTCAGGTAAACGTTCCAAAACTTGTTGTCTTTATGAACAAAGTGGATATCGTTGATGACCCCGAAATGCTCGAATTAGTCGAAATGGAAATGCGCGAACTACTCGATTTTTATGAATTTGACGGAACAAGCACCCCTGTCATCCAAGGCTCCGCTCTCGGCGCCCTCAACGGTGACCCTAAATGGGAAGAAAAAGTCGTCGAACTAATGGATGCTGTCGATACATGGATCGACCTGCCCCCAAGAGACATCGATAAACCTTTCCTGATGCCCGTCGAAGACGTATTCTCAATTACCGGTCGCGGTACCGTAGCAACAGGTCGTATCGAAACCGGTATCATCAAAACAAGCGAGGAAGTGCAGATTATCGGACTCGGTTCCGAAGGCAAAAAATCAGTCGTTACCGGCGTGGAAATGTTCCGCAAAATTCTTGACGAAGGTCAGGCAGGTGATAACGTAGGTCTGCTCCTCCGCGGTGTCGACAAAGATGAAGTGAAACGCGGTATGGTTATTACTCACCCGGGTAAAGTTAAACCTCACACCTCCTTCAAAGCTTCAGTTTATATCCTGAAAAAAGAAGAAGGCGGTCGCCATACTCCCTTCCACAACAAATACCGTCCGCAGTTCTATATCCGTACACTTGACGTTACGGGCGAAATCACACTGCCGGAAGGAACCGAAATGGTTATGCCTGGCGATAACCTCGAAATCAAGGTTGATCTCATCTATCCAGTAGCATGCAGCGAAGGCTTGCGTTTTGCTATCCGTGAAGGAGGTCGTACCGTAGGTTCCGGTCAAATTACGGAAATCGTGGAATAAATCGAAAATTGATAGTTGGAATCGAAATTCTTTTTTTATATATAAAACTATCAATTTAGTACACGGGTTTAGCTCAGTTGGTAGAGCGACGGTCTCCAAAACCGTAAGTCGAGAGTTCGAGCCTTTCAACCCGTGCATAACAAATAAAATAAAATCATCATGAATTTTTTTCGCAAAACAGGTGATTATTTTAAAGAATCTTATAACGAACTTGTACATAAAGTTTCGTGGCCTACCCAACAGGAACTGTCGAGTAGCACAATCGTGGTTATGTCCGCTTCCCTCATTTTCGCGCTTGTGATATTTGCAATAGACTTTTTGTTTGAAAATGTTATCAAGTTTTTTTACTCTAATATCTTTTAATCTACCACAATGTCGGAAGAAGTAAAAGAAAAAAAGTTTTACGTTCTTAGAGCCGTCAGCGGCAAAGAGAATAAAGTAAAAGAATATCTTGAGGCAGATCTCAAACATTCGGAATTGAAGGATTATATATCCCAAATTCTGATACCTACGGAAAGGATTTTGCAGCAACACGGAGGAAAGAAAGTAGTTAAAGAACGTGCTTATCTTCCGGGTTATATTATTGTGGAATGTATTCTTGTAGGTGAAGTCTTTCATTACCTGAGAAATATCAACTATGTTATCGGATTCCTCGGCGGGAATAATCCCCAGCCTCTGAGATTGTCAGAAGTGTCCCGAATACTCGGCACAATTGATGAACTGCGAGACAAACCCGGAGAATTTGATATACAATTTACAGTTGGTGAAACAATCAAAATTACAGAGGGCCCGTTCAATGGCTTCCTTGGTGAAATTAAGGGAGTTAATCCCGAAAAAAGGAAGTTGACGGTAGTCGTTAAAATCTTTGGTCGTGGGGCTCCCATGGAATTGAGCTATTTACAAGTTGAAAAAGAGGCTTAAAAGATTAGGTTACGCTAATTGATTACGACTGTTTTTCTCGTTTTTGTGTTAATTAACTAATTTATTTTTAACAAATGGCAAAAGAAATTGCTGGACAAATAAAATTACAGATTAAAGGCGGGGCTGCAAATCCCTCGCCGCCCGTAGGACCTGCATTAGGTTCGAAAGGTATTAACATCATGGAGTTTTGCAAGCAATTTAATGCCAGAACCCAAGACAAGGCAGGGAAAGTGTTACCTGTGGTAATTACTTACTATGCCGATAAGTCGTTTGATTTTGTTGTTAAAAACCCGCCTGTTGCTATTCAGTTACTGGAAGCAAGCAAGCAGAAAAGCGGCTCGGCTGAGCCTAACCGCCGCAAAGTGGCTGAAATTAACTGGGAACAGGTAAAAGCCATCGCAGAAGACAAAATGAACGACCTTAACTGTTTTACCGTCGATTCTGCCATGAAAATGGTGGCGGGTACGGCTCGCAGTATGGGTATTACCGTTAAAGGGGATTTTCCCGCTAATTAATAAAACCGCTTAGAGATATGAGTAAACTTACAAAAAATCAAAAGCTGGCTTTAAGCAAAGTTGAAGCAGGAAAAATTTATACGCTGAAAGAAGCGTCGGTGTTGGTGAAAGAAATAACCAACACTAAATTCGACTCATCGGTCGATATTGACGTACGTCTCGGCGTTGACCCCCGCAAGGCAAACCAAATGGTGAGAGGCGTGGTTTCATTGCCTCACGGAACAGGAAAGCAAGTCAGGGTTCTCGTGTTAACTACTCCCGATCAGGAGGCAGCAGCCAAAGAAGCAGGTGCCGACTATGTGGGTCTTGATGAATACATCGAAAAAATCAAAGGTGGATGGACAGACATTGACGTCATCATCACACAGCCTGCGATTATGGGTAAAATCGGCGCTCTTGGTCGTGTACTCGGTCCTCGCGGACTGATGCCAAATCCCAAAAGTGGAACGGTTACCAATGATGTAGCTACTGCCGTAAAAGAAGTAAAACAAGGCAAAATTGACTTCAAGGTTGATAAAGCCGGTATCGTTCATACTTCCATAGGTAAAGTTTTCTTCACGCCGGAGCAAATCCGTGACAACGCGAAGGAATTTGTCAATGCCCTAATCAAACTCAAACCGACAGCATCAAAGGGTACGTATATGAAGAGCGTTTTTCTTTCAAGTACAATGAGTCCGGGTCTGAAAATTGACCCTAAATCTATAGAAGAAATCTAAAAAGGAGGAATTAAAGTATGAAAAAGGAAGACAAATCAACAGTAATAGACCAAATTGCTGCTACTATCGGAAAATATTCTAACTTCTATTTGACTGATATCGCTACGTTGAACGCGGCTGATACAAGCACTATTAGAAGAGAGTGCTTTAAAGAAAATATTAAACTCGTTGTTGTAAAAAACACCCTGTTTAAAAAAGCACTGAAACAAGCAGAAGGTGATTTCTCACAATTTGATGTCGCACTGAAAGGTAATACGGCGGTTATGTTCTCTAACAACGCCAACAGTCCTGCAAAACTGATTAAGTCGTTTTCAAAAGGGAAGGATTTTCCCAAACTGAAAGCCGCTTACGTTCAGGAAGGATTCTACATCGGTGCGGAAAACCTCGAACTTCTGGTTTCCCTCAAGAGCAAGAAAGAACTTATTGGCGATATTATTGCATTACTGCAATCTCCCGCCAAAAACGTTATTTCCGCTCTTTCTTCGGGTGGTCAAACCATCCACGGCGTATTAAAAACGCTGGCTGATAGATAATAAAAAATAAAATTTTAAACATTTATACATCATGGCAGATTTAAAAGTTTTTGCTGAACAATTAGTAAACTTAACCGTTAAAGAAGTTAACGAACTTGCTGAAATTCTGAAAACAGAATATGGTATAGAACCCGCTGCTGCAGCTGTTGCCGTTGCTGCGGGTACTGCAGCCGGAGGCGCTGATGCGGAAGCAGCAGTCGAAAAAACATCCTTTGATGTTGTACTTAAAAGCTCAGGTGCTAATAAACTAGCTATCGTTAAAGCGGTTAAAGAATTGACAGGTCTTACTCTGAAAGAAGCGAAAGATCTGGTCGACGGCGTTCCTTCGACAATTAAGGAAGGTGCAACGAAAGACGAAGCTGAAGCACTGAAGAAATCATTGGAAGAAGCCGGAGCTGAAGTTGAACTCAAATAATCGCTCCCTTGATCCGTTTTTGGTTAAGAATCTTCGTCAAGGGGATTCTTAACCTTTTGCGTGTTTGTTATATAAACCAATTTTATTCTAAAATAATTCCGCAATAGAATGTCTTCAAATATTAAAAAAAACAATCCGAGAATTAACTTCGCTTCAGCGAAGAAAAGGTATGATTATCCAGATTTTCTTGAAGTTCAACTGAAGTCGTTTCAAGATTTTCTACAATTGGATACCCCTACCGAAAAAAGAAAGAACGAGGGACTATATAAAGTATTTGCTGAGAATTTTCCCATAGCAGACACACGTAATAACTTTATTCTCGAATTTCTTGATTATTATGTAGACCCACCTCGCTACACAATTGACGAGTGTCTTGAACGTGGCTTGACTTACAGCGTACCGCTGAAAGCCAAAGTAAAACTGTACTGTACTGACCCTGACCATGAAGATTTCGACACCGTAATTCAGGACGTTTTCCTCGGTCCTATCCCATACATGACCGAAAAAGGAACTTTCGTCATAAATGGAGCAGAACGTGTGGTTGTTTCCCAACTCCACCGTTCGCCCGGTGTATTCTTCGGTCAAAGTCTCCACTCCAACGGTACTAAACTTTATTCCGCCCGAATAATACCGTTCAAAGGCTCGTGGATAGAGTTTGCAACTGACATTAACAGCGTGATGTATGCCTATATTGACAGGAAGAAAAAACTGCCGGTTACAACCTTGTTGCGCGCCATCGGATTCGAATCGGACAAGGAGATTCTTGAAATATTTAACCTTGCGGAAGAAATAAAAGTAAACAATACTAATCTAAAAAAGTCTATCGGTCGCAAACTCGCCGCACGTGTGTTACGTACATGGGTTGAAGATTTCGCAGATGAAGATACAGGAGAAGTTGTTTCAATAGAACGAAATGAGGTGCTTATTGACCGCGAAACCGTAATTCAAAATGAACATGTTCAAGCAATCATTGACTCAGGTGCTCAAACTATACTCCTCCATCGTGAAGATCAGAATCTTTCGGATTACGCCATAATCTACAATACTTTGCAAAAAGATCCGACAAATTCTGAGCGAGACGCCGTAATATATATCTACCGCCAATTGCGTAGTGCAGATCCTACTGACGATACATCGGCGCGTGAAGTGATTCAAAATCTATTCTTCTCGGAAAAACGTTACGATCTTGGCGAAGTAGGTCGCTACCGCATCAACAAAAAATTGAATCTCACGACCTCAATGGACGTAAAAGTGCTTACTAAAGAAGATATTATAGAAATTATAAAATATCTTATCGAACTGATTAATTCAAAGGCTAATGTTGATGATATCGACCACTTAAGCAATCGCCGCGTCCGCACCGTAGGTGAACAGTTATGCAATCAATTCGGCATAGGTCTCACACGTATGGCACGCACTATACGTGAGCGCATGAATGTTCGCGATAATGAAGTGTTCACTCCTATTGACCTAATAAATGCAAAAACAATTTCGTCTGTTATAAACTCATTTTTCGGAACAAACCCGCTTTCGCAATTTATGGATCAGACCAATCCTCTATCGGAAATCACTAACAAACGCCGTATGTCCGCCCTTGGTCCAGGCGGTCTTTCCCGCGAACGTGCAGGTTTTGAAGTCCGCGACGTGCATTATACTCACTATGGACGTCTGTGCCCGATTGAAACTCCCGAAGGTCCGAATATTGGTCTTATTTCCTCGCTTTGCGTTTATGCAAAAATAGATGAACTCGGATTCATTGAAACGCCTTATCGCAAAGTCAACGACAGAAAAGTTGACCTTTCCGCAGGAGGCATAATATATATGACTGCTGAAGAAGAAGAAGGCAAAATAATCGGACAAGGTAACGCACCCCTTGACGATAACGGATATTTTATCCGTACTCGTGTCAAAGCTCGCCGCGACACTGACTATCCTGTCGTAGATCCCGAAGAGGTTGAACTGATGGACGTTTCACCTACACAAATCGCATCCATTGCCGCTTCTCTCATTCCGTTTCTCGAACACGATGACGCCAACCGTGCATTGATGGGTTCAAATATGATGCGACAGGCAGTTCCACTGCTTAGCCCCGAAGCTCCGATTGTCGGCACAGGTATCGAAGGACAGCTGATAAAGGATTCGCGAACACAAATTTCGGCAGAAGGCGATGGTACAGTAATCTACGTTGATGCCACCCGCATCGAAATCAAATACGATAGAACGGAAGAAAAAGAATTTGTGAGTTTCGATTCTGCAGTGAAGGCTTACAATATACCGAAATTCAGGAAAACAAATCAGAATACTACTATTGACCTGCGCCCAATCATCAAACAAGGTGAACGCGTCAAGAAGGGTCAAATACTAACTGAAGGTTACTCATCGCAACGCGGAGAACTCGCACTCGGCAAAAACCTGAAAGTGGCATTTATGCCTTGGAAAGGTTACAACTATGAAGACGCTATCGTAATCAGTGAACGTGTTGTCCGTGAAGATATTTTTACTTCCGTTCACGTAGATGAATATATACTTGAAGTGCGCGAAACCAAACGAGGCAATGAAGAATTGACTTCTGATATTCCTAATGTTAGTGAAGATGCTACTCGCAACCTTGACGAAAATGGTATTATTCGCATAGGTGCTCGAGTTGAACCGGGAGATATACTTATAGGAAAAATAACTCCCAAAGGAGAATCTGACCCTTCGCCTGAAGAGAAACTGCTTCGTGCTATTTTTGGCGAAAAAGCAGGAGATGTAAAAGACGCATCGCTGAAGGCATCGCCTTCGCTAAACGGGGTTGTCATTGGTAGCAATCTCTTTTCAAAAGCAGGCGTTAGAAACAAAGACAGGAGAAACTATCTCTTAGAGAAAGCAAAACTGCCGCAACTTGATGAAATATTCGATAAAAAAGTGGCAGCGTTGCGTGAAGTGCTTATTGATAAACTGCTTAAACTGACTGAAGGAAAAGTTTCTCACAGTGTGAAAGACTATATGGGAGTTGAAGTTATCGCAAAAGGCACGAAATTTACCAGGGAAGAGTTGAACAAAATCAACTTCAACGAAGTGCAATTGTCAAAATGGACTCTAGATCAGGCAAAGAATACACTTATTCGCGACATAGTAGTCAATTACCTGAAACGCTATAAAGAATACGATGCAGAACTCCGACGCCAGAAATTTGATGTGCAGATTGGCGACGAACTTCCCGCTGGTATCGTTCAAATGGCGAAAGTTTATATTGCAAAGAAACGAAAATTGCAAGTTGGCGACAAGATGGCGGGGCGTCACGGAAACAAAGGTATAGTTTCGCGTATTGTAAGAGACGAAGATATGCCTTTTCTCGAAGATGGCACCATAGTTGATATTGTTCTCAATCCATTAGGAGTTCCTTCTCGTATGAATCTCGGGCAAATTTTTGAAACAGTACTCGGCTGGGCAGGACGCAATCTCGACTTGAAATTCGCCACCCCAATATTCGACGGAGCGTCACTCGATGACCTCAACCAATGGACAGACAAGGCAGGTATTCCCCAATATGGCAAGACTTACATCTACGACGGACATACCGGTGAACGCTTCGACCAGCCTGCTACTGTAGGTATAATTTATATGCTGAAGCTCGGACATATGGTCGATGATAAGATGCATGCACGCTCCATAGGTCCTTACTCGCTAATTACACAACAGCCGCTCGGAGGCAAGGCACAGTTTGGCGGTCAACGTTTTGGTGAAATGGAAGTCTGGGCGCTTGAAGCATTCGGTGCCTCATATATTCTGCAAGAAATCTTGACCATCAAATCGGACGATGTCATTGGTCGTTCGAAAGCCTATGAGGCAATCGTCAAAGGAGATCCGATGCCGCCCGCAGGTATTCCGGAATCACTGAACGTGCTGCTTCACGAAATGAGAGGACTGGGATTGAGTATAACGCTGGAATAATTTGAAAGTGTAGTGTTCATTATATGCACTCAACAAAAAAGATAATATTGTCGAGACAACAAGAGGAAATAATGCGTTTGTTCTACGCTATTGCACCAACTAAAATTGTTTTCCAGAAACGTAAGTACAACAAACTCTGGAAAGTAATCGGACGAGGGGAAACCCTCTCTGTACAACAGACAAAGAAAAAAAACGACATTTACACCATTATCGTATGTAAAATGTGGAAATTTGTCGCCAACACGCATCTGTTGCAATCGGCTGTGTTCAGCGAATATGTTTATGCACGGACGCTTACAAATATTTTCAGATTGCCCAAATTAACGGATTATAAGAGTAACCCCTCTATTGACGGCAATGTTCTTAATCTGTTGATCTCATATTATCTTGTTCCGCGATACATTCATTCAAATAAGGATAAAACTGAATTTCTGATTAAGGCAGGTGGCATTGGAGGTACAGATATTGCGTTGATTCACTTAATGGACAAAGCCATTTACAGCATCGAATTCAAAGCGCGTCGCGCAAGAGCGATAACTGCGTTACCAAAATACGGCGAAGACAGCAAAAACTATTACAAGGTTGAGATACCCGCTAACTTGGATAAAATGCAGCAACTCAGTCCATGCATCACAGCAAAAATGTTATTTGATAATTTGAAATACGGTAATCTGATTGAACACTATAAGGAGGATTTGCAATGAAATACCAAATGATATATGCCGACCCGCCTTTGAAATATCTTTGGGGTTTTAAGTATAAAACCTGCACTTTCACTTTGGTAAAAGTTTGCAAAGACGGAATACCGTTGATGGTACCTGGCAGTTATTCGAGAGCAAATGCAGAGATTGTCCTGCTCGGAATGAGAGGATATATTAACTCTGTCAGCCACTCTGTACCGCAGATTATGATGTACGAAAGGCTGGGCATTTTGCCAAACCGCCTGTTGTCCGCGATAGAATTGTTCAACTGTTCGGTGACAGAAGCCGTATCGAACTCTTTGCCCGTCAAAAAACTGACGGTTGGGATGCAATCGGCTATAGCATCGACAGAATAAGCGTTCAGGATAAAATCGAAATGCTTAAAGCAAATTCTAATTAATGTTGTTGATAAAAAAAATAAAATAAAATAAAATCTTTTGATTATGGCTTTCAGAAAAGAAACTAAAGTAAAAACCAGTTTTTCAAAAATAACGATTGGACTTGCCTCGCCCGATGAGATCCTTGGGATGTCAAGCGGTGAGGTAACAAAGCCTGAAACAATCAACTATCGGACTTACAAGCCAGAACATGATGGTCTGTTCAGCGAGCGCATCTTTGGTCCCTGTCGTGATTACGAATGTCATTGCGGCAAGTACAAGCGTATCCGTTACAAAGGTATTGTCTGCGATCGTTGTGGGGTGGAAGTAACTGAAAAGAAAGTTCGCCGCGAGCGTATGGGGCATATCAATCTTGTCGTACCGGTAGCGCATATCTGGTATTTCCGTTCGTTACCCAACAAAATAGGGTATCTACTCGGATTGCCTACAAAGAAACTTGATTCGGTCATCTATTACGAACGTTATGTCGTTATTCAGCCAGGCCCGATTACAGACCATGAAAAATACGACCTGCTCGAGGAAAATGAATACCTCGAAATAATGGAACGCCTGCCGAAAGAAAACCAATTACTTGATGACGGTGATCCTAATAAGTTCATAGCAAAGATGGGAGCAGAGGCAATTCACAGCCTGCTTGAAAGACTTGATCTGGACAATCTCTCTTACGAACTGCGACACAAAGCGTCGAATGACTCGTCACAGCAGCGTAAACAGGAGGCTCTCAAACGCCTGCAAGTAGTCGAATCGTTCCGCCAGTCTAAAGAACGCAACCGTCCGGAATGGATGATTGTAAAGATAGTTCCTGTGATTCCACCGGAGCTACGTCCACTCGTTCCCCTCGATGGAGGGCGCTTTGCGACGTCCGATCTCAATGATCTTTACCGTCGCGTAATTATCCGTAATAACCGCTTGAAACGGTTGATTGAAATCAAAGCACCTGAAGTTATTCTGAGAAACGAGAAGCGTATGCTTCAAGAATCGGTTGATTCCTTGCTCGACAATTCACGCAAGTTGAGTGCTGTCAAAACAGATGCTAACCGACCGCTAAAATCTCTGTCCGACAGTTTGAAAGGCAAACAGGGACGTTTCCGCCAAAACCTGCTCGGTAAACGTGTAGACTATTCAGCCCGCTCGGTAATTGTTGTTGGTCCTGAACTCAAAATGCACGAGTGTGGTATCCCTAAAAACATGGCGGCAGAACTTTACAAACCATTTATAATACGTAAACTAATAGATCGCGGCATAGTAAAAACCGTAAAATCGGCAAAGAAAATAGTAGACCGCAAAGAGCCCGTCGTTTGGGACATTCTTGAGTACGTAATGAAAGGACATCCTGTACTGCTTAACCGTGCTCCAACCCTGCACCGGCTTGGTATCCAGGCTTTCCAGCCAAAGATGATCGAAGGCAAAGCAATACAACTTCACCCGCTTTCCTGTACGGCATTCAACGCCGATTTCGACGGAGACCAGATGGCAGTTCATCTTCCGCTTGGCAACGAAGCAATCCTCGAAGCACAAATGCTTATGCTTGCTTCGCATAATATCCTCAATCCGGCTAACGGTGCACCTATTACCGTACCCTCGCAGGACATGGTACTCGGTTTGTATTACATCACCAAACTGCGTGACGGCGCCCGCGGCGAAGGATTGAAATTCTACGGACCGGAAGAAGCCATCATTGCTTATAATGAAGGTCGAGTAGACATTCACGCTAAGGTGCAGATCATTGTCGATGACATGATTGATGGCAAGCCTGTAAAACAACTGATGGAAACATCTGTTGGTCGTGTTATGGTAAACGATTTTGTACCGGAGGAAGTAGGTTATATCAACGTAATCCTGTCAAAGAAGTCACTTCGTGACATTATCGGAATTGTGATCAAGACCTGTGGAGTCGCTCGTACGGCACGATTCCTTGACGACATCAAGAATCTTGGATACACGATGGCTTTCAGGGGAGGACTGTCCTTCAACCTCGAGAACATCATTATTCCGAAAGAAAAGGAGCAGTTAGTAGCAAAGGGTTATGAAGAAGTAGAAGACATCCTGAGCAACTACAATATGGGTTTCATCACCTACAACGAACGTTATAACCAGATTATCGACGTCTGGACTAAGGTAAATAACAACCTTGCCGACGTGTTGATGAAACAGTTAAGCGCTGATGATCAGGGATTCAATCCTGTATATATGATGCTTGACTCTGGGGCTCGCGGTTCAAAGGAGCAGATTCGCCAGTTGTCCGGTATGCGAGGTCTGATGAACAAGCCTCAAAAGAGTGGAGCGGAAGGTGGTCAGACAATTGAGAACCCTGTCCTTTCAAACTTTAAGGAAGGTCTTTCAGTGTTGGAGTATTTCATTTCGACTCACGGTGCGCGTAAAGGACTTGCCGACACGGCGTTGAAGACTGCCGATGCGGGTTATCTTACCCGCCGTCTTGTTGATGTATCGCACGACGTGATCATTAATGAAGAAGACTGCGGCACATTGCGCGGACTTGTAGCGACCGAACTTAAGAATAACGAAGAAACCGTTGCTACTTTATACGAACGCATACTTGGTCGGGTCTCGGTTCATGACATCCAGCATCCGATCACGGGAGAGATCATTATCCATTCCGGTGAAGAGATTACCGAAAACATTGCGGAAGCAATCGAACATTCACCCATTGAGCGTGTGGAAATCCGTTCGGTGTTGACATGCGAATCGAAGAAAGGTGTCTGTGCAAAATGCTATGGTCGCAACCTCTCGACGGGGCGGATGGTTCAGAAAGGCGAAGCGGTAGGCGTTATCGCCGCGCAATCCATCGGCGAGCCGGGTACACAGCTTACTTTGCGTACCTTCCACGTGGGCGGTATTGCATCCAACATAACGGCAGAGAACAATGTTACATCTAAATACGACGGCATCATTGAGATAGACGAGCTGAGGACAATAGACCTGACCGACGAATCGGGGAAACCTTATAAAATCGTTATCAGTCGCCTGTCGGAACTTCGTATAATAGATCCGAACACGAAGATTGTACTCACGTCGCACAATATTCCTTACGCTTCGAAACTCTATTTCAAGTCGGGCGACACGGTCAGTAAAGGCGACATAATCATCGAGTGGGATCCTTTCAACGCCGTTATAGTATCCGAGGTTCAAGGTACGGTAAAATTTGAGAACCTGATAGAGAACATCACTTACAAAGATGAGTACGACGACAATACGGGGCTGCGTGAGAAGATCATCATTGAATCGCGTGACCGTAACAAAGTACCGTCTGCACAGATTGTCGACAGTGACGGTTTGGTTGCAAAAACTTACGTTCTCCCGCTCAGCGCTCACGTTGTGAAGGAAGAGGGTGATGAGGTGCAACTTGGTGAAGTACTCGTAAAAATTCCTCGCGCAGTTGGTAAGACGGGCGACATTACGGGTGGTCTTCCCCGCGTGACGGAACTGTTTGAAGCCCGCAACCCGTCTAATCCTGCGGTTGTGTCGGAGATAGACGGCGAGGTCTCGTTCGGCAAAGTCAAGCGCGGCAACCGCGAGGTTATCATAACGTCAAAGTCCGGTGAGTTCAAGATCTACCTTGTCCCGTTCTCCAAGCAGATACTTGTTCAGGAAAATGATTACGTGAAGGCAGGGACGCCCTTGTCGGACGGTGCAATCACACCTGCCGACATCCTGGCTATCAGTGGTCCTACTTCCGTTCAGGAATACATTGTAAATGAGGTTCAGGACGTCTATCGTTTGCAGGGAGTTAAGATTAACGACAAGCACTTTGAGGTTATAGTTCGCCAGATGATGCGCAAGGTTGAGATTGTGGAACCTGGAGACTCCCGTTTCCTTGAGCAGCAACTTGTTGACAAGCTTGAGGTTGCGGAAGAGAATGATCGCCTGTGGGGAAAGAAAGTTGTTACCGCATCGGGTGATTCTCCAAACCTGAAGCCGGGTCAGATTGTCACAGCCCGCAAACTGAGGGACGAGAACTCGGTACTGAAACGACGCGACATGAAGTTAGTTGAAACCCGTGACGCTGTTCCTGCTACCGCTAACCAGATCCTGCAAGGAATCACGCGCGCCGCCCTGCAAACCAGCAGTTTCATGTCTGCCGCCTCCTTCCAGGAGACCACGAAAGTGTTGAACGAGGCAGCGATCAAGGGTAAAGTTGACCGGCTTGAAGGTATGAAGGAGAACGTTATATGCGGACATCTCATCCCGTCGGGTACAGGCTTGAAGGAATATAGCCGCCTCATTGTAGGCAACAAGGCGGAGATGGAGAGGGCGCAAGCCGCTCCCAACCAGCAACGTAGCGTTGTAGGGGCGCTGATCCAGTCTAAGACCCAGCCCAAAAGCAGGCTAAAGAGGTTATAGATTAAAGGATGACAGAGATAATATAAAGAGACTTTTCCATTCATTTCAATTATTAATAATAGGACAGGCAGCGGGGTGCAGTGATGCATCCCGCTGTTGCTTTTATGGTGATTAGTGGTTAATTTTGATACATTCCGCTGCTACTTTTTAGTGGTTATAGGTTAATTTTTGATGTATTTCGCTGCTACTTTTTAGTGATTAGAGGTTAATTTTTGATGAATTCCGATGCTTTTTTGGGGTTGTTAGCGGTAAATTTTTGCAGGAGCTAGTGCTGCCAGGACGGCTGGCAGCACTAGGGTCGACGACCCGTAGCCCTAGGGTCGATGACCGGTAGCCGTAGGGTCTGCGACCGGTAGCCGTAGGGTCTGCGACCCGTAGCACGAGCTCCTTCATGCTGCACGGGCAAAAATGGTCGGTTTTACCGTTTTATTTCATCAAAACAGGCCGGTAAAGGTAAGGTTATTGGGAGTAAATTTTGATACATTCCACCGCTTTTTGGGGGGTATTGACGGTAAATTTTGATACGTTCCGCCGCTTTTTTGTGGGTTGTTAGCGGTAAATTTTTGCAGGAGCTAGTGCTGACAGGACGGCTGGCAGCCGGAGACAGGACGCCTGTTAGCCGTAGCCAGGACGCCTGTCAGCCGGAGACAGGACGCCTGTCAGCCGGAGACAGCTGTCCTGTCAGCACGAGCTCCTTCATGCTGCACGGGCAAAAATGGTCGATTTTACCGTTTTATTTTATCAAAACAGACCGATAAACGGCAAAAAGAAAGCAGCAGACTTCCGCCTGCCGCCCTCCTTCATTATATATTATAACTTCTAAAAATTGTTTCCTCTTGCCCCTGCTTCCGGTATTATATTTTCTAAAATATGTTTCTTATTGCCCTTGTTTTGAGGATTATAGATACTAAGGTTTGCCTTTGACCGCCTTTTTCTTTGCTGCCGCCCGCTGCTTCGCTTTTGCCTTTATGTCGGCTTTTCTCTGCCTGGCGGCGGCTTGTTTGGCTTTGATGCGGGCTTCTTTTTCCCGTTTTTTGTTCTTTATCTCCTGCTTTTTTGCAAGTTCCGCTGCTTTGGCGGCTACTTTTTCCTGTTTCTTGATGGCGTTGATTGAGTCGCCGGCTGCTTTTTCCTGTTGTTCGCGCTCTTTCTCTTCGAGGCGCTGTTGAATGAGGTCTTGCTTTTGTTTTTCGTGCAGTTCTTTGTTAGCCTGCTTTTTACGTTCTTTCTCTATCTTCTCCTGTTCGGCGGCATATTCGTCTATCGCGTTGCGTGGCTTACGCTTGAAGAGTCCAAAGATTCCGCGAATCGGGTCGTCGGCTATCTCGTTATATTTTGCCGTCAGGGCGTCGACTTTGTCGGATGCGTTACTGTAAGCGTCGTCCAATATGGAAGATACTTCGGGTAATGTGTCGCTTTTAAGTGATGTGGAGTCTCTTTGCCGAGGCACAATGAGCGGTAGTTCGAGGGATATTACAGTGTCTGCTTTGAGCGCGGATGCGTCGGGTTCGGCGGCAGGGTCAATGTTTTCCGTCGCGGGCTCTTCGCCTTCCGTTGCCGCTTTTTCTTCCGCCTCCTTTAATCTCCATTTGTCAATCAGGTCTTCGTTGCCTCCTTCAAAGTGTTCCTCGAAGAAGTTCATGTACTCTTCCAGACTCTTACCCTTCATCAATGTCTCGTAGTTAGCGCCCGAAATTGGCACGATTATTACCGCTTCTTCTATCCTGTCAATGTATCCGTTTTCGCCGACTATCATATCGTAGTACTGCATAACCTGTTCCATGGAACCGAATCCGTCGATCCTTAACATTCCGACATTGCCTGCCTCGGCAAGCGTGAGTTCAAAGTCGTTTACCTGGAAATTTCCGAAGTTAAAGCCGGCAACGTTGAACAGTAGCAGGTTTTCATTGACACTGCCTTTCGGATAAAGGAGCAGAAGTTTGTGTGGAGTGTCGATTTCGGCGGTGAAGATGAGCGTTGTGTCTACTCCTAAAGAATCGAGCGAAGCGCCGAACCGCAGGTTGAATATGCTGCCGCGCGTCATCATGTTATCGCCTGAGGAAGCAAGGATTAGCCCGCGCTGGAAACCTTTCATCATGTCGGCGGCAAGCAATGAAACATCTTCATTGGGGAATTTGTCGATTAACTGTTTGAGGAAGATTTTGAAGGTATCCGTTTCCTCAGGTCGGGCGTATGTCAGGGCGTTTAGAAACATGAATTTCGGCATAAGAGCAGATTGTGTGTATTTTGCGGAAAATGTATCGTAGTTCAGGCGGATCTGCGAGATATTTCCTTCTTCATAGGCGGCAAAAGTCTGACTGTATAACGAGTCCTGTATTACGTTCATCATCTTCTGGTTATATTCGTAGTCGGGGTCAGCCATTGCTATTGCAAGTTCGCTGTCGGGAAATTCGGCGCGGATTTTCTGTTTGTAAATGTCAGCCATTGCCATATCTCCAAGTTTCCAGTAGATAAGGTATATGTGATGATAGGCGTCCAACTTCGTTTCGTTTTCGGGGAACCGGATATTGAGCGAATCAAGGGTTTCGATCGCCAGAGAGTAGTCTTCAAGAATATCCTTATATATGACGCCCATGTTGTAGAGTCCATCCTGGATGATGAGGTTTGAAGCCTCAATATCTTCTTCGGTTAACGGTATCTGTTGCAGGTAGAAATTGGGGTCGTGCGGGTCTTCGGACAGTTCGCTAACCTTGTCTTCGGTGACTGCCGGAATTGAATCCTGCGACAACAATTCATCGCCTTCCTGTTGTCCGGTTATTGAATCGGCAGGCAATTCTTCCTGTTCACCAAGATCATCAAAGGCTTTAATCTTGTTACGTCGCCGCCAATCATCTTCAAGTTTCCGCTGTCCCCATTTTTGCCGGAAAGCATTTTTACCGGTCGTAACTGCCTGCTGGTTATAGAAATAGAACTCGCCGTCGGAAGGTGGCGCTACGGTTGGAGGTTGCTTCTGTCTAAGTTGTGATTGCCGTTCGGATTGCATGGATTGGCGCTGGGACTGATATTCTTCCATGTCAGCCTTTTCCTGTTCTTCTTTCTCCTTCTTAATGAGATCGGCTATGATTTTATTTACCACAGCGAGGCGTTCTTCCTCCGTCATCCGTGAGAGACGTTGCAGACTGTCCTGCAATTCCACTGCCTGGACGTGGATAACAAGTGCATCAAGTACCTCAGATCGTTTGGAGACGCGGGGATAATCCCTGTCCTCTTTTTTGAGTTGTGCAAGCGCTTCGGAGTAGTTAGGTTGCGCGTTGACATATTTGCGCTGAGTGAAATAAATATCGCCTAACTGTATTTGGTTCATCGCTTTATCTATCCCGCCTCGCTTACTCTCTTTTACACCCTTCTCGTAGTTTTCCAAAGCCTTCAAAGTATCCGGCACAGTCATGTAAACGTTACCAAGTGCGTAATATACCATGTCCAAATATTCCTTATTCTTCCCGCTTCGCGCCATTCGCTGCAGTCGTTTACTGATCTTCGTTATGTTATTATCGGGAAATACTTCTGTTTGCCTGATTCGAGAGTTTAGTTGAAGGATATATGGAACGATTGCCCCCGAAACCTCGCCGAAGGTTTTATAAGCCATGGCTTTATTGTTTGACGAGGCGTAAATCTGTCCGAGCAGGTATTTCTCACGGTTACGCTGCAGTTTATTTTTCTCCGCTTTGATTGATGATATAAGGAATGGTACGGATTCTTCGTAGCGCTTTTGCTTTATCAGATAGTCAGCATATACAGTCGCGTACAGGTCAGCCTGCTTCCTGGACAATGAAACACTGTCGATCTTGGTGAGTATATTCTCCGCATCGTAGAACCATCCCATTTCGTTATAACAGCGTGCTTTCCATATTTTGGCGGGGATTGAGATCTCCGGTTGGGTGTCATAGAGGTTCGCGATATATGAAAAGGTACTCGCCGACTCAAGGAAATCGCCATTGAAAAACTGTGATCGAGCCATCATCATCCATGCGTTATGAAGGAATGGGTTGTATTCCTTGAGTTTCATAAAGGCTTTATAATCAATGCTGCTTCGTTTACTGTTATCTCTTTCAGGGCGCGTTTGGATAGAGTGCAGTTTAATCGCCTTGACGGACTTTTCGATAGGTCTGTTGAATGGACCTCCTGTTGTACTTTTCTCTTTACCGGTCGCAGAGACGGGATGAAAGAGGAGATAATCCGAATAATTCTCCATTGCAGTGAACTGTTCGATTTGGGTCTTTGCAGCCTCCTGATAAGCCGTGTTTGCGTTGAAATAGATATTGTATCTCGTATTGAACGCATGATACCATCTCGTTCCGCTTGTATTCTTCGACGATGTGCAGGATATGAGGCAGACGAGCGCCATTGCAGAGAAAATAAACCGCTGTTTCATTTGACCGTTTCGGATGACACTAATTTAAACAGTAAAATGTAGAATTTATTGTTATTCGGACGTTTTATTTGTTAATACCTTGCAACTGACAGCAGTCAAATATCTCTTGCTTTCTAGCAAAAACAACATAAGATAACCCTGAGAAGGGTTGTTCTTAATCGGCGAGATAACTTAATTCATCCTGTTTTTTTGATGAATCACAAAATTTTATCTATCTCTGCAGGCTAACCTTCACACTTACACCAAAATTAGATTTTGACATAGGGTAAGCACTCGCAGATACAAGAGGATTACTGACCTGACGGTCGTAGTATGCCTGAAGAGTTATCATCCGGCTTAAACTGTAATCGGCGGTAAAGTTGATGCCTAATGTGGAATTGCCTTTAGTTGCCTGTGTAAGGCTCTCTTCTATCTTACGGATAAGATCGTGCATCATCGAATAAGTAATACCGAACTTCACATTGAGTTCATTGTTGAAGTTGGCGCCACCGGTCTTGCGAATTTTTAGATAACGGTTAAAGTTATTAATCCGATAACCGGTCTCGAAAGTGAAATTCTTTTGCTTAACCTCAACTATCTGGTAAGCAGCCACGTTCAGATTGACCGTCCTGTTGGTTTTATACATAAAATTGAACGCCAAGTCATTTTGTAAAGTTGTTTTAAGTCCGACTAACGGAACAAATTCTTCCTTTAAAGTAACTGACGTAATATCATAAGCAGACGAAGGGTTCGGATTGCCACTTAATACGTTTTCAACAAAGCCTATACCGTCTCGCCCCGCCTCAATCCAGTTTAGATAAGAATTATAGGCGGTGACCATATATAAACAACTATATTTATGTTCGAGATTGAAGGCTTTGAAATTATTGTTGATAAACGGAACACGCATCAATCCGTCATAGGTCATACGCCAGTTAGGTAACAGTTTTTTTAGCGCCGGGAACAGTGAAAGGCTCATAGTAGAGGGATTTTGTCCGGTGTAAGCAGCGAGAAAAGCAGGAATCAGAACGTCGGTCGAGTTCGGGTTAACTGAGCCAATGGTAGGGTCATAAGGTTGTCCGGCGAGGTGGCTACCTTCGAGGAAACCGGAGACAGGGTAGGTAGAAGAAGCATAACGTTGCTCAAGGCGGGAAGCAATAATAGAACGGTTTGCAAGAAAATCCTGGAACGCACGGGAATAGTATCCATTGGAGGCAGTTGGTGACTCAAAAGCATTGCCGAGGGCGATGGTTGACATAGCAAAAGAGCCTGTGAATTTTTTAGGCATATCTCCGTACATAAAATATGTTTCGCTACGGTCGGTCTTTGTCCTTGTTCCGTCAAGAGTAATTTTCATTCCGGCAAATGGTTCAAGTTGAGAGACAAACTTGAAAGTCTGGTTCTTAGCGCTTATTGCGGGTGTAATGTTATCCTGGTTTTTGATTAGCCATTGCCGCTGCTCAGCCTTGCGTATATAACTGTCGTCTATCAACCCAAAAGCAAAGTCAAGCCCGGGAGACATTCCAAAAGGAGACGAACCCTGTCCGAAAAAGTTACCTATCTCAGGCTCGAAATTAGGCAGAGTGAGCTCGTAGGATTCAGTATAGGTAAAACCAACAGAACGGACAAGCATCAACGCGCGGGTAGTGTATTGCATAGCCTTGTATAAGTTGGTCTCTTCTGCCGGTGGCAGTTCTGCGATACTGATTTTCAAATTAACAGAATCACGATTTTTTATTTCTATCGTATTCTCGTCTGTTTTCCTGTATTTTATTGGATAAAGTCTGCCGGTTTCGGTGCGGGCGGTAATCTTGAAGTGTTTCGTACCAAGTTTATGCACAACATTCGTAGCAGAATCCGTACTGAGCGCTATTGTGTCTTCAAACTTTTTCTTTTGCTTTGTGCTTTTTGCCTTTGGTTGCTGTTCATTTGCGTTTTGACGCTGGTTTCGGTTGTTTCGTTGTTGATTCCGGTTGTTTTTCTGCGCAGCGAATCTTTTGTTTACCGTTTCCAGGTATTTAGATTTATTATAAAGGGTTTCCATTTTGAGTGTGATATTGTCGATACCAATACTGCGACTGCCGGTAATGATATTTCCAAGGTTTATACTTGCGTCCTCAAGCATCGCACCACGGTCCCAACTGTATTGGCTGGTATAAGAAAGGCTACCGTCGATAAAATTAAGCAACGCGAGCTTGTTGAATGGCAATTTGTATGTTCCGGTAAATTTCTGTTTGTATTCCATCGGGCGTCCGAGATCGCGAATACTTTGAATCACAGAATCACGCCAGCGCGAATAGTCATCGGGATTAAGAAGTTTATTAACCTGCACGTGAGGCGCTTCGATACGGGCATTGGTACCGGAACCAAAAGTAAAATTCAGATTCTGCGTCAGATTCCACTTCGTTTCAAGCGAGCGCTTCCAGAAGAAATCTTCCCGGAAAGAAGCGGGAATCATATTGATGCCTTCGGGATTGCCGATGTCGCGCAACTGCATTTCAAAATAGTTGCGGTATATTTCGGAATTTATTTGCAACGTATTTGGCAAAAAGCCTATTTCAACAACATCAAGGAAAGGACCCCAAGCCGATTGTTTCTTTGCCGATGGCTGTTGTACCTGACGTTTTTGCTGTGTTCCCGATTGCAGGGATTTTGTATCAATTTGCCCTTTCTTGTCCTTTTTCATAAACGGTTTCCAAGGTTTGAAAGGAGAAGAATATCCATAATCTATAGTAAGCGATTTTTCGGTAGTTGTTTCATACTGGGTAGATGCGTTTTGCGCACGGTTTTCTAATGACGAGAAGCCGAAAGTGAAATTGGCAGGATCGTAAGGCATAGGTTTTTTACTCTGAATATCAACTTTTACATTATTGAAATTGATAGATTGGCTTGTTTCTTTATCGACAGCGAAACTGCGGATTGAGTCGCGTTCGGTTTTGGTATTGACGTTATCAAGGGCATCAGCGAGTAATACGTCCTGGTCGAGGGGATTGTATTTTGGACTTAATGTGTTTTCGGTATATGAATAATAGAACGGTAAACTTACTTTTGTTTTTTCGGGGAAGAAGCGTCCGAGATCAACCTGCGTAGCTATGCTATATTGATAGGAATCATCTATATTGCGATCCATAATTCCCTGATCAAGGCTACCGAACCCGGCAGTTTCTTTCCGTCCGGCAAGTGTAACCGAACCCATATCCGAAAGACCGACAAACAGGTTGGCATTACCCGCCCAACCGCCGTCTTCATTGAAATCGGTCAGGCGCAATTCGTTGAACCATATTTCTGCCGACTTGGTATTACGGGAATTGTTTCTAACACCGATCATAATAACCTTGACCTCAGACAGTGTAGGATTGCCGACAACTGTAACGGTATTGCGTGGATTGGCGGGGTCTGTAATGGAATACGGCGTTAAGTAATTTACCGTAGAACCAGCACGGCGTTTTTCCCTGTTGCGTTCAAGTTTAAGATCGGTAAGAAGCGATAGGGGTAAGTCTATCATATTTTCCGAGGGCCAGACTATACGCTGCTGGTCTCCGGTTTCTGTGTAGATTCCTGCCGGCGTAATGCGTAGCGGTACCTCATATTCGTAATAGTTGTTTTTATAGTCCGAGCCAAGCCGTAGGAATACCGACAGTTCGTCGTCTTCAAGATTAGTGAGATCATCAATCAGGCGCTCGGCATGTACAAACATCTGCAAGCGGCGATATTGGCGAGTATCCATTCCACTTTGGCGATAGATAGCGCGGGCATCACCGGAAGCGAGGTTTGAGATATTTAGAGAAAGGGACTGTTCGTTTTGCTGCCGCAATTGGGTTTGTCCCGGGTCAATGATACGGTTAACACCTGGCGGCAGGATATAGTTTACAGGCTCTTTACTGCTGTGTTCCTCATAATTAACATAAGACATACTGACGCTGGCATTACCCTGCGGAGGCAGGTTGAGGTTTGACATATCTTTGGAATAAGAACGCCAATCACCAAAAACTAATTCAAATGTTCCGAAACGCATTACGACCGAATCCGAAAAATTAGTTAGGAACATACGCATAAAGCGTATTGTTTTAAAGTCGTTTATGTTGCCCACTTTGCTTTCAAATTCCACTAAAGGCACTTTGAACTGATACCATGTCACGGTTTCTGTTTTCCCGTTGTCCAATACTGGATTTACTTCTTTTTTCTGTACAATGAAATTTCGTCCTACGACTAAATCTTCCGGACGGATAGATACATGATATTGGAAATATTTCTCGTTTTCATTTAACGTATTATCCTGATTGATGTCTTCCACATCCGGTGTGAGGCGAAATGCGGAATTGAAGTTTTCTCCGGTATCGTTGGCGTCAGCAGAGTTGCCTTCCATTCCGTTGTAATGTTTATATCGGTTGAGGATAGAAGTTTGCTGTGCATCAAAGTCCGAGCCTCGAAAGTAGTGATAGTTGTCACCTGCGGGGTCTCGCAAAGGCGAAAAGGGATCATCATCCATTAAACTTTGGGTTTGTGGGGAAAGGATATTCCGCAATTCATTTACGTAATCTTTATATGACGAAAAATTAAACTCTTCTTCAGTCGAAAGTCCATTCAGCCCCACATCTTGCTTTTTGCGTGCACCTTCCGTATTGTCGAAGGCATAGACGAGGGATTGCTGGCGCGGCACAAGCCCCCAAACGGTACTTTCCGTTTTCGTAGCATCACCATCTATGGGTAAACCGTTTTCAAAAAATTTCTTTTCATCTTTTAAAACATCTTCGGATACTTCACCGAGATTGAGATACAAATCACCGCCACGCGAGGTTTTATCATATATAAACGGGTCCAGCAACCAGAATTCAATAGTTTCGACATTGTTTGCTTCAAAGTCCACCTGTCCGCTTTCGATTTTCCTGGTAATTCCTCCCCAGCGTTGTTCAGGATTTGCCAGCGTACCATCGGGATTCATTCCTTTTGCGTCGAGATTATATGGTCCGCGTTCTTGAGGATAGTATGCAACATTCATCACGGGCAGGATTGAAGACAGTCCGAAGGTTGGGTCTTTTTCGGGAAATAGTTCACCTTCTTTCACTGCTCTCACATAATGATTGGAGCGCTGATTCTTATCGTTTTTAATATGTACCGGCGTCATTGATGACTCTCTGCTAAACAGCGCATCTATGTAATACCAAGCCATCAGCGAGCGATTTTTCCCGTAATCAAGGTCATTAACTTTCTTTGATTCGGGGAATGTACTTGGAGTTGACGCCAGGGTCCAGTTATGCGGCTGGCGAAGGTCGATAGTTTTTTTCGCTGCTTCAAAATCATCTATATATGAATAGTCTCCTCCGTACTTACTCTTGTAATGTCCCGGAATAAGGCGTGCATATTCTGCGGTCAGTGTAATTTGCGAAGGCTGTGTAAGATCGAGCAGTGGGATTTTGTCAAGAACATTGGTCAAGAGTTGTGATTGGGTTGCATAATTCAGGTTAAATCCAAAGAGGGTATTGTTTACGGACTCCTGTCCGGGAGTTGTTTTCATCTTGAGCGGCATTTCGCTTAAATTCATTATGGTTGCGCCGATATTAAACTTGGGATTTATTGCGTAATTCAGATTTAGTCCCATCATAGTTTTGCGTTGCATATTGAATCCCGTGTTATCTTCAAACGATTGCTGAACATTTACGTTTTGGTATGCGGGATTGATGATTTCCACTTGTCCGTTGTTCAGCACATAATCGGAACCTTCACGCAACCGGACGCCATTTGCCGATACTATCATAGATCGGGAGTTGAGGCTGTTACCATAATTGGCATAATTACTTGCTGCTCCTTTATATTCGCCGGTCATAATAAACTTATTCTTTTCGGCGGCTTGTCGGGCTATGGTAAGAGTTGAATCATACAGTTCCTGGAACACATATTTCTTGGCAATTTCGGTATCGTTGATCATTTTCCAGAGGTGAGAACCGAAAGGTTCTACGACGGGGAAGATAATTTTCCCGCGTTGTGAAATAACCGTCATACCTTCCACATAATCGAAGAAACCGTCGGAATAAGGTTCATTTCTGGTATCGAGTCGGTCGAGGTTTTCCACTTTTAGCAGAGGTTGTCTTGCAATATCGCCTTCGGTAATATAATTAAGGTAAACGCCGGTCGTATCATTTTTATATTTTATATCGAAACGGAATCTGTCACGTTCGACAGTTCTGTTTCCGCCGGTGATTTGATAGACATTTTTCATCATAAGTTTCCATGTAGGAGAAACAGGGGAGAATGAAGTACCTTTCAGCATCTTTAGATATAGGACACCGCTTGCACCGCTTGGGTTATCGGTTGAAAATTCCCCGACCTGATAAGTTTTCCCGCGATAAGTGTAAGAGAATGCAACGGCGAGGACTTCATCGGGTTGCAGGGGATAGTTGAGTGATATGTAACCTAACTGACTATTAAGTGTATAATCGGTAGAATTATTAAGCCGGCGGGCGTTTTCTATTTTTTCAAAGTCATAACCGCCTTCGAATGAAGTTCCGGCAAAGACTTGGTTTACCTGGCTTATATCACGGGATGCGGAATATACGTTCAGCAGATTGGAATACAGGTTATTTGCGTTGTTGTATGGAATACTGTCTAAGCCAAGAGGAAGAACGCTTCCGTTACTTATTTTCTTATTTTCTCCGAGATCTGCGAAGGCGAGGATATTACGCGCCTCGTTGTAATCAGAGCGGTTATTAGTGATCCACACTTCGATACGGTCGATATTGATACCGGATTTTATGTAAGGCAGGCTACTCATTGCCTCATCATAATTGTTATGGAAATAGTAAGCCAGGAAGAAGTGCATATTTTCCTCGTACTGGTCTGGTCTGACTTCAAACGGGGTAGTCTGTACGTTACCGCGTTGGGAAATAGTTCGAGACTGTGATTCTTGTTGTGAGAATATGGCGCCTACGGTAAGTTTTCCGAATTGCAGTTCTGTTTTTATACCGAAAAGGGCTGCTCCGCCTCGAATTAGAGAATTGGAAGTGTTCATACTAACGTTTCCTGCTTCGAGTACTTTCACTATTTCGTCTTCTTTACCTTTGTATCCGAGTTTAAGTTGTCGTTGATCGAACTGGAAAGTTGATTCGGTGTTGTAGTTTAGGTCAAAATTCAGTTTATCACCAACGGATGCTTTAACGTCTGTAGTTATTTGGGTATCGAAATCGAAAGTTGTTCTGTTTCGTTGTCGTTCTGTGAGTGTTGGGTTTCCTGATTTGTTGTTTATCACCCCCATTTTCATAGTAAGGCTTCCGTTAGCTTCGAGTTTCACGCCACCTGGACCGAATATTTTTTCTGCCGGACCGAGTCCAATTTGGAAATCGAGGAAAGACAGTGCATCTTTTTCTTTTCTTTTTCCGCCGACGATACTGTCAAAATCTTTTCGGTACCGGTCACGATAATACAGATCCATACTTTTTCTGAGGCTGTATCGGTAATATTCGTCGGGTGTTAGTGCAATCGGAGTTATAATAAACTCGTCGCCTATTTTATTTTGGTATTCGTATTTGTTTGTGTGTGGATTAAAAATGAATGTGGTATCGAGGTTTTGGGGGTTACGCAAATCTATTGGGTAATGTGTTTTAAGTTCTTTGATTGTAACAGGCACTGTTTTGGAGATAGGAAATGCGAGCCTGACGCTATCTGTCTTTTGACCGAAGGCGAAAAAAGCGATGCAAAGCAGCGCCCCTGTAAATACTATTCTTTTCGTTTTGTCAAACACATTACTAATAACGGAAAAAAACCGAAAAGCGTATATTTTATATAGAAAAAACAACAGGTGACTAATACCGTTAAGGGTGAGGAACTAAGAACGAGGAATGAAGAAGACAGGAGACGCATCACTGCGCCCGTTATCTGACTGTGTGTCCGGCACACGCCGTATTTGGTTGTACAGGCACGAATAGTTTTTGATTCTGCAAACTTTCTTATACTGCACAGGCGTTCGGTTATAACTTACACAGGTGTATTGTTATCTCCGACGCAAGCGTCGGGATACCTCCGACGCAGGCGTCGGAGATTATCGTATGCCTACATACAGCGTCACGAAGCCTTAGCATACATCGTTATTGCATGCCGGCTCACATGATGGTTAAGCGCATAACTCTTAGTTCTTCACTCCTAACTCTCCTCCTGTGTGTTATTTAAGGTTGTGGAGGATAAAGGAGTAGATGTCTGCGGTTTCTTCTATTTGCTTGCTGACGGGTTTGCCGGCGCCGTGTCCGGCACTGGTCTCGATGCGGATCAGTTTCGGTTCATTGCCGGTATCGGCGGCTTGGAGAGTAGCGGCGTATTTGAATGAATGTGCAGGTACTACGCGGTCGTCGTGGTCTGCGGTTGTGATAAGGATAGCCGGATATTGCGTACCGTCATTCCTGATGTTGTGTAGCGGTGAGTAGGAATATAGGCAGCGGAACATTTCCTCGTTGTCGTCGCTTCGCCCGTAATCGCTTGCCCAGTTCCACCCGATAGTAAACAGATGGTAACGGAGCATATCCATCACACCGACTTGCGGAACTGCCACCCTAAAGAGGTCAGGACGCAGGTTGACGGTGGCGCCGACCAACAGTCCACCGTTAGATCCGCCGTTGATGGCAAGTTTCTCCGGCTTGGTGTAGTTCTCGCTTATTAGATGTTCGGCGGCAGCGATAAAGTCATCGAATACGTTTCGCTTATTCATCTTTGTGCCTGCCAGATGCCACTGCTCACCGTATTCACCACCCCCGCGAAGGTTGGCTACGGCGTAGATTACACCTTGCTCAAGCAGCGCTAACCGAGCCGCGGAAAAGCCGGGTGTTAGGCTAATATTAAAGCCCCCGTAACCATAAAGCAGCGTCGGATTATTGCCGTCGCGTTTAATGTTTTTCTTATGTGTGAGGAAGATAGGGATTGCCGTTCCGTCTTTGCTGCGGCAGAATATCTGTTGCGTAGTGTACTCTTCGGGATTGAACTTTACTTTGGGTATAAGGTACGGTGTTGACAGGTTTGCGTCAAGGTCGTATTTGAATATTGTCGGCGGATAAGTGTAGGACGTGAAGACGTAGAATGTTTCGGGGTCGTCCTTTTCGCCGCTGAACCCGACTGAGCCTGGCGCCGGCAGTGTGATTTCGTGCAGGAGTTGCCCGCCGGTCGTATAGACGTATGCGTGGCTTGCGGCGTCTTGTTCGTAGGTCAGGATTAACTTGCCGCCGATTATAGCAGCATCTGAGAGTACGGATTCCGCTTCGGGGACGAGTTCCTGCCAGTTGCTGAGTTCCGGTTCTGTAAGATCTGCCGTCATGAGGCGGTACTTCGGTGCGTTGTAGTTGGTGAGGATGTATAACTTATCGCCAAGCAGTCCTACCGGAGAATAGGTCTTTTCCATGTCGGCAGTGAGCGCTTTGACGGGCGAATTCGGTTTAGTCAGATCTTTTATGAAGAGGTTGTTCCCGCTGCCGTCGCCTGATTCGTGGATAAACAGGAGCCGCTCATCACTATCGGTGCCGGCGTGGTAGAAGCGTTTCGGCTCGTCGGGGTTTTGATACGCCACAGCGTCCTTTGACTGTTCTTCTCCGAGCTTGTGGTAGTATATCCGGTGGTTTTCGTTCAGGTTAGAGAACTCCTTACCTTCGTCAGGCTGTGCATACGCACTGTAATAGAAGCCACTGCCATGCCATGACGCACCGCTGAATTTAGCCCATCGTATATGGTCGCCGGTATGTTCGCCCGTTGAAAGGTCTATCACGAAGATTTCCGTCCAGTCGGAGCCGCTTCGTGAGATGGTATAGGCAAGGTGTTTGCCGTCGCCGGAGATGGAGATGCCGGTCAATGCAACGGTGCCGTCGTCGGACAACGTATTGGGATCAAGTATTATTCTTGCCTCACCGTCAAGGGTTTCTTTTACGTACAGAACGTTCTGGTTTTGCAGACCGTCGTTCTTTGAGAAGTAGTATTTCCCTTTCTTCTTAACCGGTATGCCTATCCTTTCGTAGTCGAGCAGTTCCGTGAGTCGCTGTTTCATCCTGTTGCGGAAAGATATTTGTGATAGATAGTCATTCGTGATCCTGTTTTCCGCCTCAACCCAATCGGCTGTAGCTGCCGATGTGTCATTCTCAAGCCAGCGATATGGATCGGTAACCTCCGTACCAAAATAGTTGTCAACGATTGTCTCCCTTACCGCTTTCGGGTATGACGGTCTTATTTCCCTGCGGCAGGAACCTGTTATTGCCATGATGATGATTATTATGATTAGTTGCTTTGCCTTCATATTGGATAAGTTTTACTTTTGTTTCCTCAACTTAAATCCGCCTGTCAGTCCGTATTCATTTTGCAGATACTTGTTGCCGGCAGGATATTCTTTTACGCGACGGAAATCCGACGGAGATACAAGTCCTTTGCTGCGAAGAGTGTGGAAAGGTCCGAGCAGATTCTGGTTGCTGCCTGCTATACGAACTTCTATGGTGTTGTCACCCTCCCTAAGCAAGTTGCCTACCTCAAGCCGGTATGGCTCAAAGGCTACTATCCCAGCAGATTTGCCGTTAACCCTTATCTCGGCTACAGTGCCTTCCCATTCGCCGAGTTCAACTGCATACCTTAACCCCGGTTCTCTGATGTTGAATGTTTTTATGTAGGAGAATGTTTGAGAATAGAACGGGTATCCTTGCAACTTCCAACTCTCCGCAGTGAATGTTTCTGCTGGCGCTGCTATCTCAAAGCCTTTCCTTGCAGGTGTTACGCGGAAGTCGCCGAGAATGAAAACCTGTTCTATCTCCGCCATGATACGGAACGGCGCAAGTGTCAACGTTATAGTGTTCTTTCCTTTGCGGACGTATTGCCCGACAGGGATAATGTCCATCTCAGGATCAAGCCACGTTGCTCCTGTTTCTGCTTTGACTTCCGTGTTATTGATCTCAACGGTGTAGAGATGTGAGCGCTCAACAACGGCTTTTATGCCTGAGTAATCAAAGTCGCCGGCAACAGTGAAGTGATAAGCGGCTTTGAATCCTCCAGATGTAAACGTATCGCGGCTGACGGTGCTGTTCTTGTACTGTATGGATGTGTTCCAAGGATTGCCGGTGCTGAACCCGTGTGCTTTGAACGCACGGTCGGCTGCGTCAAACAGATGCTGGTCGAAGAAAGTTTCTCCGCCAAGAGTCAGGTCGCAGAAGTCAACAGTCAGCACGTTTTCTTCCACAGGGCGGATTTCCGATGACGTTTCCTGTACCACCTCTGCGTAATCTACCTTCTCCGGTTGCATATATCCGCTCTGTTTGGTATTGAAGACATATAACAAAAGGCTTCCCGCCGGCGGTATTTCGTAGGCGAGTTCTATCTTGCCGTCATTGCAGGTTTCGGGATAATCAAAGACTTCACCGGTCAAAGCATGTAGTTCGAGAGCGTCTTTACCTGCCGTCTGTAAAGTTCCTTTTGCTATCTCGGTCAGACTGGAATTTGCAAGAAACAGTATCTGCCCGTCTTTCATTTCGCGTCGCTGGTGGTAAAGATCATTGCCTGTTTCAGGTGTAAAGGTGATTTTCCCGAAGGAAGTAAACCGTCTTGTATCTATCTCTTCATATTGGTCGATATATTCTACCTTCGAGGTGTCGGAGAAAAATGCAACGACCTCATCATTCTTTTGTCCGTCTATATATTCCGGCTTGGCGTAAGAAATGATTCTCCCTCCGGCGTCAGTAAAGTTTTTCAAGAGGGTAAACGTTGTCTTATTGAAATTTTCCGTCATTGGCGGGATTATTACCTGAGAGTAGGTACGCCTGCCAACCACAAATCTATTATCTTTCACGTTGCCGTGAGTCTTCATTATATCTTCCGAAGCAAGATCGTATTCTACTTGCGCCTTCTCTATTGCAGTTTCAAACTTCTGAAATGTTTCGCCGATCTTGAAATAATGCCTGTTACTGTTGCGGTAGGCATAATAGAGCCAAATGGAGGTTGTCGGCTCTATCAGCAGAATATCGTTTACCTGTTCGCCTGCCGAGAGCGCCATTGAAAGGCGTGCAAAATAGACGTTCAGTGAGCGATAGTATTCCCACCACGGCTCAACCTGTGAAAACACAGGCGGATAATCATATTTCCTTGCTCCGGCTATGCTTAAGTCGGCGATATGCTGGTTCATGAAATTTACGCCGAGGGCATATTCCCAGTCGCCAAGCCGCTTGAAGTCACGAAACGTTTCATCCCAGCCGCCACCACCGTATGTCTCGCTCAATGTACGGTTGCGCCCGAGTTGGTTGGCTACGCTACGCAATTCTTTTACGGAACGGATATTCCCGAACTGCGCCATTGGATGAGCGTCGTTGTATTGGTTGAACAGCATATCTATCGCCGGTTGCTGATGCCACGCATACATTGCCATGTTGTCGGGACCTTCCGACATATCGGGCCAACCGTGTTCCCAATAGTGTCCGGTAAATTTCAGGTTGTTCTGTTCGCAATATTCGTAACATGGTTTTGCCCAACGTTCGATAAAGAGATCAAGCAATGTTTGCTGATAGTTGTGGCGTATCCGTTTCCAGTCGCCGGTCTCTTCAAACAGAGAAGGCAAGTTTTCTTTTAGGTCATATTTCCAGCGTGCAGCGAAAACGTCGAACAGGTCGGGCGTCCAGCGCACTCCGCCTGCGGGAGGGCTAATGTTCGGCTCGTCTGTGAACCAGCCTGGCACGGTCTTGCCGAATTCCGCTCCAAAGCGTTGTTTGTAGCCGCTCATCGTGATTTCTATAAACTTTTCGGTAACTCCCGGCAATAGCAGGTCAATGTAGGAATAACCGCCGTACCAGGGAGACTTCCGGTAAAAACCTTTTGTAAAGGCGTAATATTCACCGGTTTTTCCTGCCTCTTCGCTAAGAGATGCCGTTACGTCAAGGACTTTGTCTCCATCTCGTTTTAAAACTATAAACAGGTCGGCGGGTATTGTATCAGGGAATGTAGTGAATTTTTGCAGCACGAGACTCTGTCCCAGATTGGTGCTTTCGGGCATTTCGGCAGGAACGTGTCCTCCTGCGAATCCGCTCGGATAAGAGTTTTCGTCGTAAATCCAGACATCTAATCCGAGCTCTTTGCCGCGCTTTATTGCATGTTCATAGAGGGTGAACCAGTCGTCGGACAGATATTCGGTAATCATTCCCGGTCGCGGATGTACAAAAACGCCGCCGAAGCCTTTATCTTTGTAATCTTTCAGCGACATATCAATAAGTTCGGGTGTAACTCGCGTGTTCCAGACCCAGAGTGGCGCTGTTCCGAACTTGTTCGATGGTTCGGCAAATTGTGCAGAAAGCGCTTTGTAATCGTTTATTTCGGAAGTCCACTCAGCCTTCTCTTTATGGTTACACGACACAAGACAAAGTGCGAGGGTTGTAAGAAAGACAATATTTTTCATTACTCAAAGTTTATATAAGTTTCCATGTCTTTGTCGCCGCGTCCTGAGAGGCAAACCACTACAATATCGTCAGGGTTGAACTGTTTCTTGCGAAAGATACCGAGTGCATGAGCCGATTCGAGTGCGGGGATAATTCCCTCCAAACGGGTAAGTTCAAATGCTGCTTCGACGGCTTCGCGGTCATCGACGGCAAGCACTTCGGAGCGTCCTGTACATGCAAGGTTTGCATGCATGGGACCTATCCCGGGGTAATCGAGACCGGCAGAGATAGAATAAGGCTCTTCTATCTGCCCGTCTTTTGTTTGCATCAGCAGGGTACGTGATCCGTGAATGATACCTACCGTGCCGAGTTGAATTGTAGCCGCCGAACGACCGGAATTGATACCCTCGCCTGCTGCTTCTGCAAGGACAATTTTCACACGGAGGTCATTGAGGTATTCATAGACAGTTCCACCTGAATTGCTGCCTCCGCCTACACAGGCAACGAGATAGTCAGGATAATTCCTCCCTAATTTTTCTTGCAGTTGCCATTTTATTTCCTTACTGATTACTGATTGCAGGCGGGCGACCATATCGGGATACGGATGCGGACCGACGGTAGAACCGATAATGTAATGTGTGTTTGACGGATTACTGAACCAGTCGCGTATAGCCTCATTTGTAGCATCTTTTAGCGTCATATTTCCGCTTGTTACGGATACGACTTTTGCGCCGAGCATTTCCATTTTACGTACATTAAGGTTTTGCCTTTCCACATCGGTTTTTCCCATATAAACGATACACTCCATGTTCATTAGGGCACAGACTGTTGCGGTAGCGACGCCATGCTGACCGGCTCCTGTTTCTGCTATTATGCGGGTTTTACCCATCCGGCGAGCGAGAAGGATTTGCCCGATTGCATTATTAATCTTGTGTGAGCCGGTATGGTTAAGGTCTTCGCGTTTGAGATAAATCCGGCAATTATATTTATTGGATAGTCTTTTAGCGAGGTATAGCGGGGAGGGGCGTCCGACGTAATCCTTCAGCAGCGTGTGATATTCCTCCTGGAATTGGGGGTCGTCCAGAATATCTTTGTATGACTTTCTCAGGGTTTCCACGTTGGCATACAGTATTTCGGGTATATATGCACCACCAAATTCACCGTAATATCCTTCTTCGGAAACATTATAATTCTCTTTATTCATATTGATTATTCATTAGGAAAATCTACCGTGCGATTACAACGGGCTTTATTTTCGGTGCAAAGTTAGGGAGATTTTTTTGATTTACAACTAAACCAAAAAAATATCGTAAATTTGCCGGCATAAATTCTAACGTAATTGACTGAAAAGGAAATATACATAGCGCTTTGCGAACGGCACGCGACCATTCCCATATATTCTCGTCCGTGGTGGCTTGATTGTGTTTGCGGGGGTTCCGACCGGTGGGATGTGATGCTTGTTACGGAGGGTGACGGGATAACGGCGGCGATGCCTTATTACATGCCTTGCAAGGGAATTATAACCATGCCGCCGTACACACAGACGATGGGGATATGGTTTAATCCTGAATTTGCCGGTGCGGTCTATTCAAAGGAGTTGCACAGGAAACAAATAATCTGCGACGAATTAATCGGGCGCTTGCCGGCTCACGATTACTTTTTGCAGAATTTTCATTATTCGTTCACCGACTGGCTGCCTTTCTATTGGCGTGGCTTCCGTCAGACCACGCGATACACCTGTATTTTGCCCGATATTAGCGATACTGACCGTCTTTGGAGTGATTATTTGTATAAGATAAGGCGGCAGGGCATCCTCAGGGCGCGTAAGAAATACCATCTTGAGGTAAGGAAAGACATTCCTGCGAATCATTTTATGAAACTCAACGAAGAGACATATCGGCGGCAAGGTTTGAAGCCGTATTGCGATGATGTTTTGAAGAGGCTTATAACCACTTCTGTTGAGCGCGGACAGGGCTCTCTTTACGGAGCGTATGACGACCGTGACAGATTAAATGGGGCAGTGTTTATTGCCCACCAGAAGAGTTGTGCCTATTGCATTGCAGGCGGCAGCGATTACGGGCTTCGCCATTCCGGCGGGCATGTTTTGGCGCTTTGGCATGCTATTTGCGATGTTTCACAGAGTTCCGCTTCCTTTAACTTTTGCGGTTCTATGATGCATGGCATCGCCGACTTCTTCCGCGAATTTGGCGCTCTTCAGACGCCGTATTTCGTCATAGAGCGGGGTAAAATGGACCTTTTGAAACGCCTGAGGATTAAACTTTCCCGATAGTACTTAGCCATTAATCCCCTAATTACTCCGCCACACACCTTATACTAAAGCTCATTGCGCGTTCGTCAATGTTATCCGGGTACACTATGTTACTATTGATTTCCAGTAAGTGGGCATAGATGTTCGTATTGAACGTACTACTCCAGTAGTAGCCGTTCTCGCCGCTACTATACACATTAGCGTAGCTATCATTTGATCGCAACCCTGCGGCTGGAAGGAATAATAGAGGTTCTGGAGCGCCGGCGTCATAGATACGTAAGTTAGTATTAGACCAGTCTACGCCGTGAAAATAACCGCCGGGATCTGTTGCTTTTTTCCAATCCGCAGCCCTGTAAATAGCGTAACCGCCGTATTTACCTTGTACAAACCCCCAATCAGCACTTACAATACCACCCTTAACAGGAATCCAGGTCAAACCACTTTTAATAGCAGGATGAGCATAGGTATACGTATCAAAACGACCACCATTGGAGGAAGGATCACAGTCGTAATCACCAATCCTTTCCCATTCATCCTGGGTAGGTACACGAAAACCGGAAGGGCAGGGATTGTTGGCGGGCTTAGCCCAGTCGGTGTTCTGATAATAATTGCCATCGTAGAGAACGCCGCCTTTGTCCTCTGTGCCATCAGGAGATAAACCTTTGCCATTACCCCAAAGAGCGTCATCTCGGGTCACTCTCCAGTCTCCGGATGTGGTACCAACGTAACAGTATTCATCATCAGGGTCATCACTTTGCCCTTGAAACCAATGAAGAACCGTCCCGTAATAAAGCGTGTACTTTCCATCGACAGAGATAGGATAAGAAGTGCTATTGTCCGTTTTGTTCCACCTGCGACCCCATTGGAAGCGTCCACCGAAAATGCGACCGACAGAATCATCAATACAGGTAGCAAGGTACTTTATCTGCTTCTTGGGAGTATCGAATTGCGGATCCGCGCCGAGGTTATATTTCATAAAGCGGACACGCGGAATACACATGCAGTTGTCACCTTGATCCCTACAATCATTTATACCCGGCATTTCGATACAATCAGGATAATCAATGCACTGCTTAATCCACTTTGTACCGTTCCAGGTCTCGACACACTTTGTACAGGTGTTGAATATCTGAAGACCTTTCGCAGCATCTTTCTCTGCCTGGTCTGAGAGGTCTTGCAGTTTCGTGGTTAGTTTCTCCTGATCACAGAAATTGAACTGCGGCAGCCGCAACCCATTCGTACCGTCACTGACAATCTCCAATAGCGAGAACTCCTGCGGCTCATTTGTCGCCCCGACTGTTATTTGCGCCTTAGCGCCTGCGCTCATAAACAGGAGCGCTACTGTAATTAAGAAATACTTTTTCATTTTTGAATTATTAATGTTATTTGTAAATATATTTTCTTGTTTTAATACTTTGTAGGGGTCACTACGTTTTGCAGGGGCATCGCTACGTTTTGTAGAGGCATCGCTACGTTTTGTAGGGACATCGCTACACTTTGTAGGGGCATCGCTACATTTTGTAGGGACATCGCTACATTTTGTAGGGGCATCACTACATTTTGTAGGGACATCACTACACTTTGTAGGGGCTCCGCTATATTTTGTACGAATATCCCCGCAAACATGTGTACGCGCTCGTAATATATAGTAGAATAATAGGTTTGTGTTAACGAAATATTCGACATATCCAAATCCTGCTCTGACTTAGAACCGACAATGCCTGACGTTATCAAGTACTTTTCCGTATTCGGCATCCTCTTTTTGCTACTATATATGTTTCTTGTCTCCATAGCGGTGACAAAGATACGTACTTTTTTTAAACAAACAATATCTTTTGCTAAAAAATGCTGTTTTGTCGCTATCTGCTATAAAATAAGCCGAAATTGCAGTCAAGTATTACAGTACAGATCTAAAAAAATTGGACATCATCAAGTAAACAAGATTAAAGGTCATATTTATTCCTTCTTACTGATGTCTATTCGCGCAAGATAGCAGGCTGTGAAGTGTCAAGAGATAAGAAAAAAACTTGTCCTTAAAGCCTGTAAAGCCCCTTTCAGAAATATGAGCGACGCATCGCAAAAAAATATTGACAAATACGGAAACTCAACGGACGAAAAAAGGCGAACTCTCTTGAGCCGCCTTTCATACCTGTTTTCTTTTTTAGGATTTAATTCTTGTGGGTTCTTTAACCCAAGTAACTTTTCAACAAGTCGTTTTTTGTACCTGTTTTTAATTTCCGAATGGCTTTTTCTTTAAGCTGCCGGACACGCTCACGTGTTAGATCGAACTTGTCGCCGATTTCTTCAAGCGTCATTTCTGCCGTCCCAATTCCGAAGAACATTTTTACAATGTCGCGCTCACGATCACTCAGTGTATTGAGGGCGCGGTTGACTTCCCTTGACAGCGATTCATTCATCAGCGTCCGGTCGGCATACGGTGCATCTTCATTGACCAGAACGTCGAGCAAACTGTTGTCTTCGCCTTCCACAAATGGTGCATCAACCGAAATGTGCCGCCCCGAAACCTTCAACGTGTCGGCAATCTTCTCTACCGGAATGTCTAACTCTTCAGCCAGATCTTCTGGTGACGGACGTCGTTCATGCTCTTGCTCAAACTTTGAAAACGCTTTTGTAATCTTGTTGATCGAACCTACTTGGTTGAGCGGTAAACGTACAATCCTCGACTGCTCGGCAAGAGCCTGAAGAATCGACTGGCGAATCCACCAAACTGCATAGGAAATAAACTTGAATCCACGTGTTTCATCAAATTTTTCCGCTGCTTTCATCAGTCCGAGGTTGCCTTCGTTGATAAGATCGGGAAGACTTAATCCTTGATTCTGATACTGTTTGGCTACGGATACTACGAATCGGAGGTTTGCACGTACTAATTTCGTTAACGCAGATCGATCGCCATTACGAATAGCTCGCGCCAATTCAACTTCTTCTTCTACCGTGACAAGTTCTTCCCGTCCAATTTCTTGCAGATATCTGTCCAGGGAAGCACTTTCGCGATTTGTAATTGATTTGGTAATTTTTAATTGCCTCATTCAATAAAATATATGAGATTTTTTGAAAGTTCGCAAAGATAGCCGTTTTATTTGAATAAAGCAAACAAAACGGCTAAATTTAATATAATTTAACTAACTGAATGTTTTTTCGATCATTCATATACCGTCAAGTCGATTGCAATATATTGTACTCGCCTTTCACCGGGGTAAAGTCCTTTGAGGAATAGACCGCGTTCGTCCGGCGCTTCTTTTTGCAGCGCCTCGGTGATCTGTAACAGGTCGTTTTCGGATGAAATACGCTTGTCATTTGCAGAAAGGATGATAAATCCTTCTTTAATACCGGCTTCTTTCAGTTTGCCGCTTTTCAGGTTGGTTACTTCTACTCCGAAGTTTACGCCGAGCCGCATCTTAGTCTCGTGGCTCAATTCTTTGAACGATGCGCCGAGTATATCTGACGGTGAACGATATTTTACGACATCGGTTGTGCCTTGTTCGTTTTTCAGTTCTACTGTAAATTTCTTTGTATCCTTATCGCGTTTTACCTGTACCTCAACTTTGTCACCGGGACTGTAACGGCGAAGTTGCGCTTTCAATTCGCCAAGGCTTTTTGTCTTAATTCCATTGATGGAAGTAATAATATCGCCGATGTTAATCCCTGCTTTCTTTGACGGACTGTTCTGCGAAGAGAAGTTTTTGACATAAATGCCTTCTGTTTCCTTCAACTTTTCATAAATGTCGGCATAACCTTCTTCGTCTGTGTTTTTCATTGACAGGTCGCGGGTTTCAATACCTAACACGGCACGCTGAACGATTCCGTATTCTTTAATGTCGGAAACAACTTTCTTCACGATGTTGATCGGTATAGCGAATGAATAACCGATGTAACTGCCGGTTTCCGAAACAAGAGCAGCATTGATACCGACAAGTTCGCCGCGTGTATTGACAAGTGCTCCGCCACTGTTGCCGGGATTGACCGCTGCATCGGTTTGTATGTAGGATTCGATTTTATCCTGTGGCATACTGTTTCGATATCTATTGTATCCTGTCAAAAGGTCGCTTCTGCTTACTGCACTGACAATGCCTGCCGTAACAGTTGAAGTCAGGTTGAGCGGGTTGCCGACTGCAAGTACCCACTGTCCGACTTTAAGATTGTCGGAATCGCCGAAAGGCAGTACATGTAATTCTTTCCCGTCGACTTTCAGTAGTGCGATGTCGGTTGCGGCATCGGTACCTGTGAGTTTTGCTTTGAATGTCTTGTCGTCATTGGTGGTTACCTCGATTTCGTCGGCACCTTCAATAACATGGTTGTTGGTGATGATGTAGCCGTCGTTGGAGATAATCACACCCGAACCGAAACCTACACGTTGACGTGGAGAAGAATTGCTACCGAAAGGATTGCCGAAGAAAAACTCAAACGGGTCGAGCATCTGCCGTCCCCTGTTGTTTTGTGACGGTTTAACTATTGATTTGATGTGAACTACGGCATTTACGCTTTGTTCGGCGGCAAGTGTAAAATCCGTATTCTCGGCGGCTTCGGCATAGGATGCAAGTTTGAAACCTGCCTGATTGAAAACCGTACCGCCGTTAATGGTTGATTGAACTGCGCTTTGGTTCTTATTCAGATATGAATAGGTACCGATAGCGACAAATGCACTTAAAATGCTTACAGATAAAAAACTGATAAATAACTTCAAAGTTTTCATAATGCGTATAATAATTTAGTTTTGTTTAATAGATTATTTTTTTGTGAAGAGGTTTATACAAAAAACGTACAAAACCTCTGTTTTAGCGTGTTTTTATGAATATTTAACCACGAATGGAGACCATTAAGGCTGTTTAACAGTCAATATGTCAGAGGATGATTGTGGTGTCATAGCATGGAAGATCATGGAAAACATGTTGTAAAACATAAAAAAATGTTTGGTCAGTTCGATGGAAATACCGATCTTTGCAGGAAAATAACCTAAAACAATCTTTTTGCCTTATAATACTAATGCCTATTAAAACTTTATAAAGGAAGGTACATTGCGAAATGTACCTTCTTTGCCGTTATAATGTAGATTCGCGAACGGTGTCTTGTCCTGAAATAGCTTTACAAAAAAAGTAAAGTTTTATGTTAAGATAAAGAAAGTATTACACTAAAGAATTTAAGGAACAAGTGTTGGCAGTTTATGCCTACAGCGATGAATCGGCGTCAGAGATAGCGCATCGGTTTCAGGTTAATCTGGACACAGTAAAGAGTTGGGTTTATCGCAAACGGACTATAATTCCGCTTTGTTCATCAGAAAGCGTTAACTTTGATGAATCAGAAACGAATCGGATGGGAAAAAACAAGAAACTGTTGCCGGAAGAGATGGAAGTACGCATCAAAGAATTGGAACAGCAGTTGGCAATAGAAAAGATGCGTTCGGAGAGTTTGGGTAAGATGATAGAGATTGCCAAAAGAGAGTTGAAAATCAACATCAGAAAAAAATCTGGCGCCAGACAGTCCTTTAGATGAGACAGGAACATCCGTTAAGCCTTCATAATGTCTTTTACTTTGATTTTACACAATCCATTATCGTTTTTAGATTGTTGATTTTAATTACTTAAAACCCCACTCTCGGTCGTTCATTCACTTTTTTCCGTCCTTCCATTTCATCTCTGATTTTCTCATGTTTTTTCAGAACATCAGCCGAAATTGTTGGGAGTTGATTTGCAATGACATACTGCAATGTATCCATCGAAATGCGCTTCTTTTTGTCACGAATGGTTTTGCGTGAAGCCTCGTCCACAATCAGTTTTATATCGCCGGAAACATAATTTTCGGTTAAAGTTGCCAAACGTCCATAATCTATGCCGAAATCCAAAGG
>JAISYU010000060.1 GCA_031269685.1 Dysgonamonadaceae bacterium | reverse complement strand
TAAAAAGTTTCACCCTTATTTCTTCTGAAAAAAGATGTGAAACAGTATTGTGTATTATATAGACATGGCGTCTCGCGTGTACATGCGCGCGCGTAATATATAAGGTATGAACAGGTGCGGTGTGTGTGTGTGTGTGTGTGTGTGTGTGTGTGTGTGTGTGTGTGTGTGTGTGTGTTAACAAAATATTTGACACCACCAAATTATTGGCGGTATTTGACGAAATATTTACTGTGCTATGTGTTACTTTTTCTTTCATAACGGGGGCAAAGGTAATACATTATTTTTAAACGACAATAGGTTTTGCGAAAAAAGTGAAGATTATTATTAATATTTTTTTCTATTCAAAATATCTCTTTATGAATATTTTTTAAAATATATTTGGTCATCTCAAAAAAAGTATGTACCTTTGCAGCCCGATTATTGTCCGTAGAGATGTAAATGTTTGATTTTAATCAAATAAGGTCAGACGAAGTTTAATTAAACAAAAAGAATTACAGTGAATACTTTAAGTTACAAAACCGTTTCAATCAACAAAGCGACAGCAAAAAAAGAATGGGTCGTCGTTGATGCCAACGGTCAACATCTGGGACGCTTGGCTTCTAAAGTAGCTAAACTCCTCAGAGGTAAATATAAACCCAGCTTCACACCCCATGTGGATTGTGGCGATAACGTCGTCATCATCAATGCCGACAAAGTCGTGCTGACAGGCAACAAATGGACAGACCGTATCTACCTCTCATATACCGGTTACCCTGGCGGACAACGCGAAACAAATCCTGCCCGCCTGCAAAAAAAAGGTAGCGACCGCCTGTTCCGAAAAGTAGTTAAAGGTATGTTGCCCAAAAATAAACTCGGCGACAAAATACTCGGTAACTTGCATGTGTATGACGGTACGGAACACAAGCACGAAGCTCAGCAACCTAAAACAATAGATATTAATTTACTTAAATAATCAAGATGGAAGTAGTAAACGCATTAGGACGACGCAAAGCAGCGATAGCCCGCGTCTATGTAAAAAACGGATCCGGAAAGATTGTTATTAACAAACGCGAACTCGAATCCTATTTTCCCTCTTCCCTGCTACAGTACGTTGTACGCCAACCCCTGAATAAACTTGGAGTAGACGGTCAGTACGACATCAACATCAACCTGCAGGGCGGCGGTTACAAAGGACAGTCGGAAGCAGCTCGACTCGGTATTGCCCGCGCATTGGTAAAAATCAATCCGGAAGATAAACCCGCTCTGAGAGCAGAAGGCTTTATAACCCGCGATCCCCGCGAGGTAGAACGTAAAAAGCCAGGACGCCCCAAAGCCCGTAAACGTTTCCAATTCTCGAAACGCTAAATATTATACCTTGTTTAGTATCTAAACCGGTAGGACTTATCCTGCAAGGCGATTGTCGGATGATTACCCACGCGGTTGATTAAACAAAAAGAACGTAAACAATCAAAAAAAATAAAAAATGTCAAGAGTATCATTTGAACAACTTTTGGAAGCCGGCGCTCACTTCGGACACCTCAAGTGCAAGTGGAATCCAGCAATGGCTCCCTACATCTTTATGGAACGTAACGGTATCCATATCATTGATTTGTACAAGACTGCAGCAAAAATAGACGAAGCCGCAGCAGCACTGAAACAAATTGTAAAATCAGGAAACAAAATCCTCTTCGTTTCAACAAAGAAACAAACTAAACAAATTGTTGCCGAAAAAGCCGCCTCAATAGGAATGCCCTATGTCACAGAACGCTGGCCCGGCGGAATGCTTACCAATTTTACCACTATCCGAAGGGCAGTGAACAAAATGGCAAACATAGACAAAATGTCTAAAGACGGTACTTTCAACCAACTTTCAAAACGCGAGAAACTTCAAATAACACGCCAACGCGCCAAGTTAGAGAAAAACCTCGGTTCAATCGTTGACCTTAAACGCCTTCCGGCAGCATTGTTCGTAATTGATGTGATGAAAGAACATATTGCAGTGGCTGAGGCTAACCGTTTAAGCATACCTGTATTCGGTATTGTGGATACAAACTCCGACCCCAACTCTGTCGATTTCGTAATTCCTGCCAACGACGATGCTACAAAGTCAGTGGAAGTAATCCTAACTGCACTCTGCGAAGCTATAAAAGAAGGCTCCGAAGAACGTAAAGTTGAGAAAAACGACACCGCCGGCGAACCAGACAACAGTAAATCTTCTACTCCCCGCCGCGAACGTCGCGCCCGTATAAACAAAAGAGTGCTTGGAAAATCCGACGAAGAAGCATCAAACGCTAAAACAGCAGGTAAGTACACAACAAAAGAAAAAAAATAATCAATTAAAAAAGAAAGAATCATGGCAGTAACAATGGCAGATATCACCCATCTGCGCAAAATGACCGGCGCCGGCATGATGGATTGCAAAAACGCGCTGAACGAAGCAGAAGGTGATTTCGACAAAGCTATAGAGATTATCCGTAAAAAAGGACAGGCAGTAGCCGCAAAACGTGAAGACCGTGAGGCTGCGGAAGGTTGCGTCCTGGCAGCCACTGAAGGCGATTACGCCGCTATCGTTGCCCTAAAATGCGAAACTGATTTCGTGGCAAAAGGTCCCGACTTTATCGCATTGACACGCAGCATTCTCGACGCCGCTATCGCAAAACGTCCAGCAACACTCGAAGATCTTAAAAACGTTGATATTGATGGTCGTACCGTTGCAGAGCGTATCACAGACCGTATCGGTGTTACAGGTGAAAAAATGGAACTCGGCGACTTTGAATCCATTACCGCTCCCACTACTGTTTTCTATATCCATCCTGGAAACAAACTTGCAACTATCGTAGGTTTCAATCAGGCAGGTGTAGAAACTCAAGTTGCGAAAAATGTGGCAATGCAGGTTGCGGCAATGAATCCCATCAGCGTTGATAAAGCATCCGTTCCGGCAGAAATCACTGAACGTGAACGCAAAATCGCACGCGAAAAAGCAATAGAGCAGGGTAAACCCGAAAACCTCATCGATCGCATAGCTGAAGGTGCACTACAAAAATATTTTCAGGAAAACACCCTTCTGTCGCAAGAGTTTATCAAAGATAACAAACAAACTATCAACGATTACCTTAAACAACAGAACAAAGATCTGACTGTAACAGCCTTCCGTCGATTTACACTAAATGTGGACTGATAAAACGAAAAACCGCTGTAATATTCAAAGTATTGCAGCGGTTTTCATTTTAAACCATGTCCTTCAATTCAATCTGCAGTTCTTTTCTGGCAAGAAAAATACGATTTTTGACCGTTCCCATCGGCAAGTTGAGTTTTTCGGCAATCTCTTCGTATTTATAACCTTTTACAAAAAGAGAGAAAGGTTCTTTCAAATCTTTTTTTAAGCCGTTTATGGCAGCATTTATTTCATGCACTGCCATATTACTTTCGGGTGTGTCAATGCCCGAAGCCTGCGATGAGTTTAGATGATAGAGATCTTCTGTCTGATCAATTACAGTATTATTGTTAATAGCTTTGCGGTAATCATTAATAAAAATGTTACGCATGATAGTCATTACCCAACCTTTGAAGTTCACGTTTTCCAGATATTTTTCTTGATTATCCAGAACTTTCAGGGTTGTTTCCTGCATCAGATCGCGAGCATCTTCGCGATTCGTGGTCAGCATCAGGGCAAAGTTAAACATGTTGTCCTGCAGGTTTAAAATTTTCTGTTGAATTTGCATTTTGTTCATATCTATTTTTTGCTTTTTATTTTTATAAAAACATTTTTGAGGTGTTTTACGTTTTATTATTGTGCAAAGATAGAACAAGGTATTCACTGATACATAGTGTGTTACATCATATTCACAGTAACTTAACAGTACCGTAATGGATGTAACATTTTCTTCACAAAATTGCAATCTATAGATAGCACATTTCATATAAAATTGTTATCCTAACATGTCAATATTAATTTTATGAGGTGTTTCTGGTTTTTATTTTTGAAAACCAATTACGGTCTATGAAATTTTTGTATTTTTGCCCCCTTCAAAACACTGCACACTATGAACATATCTGAATTAAGTATTCGCCGTCCGGTTCTTTCAACCGTTTTTGTACTCATAATAATGCTTTTTGGTATTATTGGTTATCGCTATCTCGGCGTTCGTGAATATCCCAGCGTTGACAATCCAATTATCACAGTTGAAGTTACATATCCGGGGGCAAATGCCGATATTATTGAAAATCAAATTACTGAGCCTCTTGAACAGAACATCAACGGTATTCCAGGCATACGTTCTTTGTCAAGTGTGAGCCGTCAAGGCTCATCGAGAATTACCGTCGAATTTGAGTTGAGCGTCGACATGGAAACCGCAGCCAACGACGTGCGAGACAAGGTTAGCCGTGCACAGCGTTTTTTGCCGCGAGATTGTGACCCGCCTACTGTATCTAAAGCTGATGCCGACGATATGCCTATCCTTCAGATTTCCATTCAGAGCGAAAAACGCAATCTTCTTGAATTGAGTGAAATAGCCGACCTTACGGTAAAAGAGCGACTGCAAACTATTCAGAATGTTAGTTCGGTTGGCATTTGGGGAGAGAAACGCTATTCTATGCGACTCTGGTTCGACCCTGCACGAATGGCATCATATAATATAACTCCTGTTGATGTAAAAAATGCTGTGGACAAGGAAAATGTCGAACTTCCTTCCGGCAGCATTGAAGGTGATAAGATGGAACTTTCCATTCGCACACTTGGACTTATGCGTACGCCGGAGGAATTTAACAATCTTATTATACGCGAAAATGAACATAGCATAGTGCGTTTCCGTGACATAGGTTACGCCGAACTCGGACCTGAAGACGAGCGTTCAATAATGAAGAAAAATGGAGTACCTATGGTCAGTGTCGTAGTAATTCCCCAGCCAGGCGCCAATCATATTGAGATCTCTGACGAGGTACAGGTACGGGTACGGCAAATGGGAAAAGATCTTCCAGAAGACGTTCGACTATCAACCGTTTTCGATAACACACAGTTCATTAGAGCCTCAATTCACGAAGTACAGGAAACAGTTTATGTAGCTTTTTTGCTGGTGATTGTAATAATTTTCCTTTTTCTGCGCGACTGGCGAGCGACTCTTATACCAATGGTAGTAATTCCCGTTTCACTTGTAGGTTCGTTCTTTATCATGTACATTGCAGGATTCTCGATAAATACGCTGACCATGCTTGCAGTCGTGCTTGCTGTTGGTCTGGTAGTTGATGATGCCATCGTGATGGCTGAGAACATCTATATCCGCATAGAACGCGGCACTAGTCCCATGGAAGCAGGAATAGAAGGTTCTAAAGAAATCCTTTTCGCAATCATATCCACGACTATCACTCTCGTAGCAGTATTTTTCCCAATAGTGTTTATGCAGGAAATGACCGGTCGACTGTTCAAAGAATTCAGTATCGTATTATCGGGTGCCGTAGCCATTTCGGCGTTCGTTGCCCTTACCTTCACACCTATGCTTTCCACAAAAATCCTGAAGAAGCGTGAAAATAAAAACTGGTTTTACAACCGTACCGAACCGTTTTTCGACAGACTAAACAATATTTACGGGAAAGGATTATCGTTTTTTCTGTCACATCGGTGGCTAACGTGGATTATTGTTGCCGCCACCATACTTATTATATTCATTTTAAATAAAAACATAAAATCCGAAATGGCACCATTGGAAGACCGTTCGCAGATACGCATCAACATAACTGCACCTGAAGGAACTACTTACGAATATTATCGTGATTATGGTGAAAAAATCTCCGCAATAGCCGATTCTATCATCCCCGAACGCGAATCAAACGTGATGCGCATCCGTTCAGGCTCAGGCTTCGGCCAAATTTGCCTGCCGAATATAAAAGACCGCAAGCGTTCGCAGATGGAAATTGCCAATGAACTCTCACGTGCTGTGCGTAACGAAACCGAAGCCCGCGCCTTTGTACAACAGCAATCAACTTTCGGTGGACGGCGCAGTGAGATGCCGGTTCAGTACGTACTTCAAGCGCCAAATCTCGAAAAATTGCAGGAATATATTCCGAAATTTATGCAAAAAGTATCGGAAAATCCTAAATTTCAGATGTCCGATGTGAATTTAAAATTCACCAAACCCGAAACCCGTATCCATATTGATCGCGATAAAGCCGCCTTGCTCGGCGTTTCGACACGCGACATCGGTCAGACGCTGCAATACGCTCTTTCCGGTCAAAGATTGGGTTACTTTTATATGAACGGGAAACAATACCAGATACTAGGATCGATCAACCGCCAGCAACGCAATAAGCCACTCGATCTGAAGTCTATTTATATTAAAAATTCCGCCATGGAGATGATACAGTTGGACAATCTGGTGGATCTTTCGGAAAGCGTAGCGCCGCCACAGCTCTACCGTTATAACCGTTTTAATTCTGCTACCATCACCTCAGGTCTGGCGCCCGGCGTAACTGTCGGTGAAGGACTTGACGAAATGGACCGCATCGCAAAAGAGACACTTGATGACAGTTTCCGTACCGCTCTTGCAGGAGAATCGAAAGAATTTAGGGAAAGTTCCTCAAGCCTGTTTTTCGCATTCGGACTTGCGCTTGTGTTAATTTTTCTTATTCTTGCCGCACAATTCGAAAGTTTCAAAGATCCGCTCATAATCATGCTGACCGTACCGCTTGCCGTTGCCGGAGCAATGATTTTCATGGCAGCTTCAGGTATTACGATGAATATTTTCAGCGAAATAGGCATCATTATGCTAATAGGATTGGTAGCTAAAAACGGTATACTGATTGTAGAATTTGCAAATCAGCGGCAAAAGGCAGGAATTAACATCCGCGAAGCAATCGAAGGCGCCGCTAGGCAACGTATGCGCCCTATCCTGATGACGAGCCTCAGCACAATTCTTGGTCTTATACCCCTCGCATTCGCTGATGCAGAAGGTGCTAACAGCCGTATTGCGATGGGGGTTGCGGTCATCGGCGGCATGCTCGTATCCACCTTCCTCACATTGTTTATCGTACCGGCAGTTTACACGTATTTCTCGGATAACAGGAGAAAAGAATAACTATTTTTGTAAGCTATTTCAGGACAAGACATTATTTTTTTATACCTTTGCAGCCGTTTTAAAAATTATTTCAAAGTGAATTACAACATTTATTTTTATATCATTATCACTGTCTATGTCCTCGCTTTTATGAAAGGACAGTTCCTTGCATACCTCAACCGAAGCCGTATGAATCCACTGATTTCAAGCGAATTGAAAGGTATCTACAATGCCGAACAGTATCGTCGCCAACAATCTTACCAGAAGGCAAACAGCAAGTTTGGAATGATTTCCGGCGGCTTTTCGTTTGTTGTCGTTTTGCTTGTGCTTTGTTTCGGATTGTTAGGTTGGTTCGACGAGATTCTACGTAAACATATCACAAACTTTTTATTGCTGCCGCTTTCGTTCTTCGGAATTTTATTCATTATTAACGAGATTGTTGACTTGCCTTTCGACTGGTACGGAGTTTTCCACATTGAAGAGCGCTTCGGATTCAATAGATCAACACACAGACTTTTTATTGTCGATTTTCTAAAAGGCATAATGCTAAATGTAATTATCGGCGGAGTTATTTTTACAGCGCTGATATATATTTACCGGTCTTTCGGGCAATATTTCTGGTTATTCGCATGGTTTAACGTTGCAGGTTTTATGCTCGTTATGGCGTTTTTCTACTCTGAATTCATTGTACCGCTTTTTAACAAACAAAAATCACTGGAAGAAGGAGAACTGCGTACTTCTATTGAAACGTTTGCCACAAAAGCAGGGTTCGGCTTGCAAAATATCTATGTGATTGACGGCTCGAAACGCTCGACAAAGGCTAATGCTTACTTTACAGGGTTTGGAAAAAAGAAGCGTGTTGTACTCTACGACACCCTGATTAGCGAACTTACAACCGATGAAATTGTTGCCGTCCTCGCTCACGAAATCGGACACTACAAAAAGAAACATGTTCTCCTGTCGCTGGCAATTTCTATTCTTACAATAGGCTTAACATTATTTATTATGTCACTGTTCCTAAACAGTTTGCCTTTGGCGGAAGCGCTTGGTGGAAAAGAAGCATCGTTTCATCTCGGTATTGTAGGCTTTTCGCTGCTCTTCTCTCCCATTTCGGAAATTATGGGGCTTGCTACCAATTATATTTCGCGCCGCAACGAATATCAAGCCGATACCTTCGCTGCCGGTTTTGGTCTGGGCGATGTATTAATTTCCGCACTGAAAAAGATTTCGGTCAAAGCACTGAGTAACCTCAATCCACATCCGCTTGTAGTTTTCTGGTACTATTCACACCCAACACTTTTGCAAAGAATAGAAAGGCTGAAAAACAAAGACCAATAACCGTCAACTTGAGACTCCAAAAGCCATCGCATACAACCGCATCTGCCTGTACATCGCAATCAGACCGTTGGAACGGGTCGGGGAAAGGTGCTCTTTTAAACCGATGTCTTCGATAAAATGTAACTTGGAAGAGAGGATTTCCTGCGGAGTCTGTCCGGAAAGTACGCGAATAAGCAATGATACCATGCCTTTTACTATAACCGTGTCGCTGTCTCCCTGAAACAAAACTTTGCCGCCATCAAAGTCCGCCTGAAGCCAGACCCTGCTTTGACATCCCTCTATAAGATTGTTTTGAGTTTTATATTTTACCTCAAGAGGCGGTAATGCGTTACCCATTTCGATAAGTAAAGCATATTTGTCCATCCAATTGTCAAAAATGGAAAACTCTTCTATTATCTCTTCTTGAATTTCGTTTATTGTAGCCATTTATTTTTCGCTGTAAATAACGTGTAAAACCGTTTGACCGACAGCCTTAAGAGTCTCCCTGCTTATATGTTCCATATTGTCGTCGAGAGTATGCCAAAAGTCGGCAAAACCTGTTTCACTGTCCGGTTCATACTGAATGATGTCAATGCAGGGAATTTGACGATACAGGTTTACCTGAAGATGATCGTCCTCAATCGCACCGCCATTCCTGTTTGGAAAGTAATTGCCGTAACCAATTGCCTGAGCCACATTCCAAACTTTTTGTACGACATGGGAAGCATATTCCATGGAATAGTATTCCTTATAAAACTGTGCGTCATATCCGCTGACCATGTCAAGTAAGATGCCGTAATTGGCGTGATAATCCGGTGTATGTGGATTTTTTGCCCAGTAATGCGAACCCATACACCATTCACCGTGATGTTTGGTCGTTATGTCATCATGATTTTTACCCCAGTCTTCGGCATCAAACAGGATGATATCAACACCTGCCGCAGGTTGACTTAACCCAGCCTGCCTGGCTATTTCAAGCAGTGCGGCACATGCTCCGGCTCCGTCGTTCGCTCCGTCAATGGCTTTATTGCGGTTGGCAGGATTCGGATCATAGTCGGCAAAAGGACGGGAATCCCAGTGTGCGCACAACATGATTCGATTTGTTTTTTCCGGAGATAAAACACCGATGATGTTTTTTATATTAATTGGAGTGCCGTCAAGAAGATGCAGAGTTGTTGCCTGCACAGTAACCTCGAATCCGAAAGTTTTAAGTTTGTCAGCCAAATACTTTGCACAAGCCTCGTGGGAAGATGTATTGGGAACGCGGGGACCGAATGAGACCTGTTCAGCCGTGTAATGATATGCACTGTCAACATTAAATTCGGGAACGGCAACAACTTGCTGTCCCTGAACTTTTGCTGCCTGCTTGCCGCATGAACAGACGGCAAAGGTCAGTACGGCGGCAAAGAACAGTTTATCTAACATTCCGGATTATATTCAATACCTCGTTACACAAGTTCGTGATTTTATCCCAGTCTTTTCCCTCAATCACCTCTTTTGGAAAAAGATTAGAACCCATACCAACACAACTCGAACCTGCATCGAACCATGCTTTCAGGTTTGATTCTTCGGGTTTTACGCCGCCTGTGATAATAAGCATCGACCAAGGCATAGGCGCTTTTAATCCTTTCACGAAGCCAGGTCCAAGTACGTCGCCGGGGAAAACTTTAATTAAATCACATCCCGCTTCCTGTGCAAATCCGACCTCCGTAACGGAACCGCAACCCGGAGTATAGGGAATACAACGACGATTGCAGACTTTCGCTACATCAGAATTGAAGAGCGGACCGACAATGAAACTTGCTCCCAACTGTATATATAGCGATGCTGTCGGCGCATCGACAACCGAACCTGCCCCAAGTATCATGCCGGGACATTCTACAGAAGCAAATTTGGACAGTTCACCGAAAACTTCATGCGCAAACTCACCACGGTTGGTAAATTCAAATACACGCACTCCACCTTTATAACATGCCTTCAATATATTTTTCGCCGTTTCCGCATCTTTATGATAAAATACTGGAACCATTCCCGTTGAAAGTATCGAAGAAAGAACCTGAATTTTTGAATATCTCATATTATTTAATTCTGTAATAATTTTTCAAATAAAAAACCGTCACTACCGGATAACTCTTCCACTACCATCACCTTTGAGCAACTGTTCCACTTCCGCTGTAGTAACGAGGTTGATGTCGCCATAAATCGTATGTTTCAACGCAGATGCAGCAACCGCGAAATCAAGTGCACGCTGGTCGTTGTCGGGATAAGAAATCAAACCGTAAATCAAGCCGCCCATGAATGAATCGCCGCCGCCAACACGGTCAACTATATGTGTGATATTATAACGGCGCGATTGATAGAGTATTTCGTCGGCATAAAGACAGCCTCCCCATGTATTATGATTGGCATTGATTGAGCCGCGCAGGGTAATTATTACTTTCTTTGCGCGAGGGAAACGTTTTTGCAATTGCTTGCAGACCGATTCAAACTCTGCTGCATTAATTTCACCGTCTGTTTTAGCCACATCGAAACCTTCTGGTTTGATGCCGAATACTTTTTCCGCATCTTCTTCGTTTCCAAGTATTATATCGCAGCCTTCAACCAGCGCAGGCATTATTTCCGATGCCGTTTTGCCGTATTTCCAGAGGTTTTTGCGATAGTTAAGGTCGCACGAAACAGTTACGCCTAACTCATTTGCCGTTTTAACAGCCTCAAGGCAAGCATCGGCAGCACCTTGCGAGAGAGCGGGTGTGATACCCGTCCAGTGAAACCACTGAGCATCTTTCAGCACCTCGCGCCAATTTACCATTCCCTGCTCAATTTGCGCTATCGCCGATTCTGCGCGATCATAAATCACTTTCGACGCTCGTGCGACTGCTCCCGTTTCAAGGAAATATATACCCACACGATTACCGCCACGAAGGATATGGTTTGTACCTACATTGTACTTGCGCAGTTCTGAAATGCACCATTCGGCTATATCGTTTTTAGGCAAACGGGTAACAAATTCCGTCGGGATACCGTAATTGGCAAGCGATACTGCTACATTTGCCTCGCCGCCGCCGAAATTGGCGTTCAACTGCGTAGCCTGAATAAACCTCAAATAATCAGGGGTTGCGAGCCTTAGCATTACTTCCCCAAAAGTTACTACTTTTTTCATTTTTCTTCTTGATTGAAGGCGCAAAATTACTGCTTTTTTTGTTTTATCAAAAATTCATCCGAATTTTCACCTTATATTTGTTCAATTTACTATTAGAAATTTTAAATGATTCTATAATATTATGAATAAACATTACGCAAGGTACGATATTTAATGGGAATATGGAAGGGGGATTTTCATCCTGTTTAATTTTTCGGCAGCCGGAATGTAAATTCGAGACCTCCGCCGGTTCTGTTTTTGACGGATATTTCTCCGTGATGAAAGTGGACGGCATTTTTTACGATAGATAATCCAAGTCCAGAGCCTCCGGTATCTCTTGTTCGTCCTTCGTTTACTCTGTAGAATCGTTCAAATATTCGTGACAGGTGTCTATGTCCGGGTATTCCTATTCCGGTATCTGAGAAGGTGAAGTGATGATAGTTGATACTTTCTGCGTGCCGGATTATGTGAATGGTTATATTATTCCCCGCGTATCTGATAGCATTATCGAACAGGTTTCTAAATATTGCGGTAAGAAGATTTCGGTTTCCCCATACGGTTATATTTTGTGGGACTTGCCAATTTAGTTTGATGTTTTTTACATTCATTGCGGCTTGGTTTTCTTTTTTCAGTTCGACGATAATATTTGCTATGTTTACATGTTCGAGGGTAAAAGAGTTTGGTGCGTCGTCTATTTTGGTAAGGAGGCTCATATCATGTATAAGTTCGGAAAGGGCGAGCGTTCTATTATATGCGGCTTGTATGAAATGGTTTTTTGTTTTGTCGTCGAGGGGATTTTCGAGTACTGTTTCGAGACATCCCCTGATTCCTGTGACGGGAGTACGTAGTTCATGAGTTATGTTTCCGGTGAGTTCATGTTTAAGGTGTCGTGTATCTTTTTTTGTAGTTTTTTCAAATTGTCCTGATGCGTAGAGGGTAAGAATCAGGGTTACGACAAAGAGTGCGATGATATAATATAGAAATATGTTGTCCGGTTGAAGGTTTGCTTTAACGTGTATGTCATACGGTACGGCGGCTCGGATGTAGTACTTATCATACTTTCGGGCGTAGTAAATATAAGGTTGGTTTGTTGTAGTTGATGTTCTTATATCTGTCCCTGTTTCTGTGTTTGCTGCGGCGATTATTTCAGGTCGTTCCGTATGGTTTTCCATTGTAGTGACGGCAGGTATTTGGTTGTCATATATTACGTCGCCTGATAAGTTGATGACAGTGATTCGTATATTATTTGGGAGGTAATTAAGAATTGTATCTATAGGAGTTTCTATCAGTATTGCGTGGTTTACTGTTTCTATAGTTGCGTCGAGACGTTGTTGCAGGGCTTCTGTCTTATGTTTTTTCTCTCTCTGCTGTTCTATTAGGACGACGCCGGTAGTGAAGAGTGTAAAAATAAGGAAGAATGCGAGGAATATTTTTTGTCGGAAGGTCATTGGGGCGTTTTTTCAATTAATATTTATATTGATATGGTATCCGAATCCTACTCGGTGTGATATAATAGAAGAGTGGACGCCGAGTTTTTTCCTTAGTCTTGTGATATGTACATCTACTGTTCTTTCGGTGATATACGGTGCATCTTTCCATATCTCGTCTATAATGCTTTCGCGGGTATGTATTCTATCTGGATACCTGGCGAGATATACAAATATTTCAAATTCTGTTTTTGTCAGGTTTTCTATTTTATCGTTACCGATATGGATTTCTTTCATATCGAGGTCAATTATTGCATCGCCGAGTTGTATTTTCTCTCTCATTTGTTGACGTTTTAGCACTGCTTTTATTCGTGCTGTAACTTCTTTGATAGAAAAGGGTTTAGAGACATAGTCATCTCCTCCTACTGAGAAACCTGTCAGCATATCATTTTCCGTATCTTTTGCGGTAAGGAATATTATTGGAACTTGATTCCGCCGTTTTCTAAGTGCTTCTGCGAATTTAAGGCCGGATATTCCTCCGAGCATTATATCGAGAAGTATGAGGGAATGGTCTGCCGCCAGCTTTGCTGTCGCCTCTTCTGCTGAGGCGGCGCTTTCTGTTATAAAACCTTCATTGGAGAGGTTATATTCGAGAACTTCCCGTATTACAGGATCATCATCTACTATAAGTATTTTATAAGGCATTTTCTTTATGTTTATTACTGTACAAAGTTAATTTTTTTCTTGGGAAGTTTTTATATGATGGTATTTACTATGAAATAAATTCCGGCTGCTAATGCTGCGCTGACAGGAATTGTAAGAATCCATGCGACGAGGAGATTCTTGGTTACGTGCCACCGGATAGCGGACAGGCGTCGTGTAGCTCCTACGCCGATTATTGCGCCTGTTATTGTATGCGTTGTACTTACCGGTATTTTAAGCCATTCGGTAAGGTATAGGGTGATTGCTCCTGCGGTTTCTGCTATCATTCCTTCCTGTGCGGTTACTTTAGTTATCTTCATACCCATGGTGCGGACTATTCTCCATCCGCCGGAGGTGGTACCGAGAGCAATCATTGTGAAGCACGCTATTGGCACCCAGTCGGGTAATTCGTTGATTGAGGAGATACCGGCTCCTATGCCGGAGTTTTTTGCGGCGATCATTGCGGCGGCAATTATTCCCATAACTTTTTGCGAGTCATTTAATCCGTGTCCTATACTGAAAAGGGCGGAAGATAATAATTGTAGCCTGCGGAACCATCTTTCCGCGCGATGTGGCTTGGATTTTTTACAGATATGCAATACGGCGATAGCTATAATTATCGCTACTATCATTCCTATCAGTGGAGCGAGGATAATAAACGATGCTATCTTTGCGATGATGGTTGCATGTATTGTTTGCAGTCCGTTTGCGGCTACGGCGGCTCCTGCGAAACCGCCTATTAGCGTGTGCGAGGAGGAGGATGGGATACCCAGCCACCATGTAAGTAAGTTCCAGGTTATGGCGGCGATTATACCGGACAGTATTATCGGCATTGTGATATATTCTTCATAAACTGTTTTGGATACAGTGTTGGCGATACCGAATTCACCGATAAGATATTTAGCGATGAAGAACGCCACGAAGTTGAAGAAGGCTGCCCATATAACGGCTTGTAGGGGCGTAAGGACGCGGGTAGTGACTATTGTCGCTATAGAGTTGGCGGCGTCATGAAATCCGTTAATGTAATCGAATATTAGCGCCAGGATGATGATTGTAATTAATATAAACATAATAATAAGTATTAGCGGTCAATGATTATTGATGATTAATCACAGACTTTGTTTGCCGCAAAATTATTACAACGGTTTTACGAAGTGGTTACATTCGTATTACATTTTTGTTAAGATTTCTCTTTATGTTTAATAAGTCATCATTAACCGTTGATAATTAACTACTAATAATTATTTACTGTGTTTAAGAACTTTTGCATCGATATAAAAGACTATTTCTTCCACAATATTACTGCAATGGTCGCCCACGCGTTCTATTTTCCTCACTACGGGTATTATTCTCACTCCCTGTTGTGGTGTAATCTTGCCGTTGCTTATGGCATTTGCTATTATGTTGAATGATTCGCTATAAATCTCGTCTACTGTTTCATCTCTTGCGAGTATTTTTCCTGCGAGCTTTGTATTTTCCGTATCTAAGGCTAAAAAACTTTCGCTGAGCATTTCGATAACGGTATTGAACATTGTTTCTGTTTGCAGATCTTTTTTGAGTTCATCGAGTTCGGGTGAATTTGCTTCCTTGATGACATATTTTGCGATACCTTCTGCGAAGTCTCCTATCCTTTCTAAGGTGACGCTTATTTTCATCATGGAAAGTACTAACCTGAGATCGATGGCGACCGGACTGTAGAGTGCTATAAAGTTCTCGCAGTCGCTGTCGATGCGAAGTTCAAAGGAGTTTACGCGTTTTTCCCGGCTGACGACTTCACGCGCCACGTTTACGTCGTTGGCGAGGTACGCCTGCTTTGCTTTCTCAAGTTGTGAGTACACCAGTTTCCACATCTTGCTTACTTCGTCCTTGAGGAGGACTAATTCTTTTTCTGTATGTTTCATACTTATATGAGTTTTATGTTATTTTTTAAATTTCACACTTTATATGTTCTTATGTTTCATCCGAATCTTCCTGTTATGTAGTTCTGCGTCTCTTCTTTGGAAGGATTTAGGAAAATTTTCTTTGTATCATCATATTCTATGAGTTCGCCGAGCATGAAGAACCCTGTTTTATCGCTGATACGGGCTGCCTGTTGCATGTTATGGGTAACAATCACGATAGTATAGTCTTTTTTTAGTGTATGGATAAGATCTTCTATCTTGGAAGTCGATATAGGGTCGAGTGCGGAGGCTGGCTCGTCCATGAGTATGACCGACGGGGATATTGCGAGGGCTCTTGCGATACAGAGTCGTTGCTGCTGTCCGCCGGAGAGTTCAAATGCGGACTTTTTTAGTTTGTCTTTCACCTCGTCCCACAAAGCCGCGCTCTTTAATGACTGCTCTACCCTGTCGGCGATAAAACTCCTGTTGGATATTCCGTCGACGCGAAGTCCGTACGCTACATTCTCGAATATTGTCTTTGGGAATGGGTTTGGTTTTTGGAATACCATACCTGTTTTCTTCCTCAGGACAGATACGTCGACCGACTTATGGTAAATGTTTTCTCCCCTGATAAGACATTCGCCTGTAAGTCGTGTATCTGGGATAAGGTCGTTCATCCGGTTAAAGAGACGCAGGAAGGTAGACTTTCCGCAGCCTGAGGGACCGATAAAAGCGGTAACGCTGTTTGCCGGAATTTTGATGTTTATCTCTTTAAGCGCATGGAAGTCTCCGTAATAAAAGTTCACTTTTCTTGTTTCAAGCATGTTTTTGAAGTTTTTTTCGTATCAGCGACGCTGAGACGTTTATGATTAATACTATTGCGATCAGCACGAGGGCTGTTCCGTATGCCATTGGGCGTGTCGCTTCAAGGTCTGTACCACTAACTGCTATAACATAGAGGTGATACGGGAGCGCCATAACCTGGTCGTACATGGATTGCGGTAATTTTGGAAGGAAATAAGCCGCAACGGTGAATAATATGGGCGCCGTTTCGCCGGACACCCTTCCGATGGACAGTATTAACCCTGTCATGATGTTGGGGAAGGCTATTGGGAGCGTGATACGGGATACCGTTTGCAATTTGCTTGCCCCTAACGCCAGACTTCCCCTTCGCAGCGAGTCTGGGACGGCTTTCAACGCCTCTTCTGTGGTTCGGATGACCAGCGGCAGGACTAAGATACCAAGTGTTAGCGAGCCTGCGATTATTGAGTCGCCGAAACCCATTGTGTTTACGAACAGCGACATCCCGAAGAGACCGAATACTATTGACGGTATTCCCGCCAGGTTATTGGTCATGACGCGGACGAAGCGTATTACCTTTCCATTTCCCGCGTACTCGGAAGTATATATCGCCGACAGTATGCCGAGCGGAAATGCGAACAAAGAACTGCCTGCTATAAGGCATAAAGTTCCGACGATTGCCGGAAATATACCTCCGGCAGTCATTCCGTTAGTCGGGGAGGAGGTAAGAAACTCGATGTTTATCACCCCTGCGCCCTGGTAGATAATAAACCCAAGTATGTAGAATAAAATTCCAGCCACCGCAACACTAAGTATACGGAATATCATGAAAGCGATTCCCTGTTTAGTTTTTTTATTCATATATCTTTCAGTTTTTTAAAAATTTCGTTTTAATGACGGTTGGATTAAGCGGCGTTTTTTGGAAATGCAATCAAATTTTCCAATATATTTTGTTGCGCAGCAAAAGTTATCAACAAAAAACCTGTGGTGTTTAGTTGTTCAGACGATTTTCCAAGCAAAACACCTGTGGTGTTTAGTTGTTCAGACGATTTTCCAAGCAAAACACCTGTGGTGTTTAGTTGTTCAGACGATTTTCCAAGCAAAACACCTATGGTGTTTAGTTGTTCAGACGATTTTCCAAGCAAAACACCTGTGGTGTTTAGTTGTTCAGACGATTTTCCAAGCAAAACACCTGAGGTGTTTAGTTGTTCAGACGATTTTCCAAGCAAAACACATAGTGTTTGTAGTTGTTTTTCGGGAAATTTCAACAAAACACATAGTGTTTGTAGTTGTTCAGACGATTTTCCAAGCAATAAACATAGTGTTTGTAGTTGTTTTTCGGGAAATTTCAACAAAACACATAGTGTTTGTAGTTGTTTTTCGGGAAATTTCAACAAAACACATAGTGTTTGTAGTTGTTCGTACGATTTTCTAAACAAAACACATAGTGTTTTTTGTTGATAAGTCTGAAAATTTAATAAATATTCCATAGATAAAAGTTACTGAGACCGGAAAATATTGCCATACCGTTCATGTTTTAAACAGGAAATTATTATTTATCACCTCTATATTCATGTTTATCATTAACCAAGAATTATTTGCAACCATACGCCAACTGTTAACTGTCCACCCGTTTCTTTGAGATAAGTTCTGCGCTTATACTCACAACAACGGTTATGATAAAGAGGATACATCCCAGCACGAAGAGCGCATTATAATGCGCGCCGCCGGCAGGAGCCTCGCCTAATTCCGCCGCAATGGTGGCGGGAATAGTTCTCACCGGCTCAAATAACGTCTGCGGGATAACGGCGGCGTTACCGGTGACCATCAATACAGCCATCGTCTCACCGACAGCGCGACCTATACCGAGTACAACCGCAGCCGAGATTCCCGAAAGCGAATACGGTATGATTACCCTGTAAATAGTCTGCCAGTGACTTGCACCCAGACCGAGACTCGCTTCGCGGACTGTCTGCGGGGTGTTACGCATCGCGTCTTCGGCGACCGTAATAATCGTCGGCAATGACATAATAGCAAGTACAATGCTGCCCGCAAACGCAGTCTCTCCAACTGGAAGGTTTAATGTCCGCTGAATAAAAGGAACAAGTACAACCAAGCCGAAGAAACCGTAAACAACAGACGGAATACCGGCTAACAGTTCTATCATTGGCTTCAATACATTACGGATCCTTGGGGTTGCAAGTTCCGCCATGTAAATGGCAACCCCCAGCCCCAAAGGCAATGCAATTATTATCGCAAATAATCCTACCCAAAGCGTCCCCAAAAGAAGTGGAAGTAACCCAAACTGTGGGGAAGGTGTTGCGGTAGGTATCCAGTCCGTACCGGCAAAAAAGTCGCTAACATCTATCCGGCTGTCCTCTATCTTCTTTACCGAGACATCATCCGGTATATACTGTAAAGGTAAAAATAGAATAATACCTGGTATCTCCTTCGTAACCTCAATGATTTTAGCCGGCAAATTAATATAATCCTCGCCAAGTTCTTCCTCAGAATATCTCTCCATGATATTTCCCATACGGAACGGGACAATCTCAATGCTTTCACCGCCAACCTCATCCCAGGAAACAATCTCATAGTCAAAAATCTTCTTAATCTCATCGGAAGAAAGGCGATAGACGGGATTCTTACCACTGACACACAGTGAATATCCATTCTCAACATTACTGTGACGGAAGAATCCCGCGCCTTCTTTGAAAAGAAAGACCACTATTAACAATATGATGGCAGATGTTGTCGCCCCGCTAACAGTGAGCAATCCTTCTACAACCTTCTCTATCGCCCTGCGCATTACAGTGTAATAAAACCTATCTCACTTACAGTCGCCTGACCTTCGGGGGAAAGAACATAGTCGATGAAAGGTCGTACAGACTTCTCCTGAGAGGTGATGTAATAGTAGTACAACGGGCGCACTATCGGGTAACTGCCGTCCTTGGCGCTACTAACAGACGGCGCAGTAAAGGTAGCGCCCGCATCGTACGATACATGTACCGCCTTCACATCGGCATTGTTAAGATACGCCAACCCGATGTAGCCTATCGCTCCCTTAGTCTGACTGACAGACTGTACGATAGCCCCAGTTGCCGGCATACTCAATATACCTGACTTGTAATTACGGTTCTTCAAAACGCTCTCCTTAAAGAACTCGTATGTACCCGACGACGTCTCCCTGGAATAGGGAACTATCTTCACATCATTTCCCCCAACCTCTTTCCAGTTGGTAATCTTACCGGTGAAAATACCCTCCAGCTGCTCCCGCGTCAAATTCGTAACCGGGTTATCCCTGTTGACTATCACCGCTAACGCATCGTAGGCGACAATAACCTCCTTCACACTCTTCCCACTCTCGCTGATCTTCTGTTTTTCTTCAAACTTAATCTTGCGGGAAGATTGCGCTATGTCGGTAGTCCCCTCAATCAAAGCGGATATGCCGACTCCACTGCCGCCACCTGTTACAGTGACACTGCTCGACTGATCCTTGTCCATATACTTCTCCGCCTCCTTCTGGGATAATGGAAGTAATGTGTCAGATCCCTTAATTTTTTGTGCACCCGATGAAAGTACACAGGCAATCATTACAAAAGCCAATAAAAACAACTTTTTCATACTGTTTTCTTTTTAAAATTTATACTGTAAACGTAAAGTAAATACATTATCTTTGATGTCACCCGTCCTGTCGGCAAGATTTACTGTGGTTTCATTCCCGTTCACCTCGTAGAATGCCTGTAAACGGAACGAATTACTTATCTTCCACAATCCGCCAAACCCAAACGTATTAGAAAATAAATCCGCCTTCGATGTGCCGCCCAAACCTACATCGTCACCTGATATGTCCATATTCGGGTCGTAATAATCATACTTGAATACGATCGAAAAAGGAAGTTTTCCAAGGTCCTGCACAAGGATTACATAGAACCCGCTAAAATCCCTTAGATAAGTATCCGCAGTAGGCAACGCAGCAGCATTCGGCGACTTGCTACTGCCCAATGTTCCAGGCTGACGACCGGTGAGATACTCTGCCCGCAATGAAGTAAAGCCCGCCAGCGTCTCTACGGAGAATTGCACGTCAGCACCAAAGTACTCGCGCTTCGCAAACGACCCTTTATTGCCCGCATCAGTCTCCACCACAAATCCCCCGTCCTTCATCCGGTAAACATTTTCAGTGCCCTGATAAACACTGCCGCTATAAAGCGAGATTCCTCCACCAAAAGAGAAATTTTCCTTCGTAGTCTTGGCAGATAAATGCCCGATAAAGTCCCGGCGACTGTCAATCTCCTGTTTTATACCGTTGCCGGCAAATAATCCCGCCTCCAACTTCAGAAAATTCCATGCCGATGTCTTCGCCGGCTGTAAAACCAGCATCGCACCCATGTCCCGCTCCTCAGGAAACAAAGTCTGGAAGATTGTAGAGCGCTCAGGAGACTCCCGACGCGAAGACGAATAACTTATCTCGTTGCCGAAAGGACGGTCAAATACTCCCCCCCTGACTTGCAACGTACCAAACCACGGATCCTTTACATTCAAGTAAGCATCCTTTAACCCAAGACCTTTTTCAGTTAAATCAGCCTGGATTACACTCGAATAGATACCGTCAACAGCCGTCAACTTAATACGTCCGCGACGAATACCAAACCGGTTAAACGACTCACCCTTGTGTTCGTTTGCCGTACCAATTTTCAAGGCTGCATCCTCCTGTCCATACTGATATTGCGACTGCAAATAACCGGAGAACTTCAGCGATGGCTGTGCAAAACTCCCGGAGACTGCAACAACCATAGAGATTAAAGTAACGATAATTCTTTTCATATAAAAATATAATTTATTAAAGTTTTACGGTGCAAAATTATAGCCGCAATATTACAAACTTGATACAACAATATTAAGATTTTGATAAGAATAAAGGGGAAACAAAAAACCCAACCATCCTGACACAATAAAAAACCCAGCTAAATAACGCCGGGTATGGGAAATGATCGAAGAAAAGGAATAATGAAAACAAACGAAATTAGTGGGGGAGACTTAATCCTTGTTATAGTGGAAGATTGAATATGAAGGTTGTTACCTTGTATCCTTCCGTAAATATAATATTGTCACAGGATGCGATTACCAGTTCTTGTCTTTCTTCTTGGATTGCGTTTGCAGAATCTGCTGTTCCTTTACCTTTTCCTGCGTTTCGCGTTCATTTTGCCTCATCGCCTCAAGGATTTGTTCAGCCTTCTCTTTTTGCATCTGCTGATCCTGCTGTTGTTGCTGGTTCTGCTCTTGCTGATCCTTTTTATCCTGTTGTTGCTGTTTGTCCTGCTTATCTTCTTTATCCTCCTGCTTGTCTTGTTTGTTGTCCTGACCACCCCCGTTGTTTTCCTGTTCAAGCAGTTTTTGTGCGAGGGCAAGATTATACCGTGTATCATTATCGGCGGGATTATTTCGCAGTGCCTGTTTATATGCTTCGATGCTTTGTTGCAGGCTCTGCATCTTCTGTTCTCCCTGCGGATTGTCTTGCCCGCCGGCGTTTGCCTGTTCATCTGCTGCGATTGCTTTCCTCAGGTATGAGTTACCGTAATTGTGCATTGCAGCGGCTATTTTTTCTTTGTCATTTATACTTGCTGCACTCAGTTCATATTGCTTCGCCGCTTCGTCTAACTTTTGCTGCCTGTAAAGAGCATTACCGAGATTGTAGGCGGCTTCTTTCGACTGTGCATTGTTTTCGAGGGCTTTCCGGTATGCAATTTCCGCATCGGTATATTTCTCGCGGTTATATTCTTTGTTTCCTTTACGCAGTTCCGTACGCACTTGCTTCTGGGAGAATGTAACTGCGGTAGTTAATATCATACATATAAATAATATTGTTCTCATACGTTAGTTATATTTTAATGAAACAGTTTTATTTTACTCAAGATCCTGTTCTTCCTGTCCAGGATGAAAGATTCTAAAAGAAGGAAGACTATTAGTATCCATCCCAGTACCTGGTATTTCTCGTCGTAAGCAGTATAGATTCGGCTTTCAACTTCGGATTTCCCCATACGGTCTAATTCTTTCTGCAAAGCCTTCAGGGCATTGTTAGTATTGTCCGTCCTGGCATACATTCCATTTCCTGCTTCGGCGATTTCCCTGCATATTGTTTCGTTTAGCCGTGTGGTAACCATATTCCCGTCCTTGTCGCGCATGTAATCATTGCCGACCGGTATCGGGCTACCGTTTTCAGATCCTACGCCGAGCACGTGTACCTTGATCTTTTTCTCGGCAGCTGTTTTTGCGGCGCCCTGTGCGTCATCTTCGTGGTTTTCTCCGTCTGTGATAAGGACAATTGTTTTCTCCGAAAGTTCGTTAGGGGAAAACGAACGTAATGCGAGGTTGATTGCCGCCCCGACTGCTGTTCCCTGTGTCGGTACCATTGACGGCTTGATGGAAGAAAGGAACATCTTTGCGGATACGTAATCGGAAGTGATCGGCAATTGGATAAATGCGTCGCCTGCAAATACCGTCAGTCCGATTTTATCATTGTGTAGGTTATCGATCAGTTTGGAAAGTATTTGTTTTGATTTTTCGAGGCGGCTTGGTTTAATATCTTCCGACAACATAGAGTTAGATACATCGAGGCAAATCATTACTTCTATTCCCTGTCTTTTTACGGTTTCGAGTTTTGCGCCGAACTGAGGTCCTGCAATCATCAGTACGAAGAGGACAATGCAGACTGTTTGCAACCAGAATTTGATATGTTGCTTTTTTAGTGAGAGGTCCGGCATGAGGGTTTTAATGAGTCTCATATCGCCAAATCGTTTCATGTTCCGTTTTTTCCTGTACATTGCGTAAATAAATATCGCGAAGAAGGCGGGAATCAGTAGCAGTCCGTACAAATATTCTGGGTGTTCAAATCTAAACATCTGGATAATTTATTTTGGCTGCAAATTTACAACTTTTTTTTTAACCGAGAATTATATTCCTGCAACACTAATTCAACCCGTGCACTTCATATATTATTTAAAGCATTAGTTGTGTCATCACCAAGTCGGCGGCAAGTATGGTAATGCTGCTGACTACGACGGAGTTTGTACTCGCTTTGCCTACCTGCAACGCCCCTCCGCGTACATTGTAACCGTAATATGACGAAATGGAGGCGATGATGAAGGCGAAAACCATCGATTTGATAACGGAATAGAAGATACCGTAATCCGAGAACCAGTATTGTATACCAAATTCATACTTCGCGGCAGTGATGGTTCCCGTAATGACTACCATCATGTAGCCTCCCCCGATGCCGAAAAACATGCTGATGATGACAAGGACGGGGATGAAGAGTACAAAAGCCGTGATCTTGGGCAGGATCAGGTATCCGGCGGAGTTGATGCCCATGATCTCAAGAGCATCAACCTGTTCCGTGACCCGCATAGTACCTATTTCCGATGCAATGTTCGACCCGACTTTACCGGCAAGTATGAGGCACATTATGGTCGATGAAAATTCGAGGATGATTACCTCGCGGGAAATGTATCCTACGGTAAAGTCAGGGATCATTGGGGATTTGATCTGTAAACCGACCTGAACTGTGAGAACGGCGCCGATAAATATTGATATAAAGATCACAATCCACAGCGAATCGACGCCAAGTTTGGAAATTTCCTGGAGAATTGACCTGAAGAATACGCTCCAACGTTCTGGGGCGGTGATCGTGCGGTGCATCAGGAGAAGGTACTCACCGAATTTATGCAGTGATTTTATCATGTTTTTTCCGGCAAATGTAATGATTTTTCTCTTAACCGGATGCCTTTTCCCGTATATTCGGCGCTATTATCCTTATTATATGGATTGGTTTTGTTAATTTTGCGGCGTTTTTCATCAGGTATAGGTATGGGTAAGAATAAACTTAAGAAGTTTGACGAAATGGAATCTTTCGGGAATGTTTTGCAATATCCCTACAAGGTTCTCATCGAACAGGGATTCGAACTCAAAGGCGAATGGAACGTGCGATTCTTTAAAAACCGTAATCCCATCGTGGTCGAACTCGGATGCGGCAAAGGGGAATATACTCTCGCGCTCGCCGGGAAGTTTAAGGATATTAACTTCGTCGGAATCGACATCAAGGGTGCAAGAATGTGGAGCGGTGCAAAGAAGGCTCTGAAAGATAACCTGACAAATACGGCTTTCCTCCGTACTTATATCGAACTGCTTGAATATTTCTTTGCTCCCGGTGAGGTATCTGAAATATGGCTAACATTCCCTGACCCGCAGATGGACAAAACCAACAAAAGGCTCACATCTTCCCGATTCTTGGAGATTTATGGAAAAATACTGAAGGATAACGGTACGGTGAACCTGAAAACCGACAGCAATTTCATGTTCAAATATACGAGAGATATTGCCGGCATCAACGGATTCACGGTGATAACGGAAACAGATAACCTGTACGGCAGAGAAACAATTGACGATATTCTTGCCGTTAAAACTTTCTACGAACAGCAGTGGCTTGCACGCGGATTGACCGTCAAATTTATAAACTTCACCTTTTGCAAAAACGAAACAGGCGTATATAAAGAACCGGGCTCGGAACCCGAAAAAGACGGATACCGCAGCTTCGGACGTGACCACAGAGATGGATCTTCCAAGTAAAAATTTCTTTTATTTATTTATTTGTTTTATGAATAACGAAAATATATCTAACGATTCAATAATATCTCCCGAAAAAATCATCTCCGCACTACAAAAAGTGAGATACCCGAAGACGGGAAAGAATATCGTCGAAATGGGTATGATAGGAAACGATCTGAGTATCGAAGGTAACCAAGTAAAATTCTCACTCGTCTTTGAACAGGAACACGATCCGTTTATTAAATCGCTCGTCAAGTCTGCCGAAGCCGTCATCCTCACTTTTGTCGGCGAAAATGTTGACATAAAAGGTAATATAGATGTAAAAATAAACAAAACAAAGACCGGTCAGGCGGACTTATTGTCGGAAGTGAAAAACATTATAGCCGTAGCCTCCTGCAAGGGCGGCGTAGGAAAAAGCACAGTCGCGGCAAACCTGGCTGTGGCGCTCGCTGCTCAGGGTGCGCGCGTCGGACTGCTCGATGCGGACGTATTCGGACCTTCCGTACCTAAAATGTTCGGAGTAGAAAACGAATCGCCTTACATGGAAAAAACCGGCGGGAAAGATATGATCCTGCCGGTAGAAAAATATGGCGTCAAACTGATGTCTATGGGATTCTTCGTAAATCCTGATAATGTCGTAGTATGGCGCGGAACGATAGCAAGTAACGCCATGAAACAGATGATCGCCGACACCCTCTGGGGTGCGCTTGACTATCTCCTTATCGACCTCCCTCCGGGTACGGGCGACATTCCCCTCACCCTGGTACAGACACTCGCCGTAACTGGAGCCGTGATAGTTACTACTCCTCAGGAAGTTGCCCTTGCAGACGTCCGCAAAGGAATAAAAATGTTTACCGGAGAACGAATCCGCGTCCCCATACTCGGACTGGTTGAGAATATGGCGTGGTTCACTCCTGCCGAACTGCCGGAGAACCGCTATTATATTTTCGGTCGCGACGGCGGTAAACGGTTATCGGAAGAGCTATCTATCCCTCTACTCGGCAGTATCCCTATCGTGCAAAGTATTTGCGACGGCGGCGATACCGGAATCCCTGTGGCAACAGAGCAAACATTGACCGGAGAGGCATTCCGCAAGCTTGCACAAGTGCTTATCAAGCATGTAAATTTCAGAAACAAACACCTCAATGCAACCCAACGGGTGGAAGTTAAAATATAGAGCGTAAAAATTTATATGACTGTTGTATTAGCGGTTTAAGTAAAATGTGATTTTAACAATTAGACATTCAGTTTTAACATCTGCCCCGATTTGTTAAATACAATTACTTTTTGGACGTTCGTTTTTTTTATTTGTTCACTTGCCAATGTTAAAAAAAGTCCCGAACTTTGCAGGAAATTTCATGACGCAAAAATGAAACGTTCAACCATATGGTTATTAGTCGGCGTAATGCTGTTTGCTTTTATCGGCTTGATGTATCTTCAGTTCGATTACATAAGGATTATATCACGTAATCGTGAGACGCAATTCAACGAATCGGTGCGAAGAAGCCTCCAGCAAGTATCGCGTTCACTGGAAATCAACGAAACTTCCTATATATTCTCTCAACTTGAAAACTCCACCAGGCAGCAATTACTCTGCAATGCAGACAAACTTAAAAACATTGACCGTTTTCCTCAAACAGGTAAAAACCGTCTCGCTCCGCCATTGGGGAAGAGTGACCTGCGCAACGAATCACGTTCCATTCAGGATGATATGTACGACCGATACATATATTATGACAAACTGCTGACAGAAGTTATCCGCACCAACATGAAAGCAAACGAATCCCCAATCGGACAGCGTATCGACTTCGACCTGTTACGTACACATATACAGTCGGAACTTGCAAACAACAATCTGGCGCTTCCTTTCCATTATGCAATATACGACAGCAAACATAATATTGTGTACAAAAGTCCGGGGTTTAGTCGGGAATACATGAAGAATGCCTTTTCACAAACGCTGTTCCCAAAAGATCCGCATAACAAACTCTACACTTTGTGGGTGTTTTTTCCAACGCACAACAGGTTAATACATAACTATGAAACGATGCGCCTGCTTATACCTTCGCTCGTTTTCACCCTCACTCTACTCGTAGCATTTACCATAACGCTTTACATTATCCTGAAACATAAAAGGCTTTCCGAAATGAAGAAAGACTTTATCAGCAACATGACTCACGAGTTGAAAACGCCGGTTGCAAGCATATCAATTGCAGGTCAGATGCTGAGCGACGAGAATACTATAGAGATGCTCGAAAAAGGCGTACCGCTGCGCCAGTCCACCATCTTCGGAAAAATAACGCGGATAATAGTCAGCGAAACAAAACGCCTGCAATTTCTTATTGATAAGGTGTTGCAGATGTCTCTCCTTGAAGACGGAAACTCAATAATGAACATCAAGGAAGTCGATACGAACGATATGTTGCTCAATGTCGTACAATTGTTTGACATTCAGGTGAAGAACCAGAAAGGTTCACTGAGGCTCGAACTCGAAGCAGTTGAATCGCTTGCCTATGTCGATGAAATGCACTTTACCAACGTGCTGTTCAATCTTATGGAGAACGCCGTGAAATATCGCAGGGAAGACGTTCCGCCACAACTCGTGGCAAGGACATGGAACGAAGGCGAAAACATACTGATTTCCATCACCGATAACGGTATCGGCATCAAAAAAGACAGTTTGGACAGGATATTTGACCGCTTTTACCGCGCCTCAACCGGAAACATACACAACATAAAAGGATTTGGGCTTGGATTGGCTTATGTCAAGAAAATCACCGAAGAACTTGGAATAAGTATCAAGGTAGAAAGTGAATTAGGTTCAGGCACGACATTTACATTAACTTTACAGTACATACAATAAAAATTTTTTAAACACCAAATAATTACATTTATGAAAGAGCAAATTAAGATTTTCTTTTGTGAAGACGACGAGAGTCTGGGAATGTTATTAAGCGAATACCTCCAGACAAAGAACTTTCAGGTAGATCTCTTCTTAGATGGCGAGACGGGTGCTAAATTATTCCCCGAAAAGCACTACGACCTCTGCATCCTTGATGTGATGATGCCAAAGAAAGACGGCTTCACCCTTGCGCGGGACATCCGCCGCATCAACAGTCGCATCCCAATCATCTTCCTTACCGCAAAGAACATTAAGGAAGACATACTCGAAGGCTTCAAAGTCGGCGCGGACGACTATATGACCAAGCCCTTCAACATGCAGGAACTATTGTTCCGCATAGAGGCTATTATGCGCAGAATCAACGGAAACAAGGAAAAGGCGCAACCTTTCTACAGCATTGGGGAATATATCTTCGACACGCAAAAGCAGGAACTCTCCATCAACGAATCTGTTGTCAGGCTGACGACAAAAGAAAGCGCCCTATTGACGCATCTCTGCATGAACATGAACGAGATCCTTGACCGCGAGTACACAGTAAACTCCATCTGGAAACCTCATCAGGAGTTTTACCAGTTTGCCGCCAGGAGTATGGACGTTTACATCACCAAGCTCCGTAAACTGCTTGGAGCCGACCCGCGTGTAAAAATCATAAATATACACGGAAAGGGATACAAACTGCTGGCGCCGGTCTGACGACAGGGTTCATTCAATTGGCGCGGAAGTCCTCCGCGCCGGTTCAAAAGTTCTCCACGCTAATGCAAACAGGTCTATAACATTGAAGAAAAAGTTTTCCGAAGTACCACTATTTAATGCACAGGCAACAAAATTAAATTCGTAAGATTCCCTTAAAATTTTTTTTACTGGGATAATTATCATAACTTTGCACCCTCATTAAATTCCTTTTTTCTTAAAAAAATCAATGGAACAACTCAAGCACGAGTGTGGAATCGCATTAGTCAGGCTGTTAAAACCGGTTGAATATTTTGTCGAAAAGTACGGAACATGGCAATACGGGCTTGATAAACTGTACCTGATGATGGAAAAACAGCATAACCGCGGACAGGAAGGCGCAGGAATAGGTACAGTGAGTGCAACCGCTAAACCGGGCACGGAATATATCTTCCGCGAACGGGCAATGGGCAGTGAAGCAATACGGGAAGTCTTCCAAAACGCACACCGCCAGATCAACAACACCCCGCAAGGAACGCCTTACGAAAATATACCGTTCTGTGGCGAAGTATATATGGGACACCTCAGGTACAGCACCACCGGACGATCAGGTATAGCATACGTGCACCCATTCCTCCGAAGAAGTAACTGGAGGTCAAGAAGCCTTATGCTTTGCGGAAATTTCAACCTGACCAATATCGATGAAATATTTGAACAACTCATCGAACAGGGACAGCATCCACGTATCTATTCCGATACTCTGCTGATGCTCGAAATGATGGGATATTACCTCGACCATGAAGTGCAACACCTCTTTGAACTCTACAAAACAAAATATCCTAACGGCGAACTCCGTAACCGCAAAATAGCCGAAAACGTTGACCTCGCACATATTCTCCGCAGTTCGGCGCTGAACTGGGACGGAGGGTATGTAATCTGCGGCGTCACCGGCAGCACCAACATGTTCGCAATGCGCGATCCTAACGGTATCAGACCCGCATTCTATTATCACGACGACGAAATAGCAGTCGTCGCATCCGAACGCCCCGTTATCCAGACCGTTATGAACGTAAAAGCCGAAGACGTGAAAGAACTCCCAGCCGGTCATGCTTTTATCGTGAAAAGAAACGGCGTCATATCCCTCGAAGAAATCATCGAACCCAGAAAACAGGCGCCATGCTCGTTTGAACGTATATACTTCTCACGAGGATCGGACGAGGATATTTACCAGGAACGCAAAATGCTCGGTCGCCTACTGCTCGACCCCATCCTGAAATCAATAGACGGCGACCTCGAACATACTGTCTTCTCGTTTATCCCCAACACGGCGGAAGTAGCATTCTTCGGTATGATGGAAGGCTTTGAAAGATACCTCGACGAACATAAAAAAGTACTGATAAAACAACTCGGAAACGAAATTACCGAAGAAAAACTTGACCAAATCCTCAGCCTGAAAATCCGAAAGGAAAAAGCCGCACTCAAAGACATCAAACTGCGAACATTCATCGCCGAAGGTGACAGCAGGGACGATCTCGCTGCACATGTTTATGACATCACATACGGCTCCATCATCGCCGGGGAAGATAACCTGGTAGTTATCGACGACAGTATCGTACGTGGAACAACCCTCAAACAAAGCATCATAAAGATCCTCGACCGACTTGAACCGAAAAAGATTGTCGTAGTATCATCATCACCTCAAATACGTTACCCCGACTGCTACGGTATAGATATGAGCAGCATGGATGAATTTGTCGCCTTTCGCGCCGCTATCGCCCTCCTCAAGGAACGCGGATTGCAGCAAATCATTGACGAAACATATCAAAAGTGCAAGATACAGTCAGACCTTCCAAAAGAGTTTGTCATCAATCATGTTAAAGATATTTACCGTCCATTCTCTCAGGAAGAACTTGCCGGCAAAATAGCCCAAATCCTTACTCCCGAAGGTACTAATGCAGAAGTAAACATAGTTTACCAGTCGATAGATGGTCTTCACGAAGCATGTCCGAATCATTCAGGTGACTGGTATTTCACAGGTGATTACCCAACTCCGGGCGGAAACAAAATCGTATGCCGTGCGTTTATGAATTACTATGAAAACAAAAAAGAAAGAAGTTACAGGTGTTAATTTAAGAGAAATAACAGTTTAAACTGATTACAGTGTTTTTCAAAGATATTATTGGTCAGCAGGAAATCAAGCAGCATCTACGGCAATCGATGCACGACGGTTACATACCACATGCGCGAATGTTAACCGGAACGGAAGGTGTAGGGAAAGTTGCCCTCGCCCTTGCCTATGCACGCTACTTGTGCTGTACGGACCGTAATGTGGAAGATGCTTGCGGGACATGTCCTTCCTGCATCAAATTCAATAAACTTATCCACCCTGATTTACATTTCGTATACCCAATCGTCAAAAACGACAAAAAGAAAAAGGAGATCTGTGATGATTATCTGAAAGAATGGCGAGAATTTGTCCTTAAAAACCCATACTTTAACTATAACCTGTGGCTTGAATTTATTGGTGCGGAAAATTCACAGGGATTGATTTACGCCCGTGAAAGTGACGAAATAATCCACAAAATTAATTTGAAAGCTTACGAATCGCAATACAAGATCATTCTCGTATGGCTACCTGAAAAGATGCATGAATCGTGTGCCAACAAACTTTTGAAGATGATAGAAGAACCTCCGGCAAACACTGTCTTCCTGCTCATTTCGGAAGCACCTGATATGGTTATCGGCACTATTCAGTCAAGGACGCAACGCCTGCATGTCCCGCCTGTTGACAAAGAATCAATGACGGCAAGGCTCAAAGAGTTAACAGTCGGCACTTCCAACCGGATGGAGGAAAGGTTGCAGGAAGAACTTGTTCACCTTGCTAACGGTAATTATCTCCGTCTGCTTGAATTGCTTGACAATACCGATGACCGGCACGAGTTTCTTGAACTGTTCAAGTCTATCGTACGTTGCAGCTGGAGGAAAAACCTCAAGAAAATGCGTTCCAATGCCGACATATTTGCGGCTATGGGTCGTGATCGGCAAAAAGCGTTTCTGTCATACTCAAACAATCTTATCCGCGAAAACTTTTTCTACAATCTGCGGATACCTGAAATCAATTATATAAACAGGGAGGAAGCGGAATTTTCCAATAACTTTTCTCCTTATGTAAAAGAAGGCAACGTCATCGGATTAATCGACGAATTTACTTTGGCTGAACGGCATATAGAGTCAAATGTCAATCCGCGTATGGTTTTTTTCGATTTGTCGTTAAAGATAGCAGTATTAATAAAACAAAAGTAAAGACAAGATATGGAATATAGACTGTGTAACGGAGGATGTTGCATGAATAAGCGGGGTTGTCTTTGCCGGCAAGCAAATAAATTAAACAGTTACAATTATTTTTGTGACATAGCGGAGTCGGAATTGGCAACCGATTACATTGAAGTACAATTCAAAAACACACGTAAAGGATATTACATCAACAGCAATAAACTACCGCTTGAAAAAGGCGACATGGTTACGGTAGAAGCAAGTCCCGGACACGACGTTGGTACAGTAACCATGACCGGAAAGCTCGTAGTGTTTCAGATGAAGAAGGCGCGCATCCGTCCCGATTTGGATGTTCGTCGTGTTTATCGTAAATCACGTCAAACCGACATTGAAAAATATGAAGAGGCTAAGGCGAAAGAACACGACACGATGATTCGTTCGCGCAAGATAGCAGAAAATCTTGGTTTGCAGATGAAAATAGGCGATGTAGAATACCAGGGTGACGGTAATAAGGCTATCTTCTATTATATTGCCGACGAGCGCGTGGATTTCCGGCAGTTGATCAAAGATTTGGCAGAGGCATTCCGTGTCAAGATAGAGATGAGGCAAATAGGAGCCCGCCAGGAAGCGGCAAGGATAGGAGGTATTGGACCTTGCGGACGCGAGCTTTGCTGTTCAGGGTGGATTTCGGGGTTCAATTCGGTATCCACCGGTGCTGCGCGGGTTCAGGACATCTCACTTAATCCCCAGAAACTTGCTGGGCAGTGTGCCAAACTGAAATGTTGCATCAATTATGAGGTTGATACTTACATGGAATCTTTAAAACAGTTTCCCTCACGTGAAATTCGCCTTGAGACGCTTGACAACACGTACTATCACATTAAAACCGACGTCTTCAAAAACGTTATGACCTATTCGACCGAAAGGAATATCATCTCTAACATAGTTAATATATCTTCCGAACGGGCTTTTGAGGTAATCAACATGAACAAGAAAGGACAGAAGCCGAAGTCTTTGCTTCCCGACGACGAACATCGATCACAGGGGCGGACATATAGCGACATACTTGACGGAAACAACGTAAGTCGTTTTGATTCATTGAAAAAGAAAGGTAAAAACAGGAACGGTAATCATAATAATAGAGCACCACGTCCGAAATAGCAGCCGGTACTTTCATTCTGCCATTCTGTCATTAGTTGTTTTTCCGGCATTCTTTTTGCAATTCAAAAAGGAAATTAAAACAAAATAACTATGAACTTCAATAACTTTACTATCAAGGTACAGGAGGTGATACAACACGCTATTGACCTTGCTCGCAGCAACAGTAGACAGGCAATCGAACCTGCTCATTTGCTCATGTCCATCATTGAAAAAGCGGAAAGCGTTACAAATTTCCTGTTTCGGAAGCTTGGTGTCAATGCGGGACAGATTATAACCATTCTTGATCGTGAAATTGAGTCCCTGCCTAAAGTTTCCGGTGGAGAACCTTATTTAAGCAGGGAAACCAATGCGGTACTTCAGAGATCCATCGACATTAGTTCCAGGATGGGAGATGAATACGTGTCCATAGAGCCGATTATCCTTGCCCTTTTACTCGAAAAAAGCAGTGTTTCCGCAATTCTTAAAGATGCCGGTGTCACTGAAAAAGAATTACGCGCTGCGATTAATGAATTACGGCAAGGAAACAAAGTAAACAGTCAGTCGGCTGAGGATACTTACCAGTCTCTTTCAAAATATGCCGTCAATCTTAATGATAAGGCGCGAAGTGGTAAACTTGATCCCGTCATTGGGCGCGACGAGGAAATACGTAGAGTCCTTCAGATTCTCAGTCGTCGAACCAAGAACAACCCTGTTCTTATAGGAGAACCGGGAGTTGGTAAAACTGCTATCGCAGAAGGCTTGGCGCATCGGATAGTTCGCGGGGATATACCTGAAAACCTTAAGTCGAAGCAGATTTTCTCGCTTGACATGGGTGCGCTTATTGCAGGAGCAAAGTATAAAGGTGAATTTGAGGAACGATTGAAAGCCGTTATTGATGAAGTTACTAAATCGGAAGGCGAAATCATTCTTTTCATCGACGAAATCCACACACTTGTCGGTGCAGGAGGAGGCGAAGGTGCAATGGATGCGGCAAATATACTGAAACCAGCTCTTGCGAGGGGTGAATTGCGGGCAATTGGTGCAACTACCCTCAATGAATACCAAAAATATTTTGAAAAGGACAAGGCATTGGAACGCCGCTTCCAGCAGGTAATGATCAACGAGCCGAGTGAAGTCGACGCTATTTCGATCCTTCGCGGACTCAAGGAGAAATATGAGAATCATCATAAAATCAGGATCAAAGACGATGCAATCATTGCCGCCGTACAGCTTTCAGCCCGTTATATCAGCGACCGTTTTTTGCCCGACAAAGCCATTGATTTGATGGATGAAGCCGCTGCCCGCCTGCGTATGCAGGTTGATTCCGTACCGGAAGCGCTTGACGAAATCACCCGCAGGATAACACAGGTAGAAATAGAGCGTGAAGCGATAAAACGGGAAAATAACGAGGCAAAGCTTGAGGTGCTTAACCGCGAAATCGCCGGATTAAAAGAGGAAGAGTCAATCATCAAGGCGAAATGGCAGACCGAACGCGAAATCATCAACAAGATACAGCAAAACAAGATAGATATTGAAGATCTGAAATACCGTGCCGAGCGAGCCGAACGCGAAGGCGACTACGGCAAGGTCGCCGAAATCCGTTACGGGCAAATAAAACAGAAAGAATCCGAGATAGAAAACTACCAGGATGAGTTAAACGCCCAACAAAGCGGTGCAGCAATGATAAAAGAAGAGGTTGATACGGACGACATTGCCGATGTTGTATCACGCTGGACGGGTATTCCCGTCGGTCGCATGTTACAAAGCGAATCCGACAGGCTGCTTCACCTCGAAGAAGAGCTTCATAAGCGAGTCATCGGGCAACAGGAAGCAATCGCTGCCGTTAGTGACGCCATACGCCGCAGTAGGACAGGACTTCACGATCCCAAACGCCCTGTCGGATCATTTATTTTCCTCGGAACTACCGGAGTCGGCAAAACAGAGTTAGCAAAAGCGCTTGCAGAATATCTTTTTGACGACGAGAACATGTTGACACGCATCGACATGAGTGAATACCAGGACAAATTCACCGTTACTCGTCTGATAGGTTCTCCTCCCGGCTATGTTGGTTATGATGAAGGCGGTCAGTTGACTGAAGCTGTGCGCCGTAAACCGTATTCCGTAATACTTTTCGACGAAATAGAAAAAGCACATCCCGATGTATTCAACATCCTTTTGCAGGTTCTCGACGACGGACGGCTTACCGACAACAAGGGGCGCGTTGCCAACTTCAAGAACACGATTATTATCATGACAAGCAATCTTGGTTCGCAAGTTATCCGCGAAAACTTTGAAAAAATCAACAACGTTAACCGTATAGAGGTCATTGACCGGACCCGCCTCGAAGTATTCGACCTGCTCAAGAAGACCATTCGCCCTGAATTTCTTAATAGGATCGACGAAGTTATAATGTTTACGCCCCTCGATGAAATTGAAATCCGTCAAATCGTCGAATTGCAACTCAATAGCGTCAAGCATCTCCTTGCCGGCAACGGTATAGACCTGCAATTCACCGCCGACGCCATATCCTTCATCGCAGGAGAGGGGTACGACCCGCAGTTCGGTGCCCGTCCGGTAAAAAGAATCATTCAGCGGCATCTGCTTAACCCTCTCTCCAAAAGCATTCTCGCAAAAGAAATAAATACAGGGAAAACTGTCAAAGTAGACGTCAAAGACGGCACTCTGATCTTCAACAACCAAGGGTTGGGAGTGAAGAATTAAGAACTAAGATTGAAAGTGCCGAAGTGCAGAGACAATGCACGCCGATATTCAACGACAAAGAAAGCCTGCTTTCAGCGACACGGAAAGTCAACATTCAATGACATTGGATGCCAAGGCTCTGTAACTCTGCACGTTGGGATACGCCAACAATGTACGCCGGCACTCGACGACAATGTATGCCGGCTTACAACGACAATGTATGCCGGCTTACAACGACAATGTATGCAGGCTTACAACGACAATGTATGCCGGCTTACAACGACAATGTATGCTGGCTTACAATGACAATGTATGCTGGCTTACAATGACAATGTATGCAGGGGCGCCATGACGCCGTGCGCTCAAATAACGATAAACCATTAACCCTCAGTTATTACTTCCTGTCAAAGAAGGGATTTTTGGATGACGCCGAAACGGCAATGGCGATCACGGTATTGTTGCCTTGTGTAATATTAAGGGTGCGAGCCGAATAGCCGACGGAAAACATTACTCGCGTGTCGAGTCGGAGGTCGGCGGCAATGGCACATGCCGAACCGATTGATATCCCAACATCAACGGAATTAATGGCGCATGGCACAGGCGCAGGCTTCGCAATACAGGTCGGATAACCGCAATAACCGCAATTAAGTCCCTGTTCCGCAGTACGGGTGCCTATTAATATGATGGCTTCGGCGGATAATATGTTCTCCGCGTCACGCAAAAAGAATCCGTAGCTGTGCATCTCGCCCAATTCGCGGGTCTTTTCCGAAAGTATTCTTATGTCATCCCCTTCAACGGCGGTTATCTCAATAATGTCAACGCCTTTCCCTTTCGGCGCGGTACGTGCTGCGGTCATCATCTGCCCTACTGCTGACATGACACGTTCGTGACGTGTCGTTCTTTCGTCTGTTATCATCTTTTACTGAATGAATTTTGGCGGAATTATAAAATAACCTATGTTTATACCAACATTCCAATTGTCTTTCGGATAGTTATAATGATTTGCAAAAAGACTGATGTTGAGAAACGGTAATCGCGCAACTAAACTGACTTCTCCCATCCACGCAGGACTGGAAAACTGCGGTTCACGTATTGGCTTATTGTTCTCGCCTCGGGTGACGTTCCTTAAAGGAAGAAATGTATGCACATCTCCTTGCAGATGAAACGTGCCGTTCAAACGCCAAACAGGTATCAACCCGCCAGCCAGAAAGTTATAGGCGCGAAACGCCGTGTTATATACTATCATACTGTGAGGCGTGGGAGTGTATGCCGGCGCCTGAAGCAGTGACGATACATAATTGTGAAACGGATTCTTAGTGGATACTAATGCCTGAAACATGTAACCAAAATTAAATTTGTCGGATACGGAGTGCATGTTGTGAATGAATAAATCCGTCTGAAGCCACGAATGATGATTCTCCCAAAACAACACCGTCGACTGCTTGGAGTTTGTTGGCGTGAATTTTTCGTCTCCCGTAAGGTATTGAACGTAGAGATGATGCTTCTGTCCGCGAATGGCGTATTGTTTTGTGTCTTGCGTGTTCTTGTGAAACAGAGCTCCCGCGTAAAATAGTTTGTATATACTGCGATCAAGACGGCTTAAGTCGTTACGGATAATAAACTCCTGCGAATCTTGCAGGTATTTGTCTTCCAAAAAACCATACCCGACAAGAATATCCATCTTTGCCGTGCGGATGAACGGAAACCCTAAACCTATCTTGCCGAATGTCTCGCGTTGATGAATATAGGTCGCTATCTCAGTGTCAATAAAAAAACGCTCACTCTCGTAGTATCTCCTGTAATTGTAGTTTATCGACGCTGAAATATCAACCGGTCTCGATGACGGAAGCTCTACCCGACCTGATAACGAAATTCCATTGAAGGAATTGCCTATCTGCATGTCAAGACTAATACTAGACGCAATTTCATCCAAACTCTGATAATTTAAAGCAAGATACAACTGATTGGCATTCATAGATGATACATTCCCTCCAAAAGCAATGCCAACTTCTTCTTTTATCTTTATATCCAGGTACAGATCGAAAATATTACTCTCTTCGTCGTAAATTGCCGATGGAGAAATTTCTTTGATCTTGGGATTTGAAAGCAACCCGAAATAAGTTTTCTTAAATTCCTCAATAGAAAAATAACTGTCCTCCTCCCTGTTTATCTTAGTCTCAATGTAATGTTTCTGTGAATTGTTGATGCCGGTAATGTAAATATCGCGAAATCGCATAGGTGGAAGACTCTTCTTGTAATTAATTCTCCGTGATACCACCTCGTCGAGCGGAACACTGCGATTAACATGCTTCCTTATAGTATCCAACATTTCTAACGCACGCTTGTATCCAATATCAAACAAAGTACGGGATTTGTTGAAATCAAGCAGATTGACATCTTCAAGATTAAACTTCATTATGATACCGTCGCCGGAATTTACTTCATATACCGTCTGCTGCATCACCATGTTTTCAAGCATATCAGACATATCCATCTCTTCCGGTCTCTTGTTTTTGTTCCCCGAAACCGACGATCCTATAATAAAATCAGGATCAAAAGCTGCTTTCATCGGATTGACGGGAAAATTGTCGTAAATTCCCCCGTCGAATAATGGAATACTGTCGCAATACACCGGTTTGAACAGTAAAGGAAACGTCATTGATGCCCGTACTGCGTTTTCAATCTTTCCGTTGCGGAAAATTATTGCTTTCTTGTTGTAAACGTCAGACGCTACACAGAGAAATGGAACAAATAAATTATCAAAATCCTCCTTGCACTGCGCGTTTGCCTGCGAATAGAGTTTCAGAAAAGCTTGATTCATTTGAATGGGATTAATCAGATTCATCGGCAAAAGCGACGATTTAAGTTTCAAAGAATCTTTTAACGGAACCATAATCTTTATAAAGTCGGGTTGATCCGGCGGTTTACGGAAATAAAACCTGTAATTTTCCTCAACAGTACCGGTTTGCCAGTGATAAAAATCATCGGAAAGAAGAAGCTCCAGCATCTCGTCCGGTGAGTAACCAATCGCATAAAGACTCCCTATTATAGCGCCAATGGATGTTCCGGCTATGTAATCTATCGGTATGCCATTGTCTTCAAGCGCTTTGATAATGCCAATATGTACACCGCCTTTCGCCCCCCCTCCGCTTAATACAAGTCCAACTTTTTGGGAAGAAACTTCAACGGAATAGAAGACAAATACCAACAACAGACATATTGTTTTTTCTAATCTCATTGTCCTATTTTATAATTTGGAACAAAGTTACAGGAAATTCTCCAGATTGCAAAAAATAAAAAAATCAACTTTTTTCTTAAAATATTTTGCTGTTTAAAAAATAAGTATTACCTTTGCAGCGTTTTTAAGGAGAAAACAAAGGGGCGTTTAGCTCAGCTGGTTCAGAGCATCTGCCTTACAAGCAGAGGGTCGGCGGTTCGAATCCGTCAACGCCCACGATGACACAGAGGGACTTACAAGAGATTGTGAGTCCTTTTGTTTTTTATATGTACACACAATTTGCACACAACTTTCAAAATACAAACCATTGCTATACCTGTTTTTCAGACGGTTTTAGGAATCGCCACTTCTTCCCTTTCCGTCGGAAAACTAATCGAGAAACGATAGATTACCGAAAATAACCTGAAAATTTATTGGCTTCTTGAAACCACAAATCCACCCTTTCAAAGAACGTGAAAAATTATTTGCACACAAAATTTCTATTTTATCGGATTGTTCTTGTAATACCCGCTCTTAAACATTGCCTCATCTTCATCATATTGCTCTTTCCAGAATTGCACATATTCGGCGGCGGCCTGCGGATTGAGTGAGTAAAGATAATGGCATAGTTTCCGATACAAGTTTATTAT
>JAISYU010000001.1 GCA_031269685.1 Dysgonamonadaceae bacterium | reverse complement strand
TTTATTGACCTGGATTACAGGCTGGTATTAAATAATCCCCCGTTTTATGAGAACTGGAAAAAACAGTGGAATTTATCGGATAACTGAATGATTATAAGAGGAAGCAACATAATTTCTTCATTAGGGTTCTCTACAGAAGAGAATTTCAGGAACGTCCTGGCAGGAAATTCAGGACTGAAATACTGTAAACGACTTTTTGGGCTGCCCGAACCTGTGTTCGCTTCTATAATCGACCGCGAAAGACTCTCAGACGAGTTTAATGCCGTCAAAGGTTTACTAAAAACATGTCAAGGGGGAGAACAACAATTCACATGTCTGGAAATGGCGGCTATAGTGTCGGTTATAGACGCCAATAGAGATGCAAATATAGACCTCGATTCCGAAAAGACACTATTTATATTATCAACTACAAAAGGGAATGTAGATCTTCTAAGCGTGGACGGGTCGCAAAAATCCATGCTTTGGTATTCCGCAGAAATTATCGCACATTCCTTCGGAAACAGCAACATGCCGACGGTCGTATCCAATGCATGCGTCTCCGGAGCGGCGGCAATAATTACCGCAATACGCGAACTGAAGTCCGGAAAGTACGATAATATCGTCGTGGTCGGGGTCGATTTACTGTCAAGGTTTATTGTTTCAGGTTTCCAGTCGCTTAGAGCGCTCGCAGGCGACTTTTGCCGTCCATTCGACAGGAAACGATGTGGACTGAACCTCGGTGAAGCTGCTGCTACCGTTATAATCTCAAGAAAAAGAAATGATAATGGTGATATGGCGGTTAATATTATGGCAGGGGCTATCCGTAATGATGCGAACCATATATCAAGCCCTTCAAGAACAGGGGAGGGTTGTTTCCGCGCTATCGCATCGCTCTACCCGTACATTAAACCATCCGACGATTCAATCGCGTTCATAAATGCACACGGTACCGCTACTCAATACAACGATGCAATGGAGAGCGCCGCAATAATGAGAGCCGGATTGCAGGACATTCCCGTGACAAGCCTGAAGGGATATTTCGGACATACCCTCGGCGCAGCAGGAGTGCTTGAAAGTATTATCTCAATCAGGGCGCTGCAGGAAGGGGTGATCCCCGCAACAAAAGGCTTTGAATCACAGGCAGATGATTGCCCGTTAAAGATTGACAATAAAACCGGAAAATCCGGCAAAACAAGGTTCCTGAAACTAATCTCCGGTTTCGGTGGCGTAAACGCTGCGCTCGTATTCGAAAAATCACAGGTCTCAGTACAGCAAAATTTACCCTCCCCAGAGTTCAAAATATTAAAATCATGCAGCCTGTCATTCACCGACACTACTCAAATGAACGGATATTACCGCTCGATGAATATAAATTATCCCAGATTCTTCAAGATGGATCAACTTTCCAAACTCGGCTTCCTGGCGTCGGAAACTATTTTCAAAGACGAAAAAAATCGCTTCGCAGAACGGGAAGATATTGCCGTGATATGCTTCAACAGTACCGCCTCAATGGATGCAGATATGATGTACCTCGAGAGCATCAATCCACAAAAAGACTATTTTCCTTCCCCAGCGATTTTCGTATACACCCTGCCAAATATAGTTACCGGCGAAATATCTATAAGGAATAAATTTTTCGGCGAAACAGGATTCTTTGTCCTGAAAAGTTATGACAGGGATTTTATGTTACAGAGCATAAAGAATTGCATATCGGATAATTTTACTAACTTTGCACTCTGCGCATGGATCGATATAGCCGATAACCATCGGGAAATCAAAATGATTTATGTGGAAAAATGCGGCTGATTACTCAATTAATAAGTATTATATAAAAATGGATAACTTTATCACGCAACTTAAACAGGAAATTATAGATGTTCTTAATCTTGAAGACGTAAAACCTGAAGATATTGACAATAATGCTCCCCTCTTCGGAGAGGGGCTGGGGCTGGATTCTATTGACGCACTGGAAATTATCGTGCTAATGGAAAAGAATTACGGTATCAAAGTGAAAGATCCCGCTCAAGGTAAAGAACTTTTCCAGTCAATAAAAAGACTCGCCGAATACATAGCGGAGAACAGAACAAAATGAAGCCCCGAAACATGGACAAGATCGTTATCTCAGGAATGGGTATAATTTCCGCTATCGGGAACAACTGTATGGAAACACTCGATGCCCTGAAGGCTTCGAAAAGCGGTATTGATACCATTCATTACCTCAATACTTCCCATACGGAATTCCCTGTGGGAGAGGTTAAACTGACCAACGAGGAAATGATCTCAATGCTGGGATTGACCGCCTCAAGCGTCTCCACAAGGACATCGCTGATGGGTATGATCGCTGTACGGGAGGCGATAGAAACAGCAGGCATCTACAACATCAATCAACGATGCTCGATAATATCAGGCACCACAGTCGGAGGTATGGATAAAAGCGAACAGTATTACCTCGAATTCCTTGAAAATGACCTGCATAAAGAGTACATCAAAACCCATGACTGCGGAGCATGTACGGAAATGATAGCCGATTATTTTGGATTCTTCTCGCAGGTGGATACAATCTCTACCGCCTGTTCGTCCGCTGCAAATGCTATTTTACTCGGAGCAAAGTTTTTGCAAAGCGGTAAAACAGATGTAGCAGTTGCAGGCGGCGCAGAGTGTATCACACGCTTTCACCTCAACGGATTTAATACTCTAAGGATTCTTGACTGCCAGCATTGCCGTCCCTTTGACAATACCCGTGCAGGACTAAACCTGGGTGAAGGAGCGGCTTATATTGTTATGGAAACAGAAAAACATTTCCTTGAACGCACCGCATTAACCCCTCCAGAAAGCCAAAGGAAAATCTATGCATATCTGTCAGGCGCGGCAAATACCTGCGATGCGTTCCACCAGACTGCATCATCACCAGACGGAAAGGGCGCATATATGGCAATGAAAAACGCCCTCCACAATGCCGGATTACATCCTTCTAATGTGGACTACATAAATGCACACGGTACCGGTACAGCAAACAATGACCTGAGCGAAGGATATGCAATCGAAAAACTTTTTGGCAACAATATCCCGCCTGTCTCATCTACCAAAGCCTTCACAGGACACACAACAAGCGCAGCAGGTGGAATAGAGGCGGTAATATCAATCCTTTCAATGAATAACAGCCTTATTCCGGTAAATCTTAACTTCAAAGAAAAGATGCCTGAACTGTCCTTTAAACCTGTTACAGAATATTCGTCCAATGATATTCATTTGGAACATGTACTCTCTAACTCATTCGGTTTTGGCGGAAATGATACGACACTTATATTCTCACATCACAAAAGATCATAACAATCATGGTCTATATTAATGCCATCAGACAGATTTCAGCTCAGAAACCACTTACAGATGAATGGTTTGATAGCCCAATATATTACAACGAACCGTATATTCGTGCCATAGATCCTGATTTCAAACAGTATCTTGCACCAAACGAATCACGCAGGACAGGTAAAATCCTCAAACGGGCATTGATCACATCAAGAGAAGCATGCAAAGATACCGTACCGGAGGCTATAATAACCGGCACAGGACTTGGTTGCATTGAAAATACTGAAATTTTTCTTGATTCTATGTCGCGATATGGGGAAGAACTGCTTCCGCCTACGCAATTTATGCAGTCGACACATAATACTGTCAGTTCCCTTGTTGCAATAGATATAAAGTGTAACAGTTACAACATTACTTTTGCACATAAGGGAATTTCGTTCGAGTGTGCATTGCAGAATGCGTTTATAATAAGCAACAAAAAACATAATGTAACAGTTCTTGTCGGCGCGCATGATGAAATGACACCCGTTTACTTCAACCTCCTCAAACGAACAGGTTATCTCGGTAATACTAATCAGGTATTTGCTGGAGAAGCGGCTGTATCCATGCTGCTTTCAACGAAAAAAGAAAACAGTTCCATGTGCAGGATTGATAATATAGAGAAATACTATTCGACCGGAAGAAATTTTCATTTAGACTCTTCGGATTATAAGATTGACGCTGTAATGACAGGCATTAACGGAACGGAAGATAATGACCGCGTTTATTACGAAAACTGTAACAGATGGTTTCCAGGCGTTCCCATGCTGAGATACAAGCATCTTTTCGGCGAATCGTACACCGCACCGGCATTTGGCGTATATACGTCAGCCATTTGCCTTGCGAAACAACTAATACCTGAGTTTATAAAACTTCATTCAAAAGTGAATAATACGAAACCGATTAACAGCATCTTATGTTATAATCACTTTGAGAATAAGAATCATACTTTTATATTACTGTCAACATGTTACGAATAATATTTTTTTCAACGTTACAGGCATTTTTTTTAGCACTTGGACAGGTGTTTTTGAAACTTGCGATGACGCGGATGCCGGCATTTTGTTTCACTGCGGCATATTTTCGCGAATTATTTACTAACTTGTGGTTTACCGCAACAGGCGTCAGCATGGGCATTGCTACTGTTTTGTGGCTTTACATTATAAAACGTTTTGAGTTTTCGATAGCATATCCGGCGACCGGCATAGCATATATTTTCGGTATGTTTGCAGCAATATTTGTTTTTCACGAATCGGTATCGTTATGGCGATTGACAGGCATACTGTTGATAACTGTGGGCGTGATATTGATTGTAAAATAAAACTAATCACTGACAATGAAAAAGACAAGCATTACATTTGCATTATTCTGTTTAATTATCGCATGTTTTGCGCAGGAATCGGCAACAGATGGACAACGACAGGCGATGATAGACAAAATATCTGCAGCATCGGCGAAAATGACAAGCCTTACTTGTATCTTTGAGCAGGAAAAGAGTCTTTCGATTCTTAATGAAAAGATAATTTCAGAAGGCAGGATGTATTATTCCTCACCCGACCGCCTGCTTTGGGAATACACCTCGCCATACGCATACACTTTCCTCTTGAATAACAACCGGATACTGATGCAGGCGGAAAATGGCAAGCGGAATGTTATAGACGTACGTTCAAGTCGAATGTTTCGGGAAATAGTCCGCATCATGATGCTTGGAATAAGCGGCAACGGACTGACAGACATTAAAAGTTTCACATTCCGTTATTTTTGCAGTAAAACGCTTTGGCAGGTCGAACTGTTACCCGTACAGAAGGAGGTAAAAAAGATATTTGCTTCCATATTGCTTACTTTCAACACCCAAGACTACACCGTCGACAGGGTGGAAATGACGGAACATAATGGCGACAAAACAATTATATCGCTCAAAAACAAAGTCTTCAACGAACCGCTTGACAATGCGCTCTTCACTGTTGAATAACTTGCCATTTGCAATAAAATTCCTTTTATTGCAAGTAACATGCCTTGCTTTTTTCTCATGTAATACGCTGAGAAACTGCGAGATAGAGCCTCGCACAGGAATATTTTCCACCGAACGAACGCAGCGTTACAGGCTGTCGATAACATTTCCTAAAGCCGAAATTACAGGCATAATGATATTAAGATATTCCGACGGACAATGGCGTGGAAGCCTTGTCAACGAGTTCGGCGTAAAAGCCTTCGATTTCATTGCCACAAGCGGTAAATGCCGATTAATGAATACGGTAGCCTTCATCGACAAATGGTACATCCGCCGCACGATAGAAAACGATTTATCATACCTGCTATGGCAATCAACCGCCTCCGGCAAACGCTTGGAGCAGGCATCGGAAGAAAACACTATCCTGTATAACGATAAACGGAACATCCGCTATAACTTTCACAAACTTAACTGATTATGCTTCTTGATTTCTATACATTGACATCACAGTCAGTGACCGAAGAGACTGTCCATTTCGAGATTCTTATTAACGGGACACATTTTATTTACCGTGCGCATTTTCCAGGCAACCCTGTTACTCCCGGAGTATGCCTCATCCAAATCTGCCGGGAATTAGCGGAACATTACATCGGTAAAAAGTTGTTTATATGTAACATAGAGAGCATAAAATTCCTTGCCACAATTAATCCTCTGGATAATCCGTCGGTGAGTATAATATTTTCAAAAATATTGTACGAAGGCGATTCATACAAAGTTTCTGCAAAGATAACCGGCAACGGTATACTGTTTGCAAAGTTAAGTATGAGACTAAAAAATTAACTTCTGCAAAAAAATCAATTAATACATTTTTTATTAGAACCGATTGTTTATTCAAAAAAAGTACGTACCTTTTCAATACTTTTTAGACACGTAACAAAACTTTCGGGACACATCACAAAACTTTGGGGATATACCACAAAACTTTCGGGGTATATCGCAAAACATTTGTTACATAAAGAAAAAGATATAAACGAGATATTAATTTATTAAAAACAAAAAAGATAGCAATTATGAGATCAAAAGACTACATTCCCAGGAGAGAAGAAGATTTTCACTTATGGCAGTATGTATTTATTACCAATTTGAACGAAATGGGCGCGGAAAACTTTATTCCTGCACCGGAATATGAAGAACTTATGCGATTATATTACGATTATAATCAGAAGTATGAAATCGCAAATAACCCAAATACGCGAACTAAACCCTCTGTACAGGATCGGCAGCAGTCAAGGAAAATCTACGAGTCATATATTCGCGACATCGTCAGGACGTACCTCGCAAATAATCATAAACTTACTGACGCTCAAAGGGAATTGCTTAATATTACTGTCCGTAAAAAAACCAGGACAAGAATAGGCGCGCCTGATACATATCCAGTATTGACAGTCAAGCAGGTAGATGCCGGCAGAATACTTGTACAGTTCAGAAAGCAGGAATTGGACAATATAAAAGAAAGCGTACGACGAAATATACCTTATGGATATATCGGCGCATTCATCAAGTACGGCGTATTTGACCAGCCGGCGAAAGACCATTCCGAACTTAATTTGAGCGTAATAGCTACACGTCCAAAGAAAATAATCTCTTTTAATACCTGTGACCGCAAAAAAACCGCATGTTTTTCTATTGCATGGGAAACCAGGAAGGGAGAGACCGGTCCTTGGAGTCCTGTCGTCTCTGAAAATATTCCTTAGAATTATTAAGGTCATTAACTCAATCAAATTCATGGGCAACTTAATCAATTTTAAGCCCTTAACGCTATCAAAGACCTTAATGTCCTTAACGTCCTTTCTTCTTGATACAAAAGCAGGGCTGCAACTGCGCGAGCCTTACGGCTTTTGCTTACGTTACTTTTTTCTTGATAAAAAAGTAACACAAAAAATCAAGGCTGCGGCTGCGGTGCGACCCACAATCGGCTCGTTCGCTAAACAAAAAGAACTCGCGCGATGCGCTCAAACAACTTTTTGTTTTACGCTCACTTCTCCGTGTGGGTTCCCCGCACCTTCACCGATGCCGGTTTTAACCTCTCCTCATCAGAAGTATGATTGCTTAATGTCCTTAACGTCTTTAAAGTCCTTATTTGATAAAAAAATATTTACCAAAAAATTTAAATTATTACAACAATGAAAGAGTTTATTTTATCCTTATTAAAGAACTTGGCAAAACGTTACGTCGTGACGCTGTACAAAAAAGACGCCAAACAGGGTAATGCATACGCACAGTTAATTTTAGGACATTGCTATGCTAAAGGACACGGCGTAACCAAAGACCCTGCAAAAGCAGTAAAGTGGTACATGAAGAGCGCGGAAAATGGCAATGTAAAAGCGCAATACTATTTAGGAAATTGCTATGCCACAGGATTCAGCGTAACAAAAGATATTTACGAAGCAGTAAAGTGGTGGACTAAAAGCGCTCAACAGGGCGATGCCTGTGCGCAAAACAATTTAGCGGCTTGCTATAATAACGGAGACGGCATAAAAGAAAATAAAAATAAAGCCCTCTACTGGTATAAAAAAGCATTGGAACATAAAGAAAGTTTAAACGAAGAAATTATTAATCATATAAAATCAACAATAGAATACCTTGAAAAAAAAGGTTATTTAGCACAAAATGAGAAAGGAAACGACAAATAAAATAATAACCAATTATCAATTATTTTAATTACCTTTGCACAATATTTTAAAACAATGGATAAAAAGAATTTTGTTTTTGGTAAAGAGAATTTCATTATTCTCGCTGTTTCGATAGTCATTATAATCGTTGGCTTCTGGCTGATGTCTGGCGCTAAAACGACCGAAGAAGGCGGATTCAATCCCGCTATTTTCGATACCCGACGTATTGTCGTTGCCCCAATTATTACAATGATTGGCTTTTTATTGGTTATTTTCGCTATCCTCTGGAAGCCGAAAGATACGAAAAAGCAATCGAAAGGAAAGTAAGTAACCTATGGATTGGATTCAAGCGGTTATCATCGCAATAGTGGAAGGTCTGACCGAGTTCTTGCCGGTATCAAGCACAGGTCACATGATTCTCACTCAGGGTTTTCTCGGCGTGGAAAGTAATGAATTTGTGAAGGCGTTTACCATCATTATTCAGTTCGGAGCGATACTTTCAGTATTAGTTCTCTACTGGCGACAATTTTTGCAGTCAATGGAATTTTACCGTAAACTGCTTATCTCATTCCTTCCTGCAGCGGTTTTCGGGTTTCTGTTTAGCGATAATATTGACGCTCTGCTCGAAAACGTTACGGTAGTTGCCATAATGCTTATCATTGGAGGAGTATTTATGCTTTTTGTCGATAAACTATTCTCCAAAACATCCGAAGATCAGACTGTCAGCGGAAAAAAAGCAATTATAATAGGTTTATGCCAGTGCATAGCAATGATTCCAGGCGTTTCTCGCTCAATGGCAACGATTGTCGGTGGAATGTCGCAGAAACTTACACGGAAAAACGCAGCAGAGTTTTCGTTTTTCCTCGCAGTGCCAACAATGGCTGCCGCATCAGGCTATAAACTGATTAAACTCCTGCTCGACGACAACAGTCGTGAGTTGTTGATAAACAATCTCAATATATTAATTATTGGTAACATCGTTTCGTTAATTGTCGCCCTGCTTGCAATAAAATTCTTCATTGAATTTCTGACAAAGTACGGCTTCAAGACATTCGGATATTACCGCATTGCAGCAGGAGCAGTGATACTGATTTTGATGTGTTGCGGGTTTCATTTGGAAGTATGAATTTCGAGGAAGGCGAAATACTGTACTTTGATAAACCACTTCACTGGACGTCCTTTGACCTGGTAAACAAAGTTCGTTATATTCTCTGCAAACACCTGAAGATAAAAAAACTGAAAGTAGGACATGCCGGAACGCTCGACCCGCTTGCGACCGGCGTGATGATTGTTTGCACCGGTCGAGCAACAAAACGCATAGACGAATTGCAAGCCCAAACTAAGGAATATGTCGCAACCATGAGGCTTGGAGCAACGACGCCTTCGTTTGATCTCGAAACCGAAGTTGACGCCACATATCCGACCGAACATATCTCTCAGGAGATGGTAGAATCTGTTTTACTGCGTTTTAAAGGAAACATAGAACAGATTCCTCCTGCTTATTCCGCTTGTAAAGTTGGCGGCTCCCGCGCTTATGAACTTGCCCGTCGCGGACAGGAAGTTAACCTGAAACCCAAGACGCTTGTAATTGACGAAATAGAGTTGCTGACATTCACTGCCAGCGAATTGAAACTGCGAATAGTTTGCAGTAAGGGAACTTATATCCGTGCTTTAGCTCGCGACATTGGCATTGCGCTAAATTCGGGCGCACATCTGACCGCACTTGTCCGTACCGGAATAGGCGAAGTGAAATTACAGCAGTGTTTAAGTATTGAAGCGTTTAATTCGGCACTCCAGCCCAGTTTTCCCTGTCAAGATTGCGGTAACTGATGGCTTCTGCAATATGTCTTATCTGAATCTTTTCCTCACCTTCGAGATCGGCTATTGTACGCGCCACCCGCAGGATACGGTCATAGGCGCGAGCGGAAAGGTTGAGGCGTTCCATTGCATCTTTGAGGAGAGCAAGTCCTGCAGTATCGGGTTGTGCGTATAGATTCATGAGGCGGGTATTCATTTGCGCATTGCAATATATACCATTTTCGTTATCGTAGCGCTTTGCCTGAATTTGGCGGGCATTTATTACTCTCATACGAATTGCCTGGCTTGATTCTGCCGGTTGGATATTGGAAATATCCTCAAACGGAACCGGCACTATTTCCACCTGAATATCTATCCTGTCCATAAGCGGACCGGAAATACGGTTTAAGTATTTATACACTTGCTGAGGAGAACATACGCAAGCCTTTTGTGGATTGTTATAATTACCGCACGGGCAAGGATTCATTGATGCTACGAGCATAAATCCGGCAGGAAATTCAATAGTCTGTTTAGCGCGGGCGATAGTAATCTTACGGTCTTCGAGTGGTTGGCGGAGCACTTCAAGTACATTGCGGTTAAATTCGGCAATTTCATCGAGGAAAAGCACTCCGTTATGCGCCAGGGAAATTTCCCCCGGTTGTGGATATGAGCCGCCGCCGACCATCGCCACGTGAGAAATTGAGTGATGAGGGCTACGGAAAGGACGGATTGCGATAAGTGTGCCGTTGTGGTTTATTTTACCTGCCACAGAATGAATCTGGGTAGTTTCGAGGCTTTCGACAAGATTCAGCGGAGGCAGAATAGACGGAATACGTTTTGCCATCATACTTTTTCCTGCGCCGGGGCTTCCTATCATTATTATATTATGTCCTCCCGCGCATGCAACCTCAAGTGCTCGTTTCACATTTTCCTGTCCTTTAACTTCGGAGAAATCAAGGTCAATAAGCGACTGGTTTTCATAAAATTCTTTACGTGTATCAATTACTGTTCGTTCGAGTTTTATTTCCTCGTTAAAGAATCCTATTACTTCCGCCAAGTTTTCACAGCCGTACACTTCAATGTCTTTAACCACGGCGGCTTCACGTGCATTGCATGAGGGTAGAATCATTCCTTTGTATCCCATTTGGCGCGCCTTTATAGCGACCGGCAGCGCACCTTTCACCGCTCTCAGCGAACCGTCGAGGGAAAGTTCTCCCATCATTATGTAATCGCCAATTCGTTCATGCTTAATTTTTTCCGCACCGGCAAGGATACCTATAGCGAGAGGAAGGTCGTATGCGGCGCCTTCTTTACGAATATCTGCAGGCGCCATATTGATAACTATCTGTTTACCTGGGAATTTATATCCGCATACGTTCATTGCGGAATTGATCCTCTCATGAGATTCTTTTATACTGACGTCGGGGAGTCCGACCAGGAAAAATCTAATTCCATTGCTACAGTTAACTTCGATCGTTATAATGATAGCATTTATACCTTGCAGCGCGGCTGCGTAAGTTTTCACAAGCATAGTAAAAAGTTGGATTTTTTTCAGCGCTGCAAATGTAGGTATAAATTTCGAGAATACAAAATATTGATAGAAATT
>JAISYU010000020.1 GCA_031269685.1 Dysgonamonadaceae bacterium | reverse complement strand
GCATTGTCGGTTCTAAATCGGAGCATGATTTGGATATGTCAAATATTTTGTTAACACACACACACACACACACACACACACACACACACACACACACACACACACACACACACACACACACACACACACACACACACACACCTATTCATACCTTATATATTACGCGCACGCACGCAGGCGCGAGATAATAAAAAAATATTTCATACACAAGAAAGTTCAGGAATTGGAACTAAGTTATCCGTTCAACTTAATCTTAAAGACGTCTATAAAAAAATTACAGACGTCAATGTAAATCGTACAGACGTCGGTACAAACCGTACAGACGTAGATACAAATCGTATAGACGTCGGTACAAACCGTACAGACGTAGATACAAACCGTACAGACGTAGATACAAACCGTACAGACGTCGGTACAAATCGTACAGACGTCGGTACAAACCGTACAGACGTAGATACAAATCGTACATACGTAAATGCAAACAGCATGTACGTATACCCAAAAATATGTTTTCATTATAAAAAAATAATTTTAAATTTTATAAAAATTTTATGACAAGTAAAAAAGTGTATTACCTGCCGGCACGCTACGCGCTGCTGTTAGGATGGTCGAAGAACTTCATCAACAAACTTGCGCCCAATATCGAAAAATGGGGCGTACCGGCTGATGTATTTGATGACCTTAGAGTAAAAGGCGATAGCTTCAACATCGCTCAGATGAAGACGGAAGAGCCGAACGCCGGCAAAACCGACAGATTCGACAGGAATGTAAAAGCAAAAGCCTTCAAGATTGCTGCGCGAGATCTCGTCAACGAGTATCTGCGTTACAACAGGGCTGTTACCGACCAGGATCGCATAGATCTCGGTATTCCGGTAGAGGACAGCATCAGGACGAATGTTGATGTTCCTGACAGTCATCCTGTTCTGAGACTTAGAATTGTCGATTCCGGCGTCGTCCGTACTGATTTTAAGGATCAGTACAGCGATACGAAGGCAAAGCCGTACGGGGTCAAAGGCGCTGTGTTCATCTTTGATGTGCTTGATACGCCTCCGGTTGACCACAGTGAACTGAGTGAGCACATTCTCGTTACCCGTACCCCTCACAGGTTCGAATTTGAGGACAAGTACCGTAACAAAACGCTCTACGTTGCCGCTGCATGGCAGAACGAAAAGGGTGAGCGTGGACGATGGTCGGATATTGAGTCGATTACAATTCCGTAATTCAATTAGTTAAGAAATTGCGATGTATAGACATTCTGATCTTCGTTACTTTTGTCTTGATGCAAAAGTAACACAAAAAATCAAGGCTGCGGCTGCGGTGCGACCCACAATCGGCTCGTTTGCTAAACAAAAAGAATTCGCGCTATGCGCTCAGACAACTTTTTGTTTTACGCTCACTTCGCCGTGTGGGTTCCCCGCACCTTCACCGAGGCCGGTCTTAACCTCTCCCCTGGAGAGGTTAGATTGTTTTCGTCACCCCCAGTCGCTTCGCTTCATTGGGGGTTATGCAAATTCAGACCTCCGGTCTGTTGCTTTAAAGTCCTTAACGTCCTGTAAAGGACGAACATTAATAACCCCCAGTGAAGCGAAGCGACTGGGGGTGGAAGGCGGAACGTCCTTAAGGTCTTTAACGTCGTTAACGTCGTTAATGTCCTTAAAGTCTTTAAAGTCTTTAAAGCCCTTAAATACTTTCCTTGAGAGAAAATAAAAAATTTATTCATAAACTAATATTTAATATTTTCAACAATGAAAAAGTACTTTTTAATTGCAGTAGCGCTCCTGATGATGAGCGCCGGCGTCGTTAAGGCGCAAGTAACAATCGGGGCGACGAATGATCCTCATGATTTTTCTATCCTCGAACTTGTCAGCAACGGCAATCTTGGGTTACGGCTACCCCAGATGACTACCGAACAGCGGGATGCGATGGTTCAGACTGAGGATTTCCAGGCGGAGAAGAACGGCAAGGCGCGCGGCTTGCAGATTTTCAATATGACTACCAAGTGCGTAGAAACCTGGAACGGTTCAAAATGGATACAGTCATGCTTTCCCGAAGTATCTCTCCCAAAAGAAGAGATCCTATTTACAATCAAAACCATTACTGATGGGGAAACTTACTACATACCTACCTCCGGTAGAGTGGGCGGTACATACCACTCTTACAATTGGAATGTTGTCGTTGACAATGGCACGCCAAAGCATGCGGAATATACAGGCTCACATAACCAGAACGGCATTGCACTCACCTTCTCAGAAGCAGGAACGCATCAAATACACATCACCCCGTTCGACTCTCCCGCTCCAGGCTGGGGAAATGCATTCGGACATGATTTATTTGGCGATGGAAATGCAAATTCTACTGTCAATAGAGATAAACTTATATCAATAGATGCCCCGCTAACTACTATGGCTTTTGCGCCCAATGAGAACTCTACAAGCGCTAACCAGATGTTTGCCTATATGTTTAATGGCTGCAAAAACCTTACTACCGGCGCTAAAATTGTAGATACATACAAATTGCCGGAAACAGTAAAGGACCTGTCGGAGTTCCTTCGCGATACACACCACACCAACCCTAATCTAGAAACTCCTATCAACCTTAGCGGTCTTCAAGGATGGTTCAGCAATAATCAAACGATAATAAATCTGAGGCAATTCATTGCCCATACACACTACGACAACACTAAACTCACATCACCCATAGACCTCACCCCACTTTCGGGATGGTTCAACGGGAATACATCGATAATGTACATGACTACCTTCTTTGGCTCTACACACTACAACAACATTAAACTCACATCAGCCATAGACCTAACCCAAATAAAAGACTGGTTCGACGCGAATAATAATATAACGACCCAGAATCTGAGTGCCTTCCTTAGCGAGACACACTACTGCAACTATGCCCTTAATCTTGAAGGGCAATCGATTTTCCCAAACTGGATAAAGATATTAAATAATGGCAAAATTCAAGATGTCGAAAACGCCTTTTTCAAAATGTTTTACCTTGGCGGTGATAAAAACGAAGGTGACACCGGCGAACCTACATTTGAAGGTGGTGGTGCACTGTCAAGTTTAGGTCAGCCAAATTCATACAGATATACCTACTATAGCCGTATTTCATTACCTAAATACGGAAGTTTGGGCCTCTGGAAGTAAAAGGCATAACCGTAAGGGAAACTAAATATAATAAGGGTGTATACAGAGTGCACCCTTGTTTGTTGTAAAGGAATAATTTTAACTGCAATTACTATGTATTTAATATTTTAATGCGTTTGCCCCCAGGAAGATTTGGTACATCTAATAAAAAACCTTACCTTTGCAGTCCGAAAAATTAATTTATAATGTCAGAAGAAATATTAAACTACAAAGTCGCAGACATTTCACTTGCGGATTTCGGACGTAAAGAAATCGAAATAGCCGAACATGAAATGCCCGGACTTATGGCTATCCGTCACAAATACGGCAGGGAAAAACCACTGAAAGGCGCCCGTATAACAGGCTCGCTGCACATGACCATTCAAACAGCCGTGCTGATAGAAACTCTTGTTGAACTCGGCGCTGATGTGAGATGGGCAAGTTGTAATATCTTTTCCACTCAAGACCATGCAGCAGCCGCAATCGCAGCAACCGGCGTTCCCGTCTTCGCATGGAAGGGCGAAACCCTCGAAGAATACTGGTGGTGCACCGACCAGGCTCTGCGATTTGAAGGCGGGAAAGGTCCTAACCTCATAGTAGATGACGGCGGCGATGCTACTCTCCTTATCCATTGGGGATACAAAGCGGAAAACAACGCACAATTCCTAAACCGTAAAGGAGACAACCACGAAGAACAGGTAATAATTGATACCCTGAACCGTATCCTTAAAGATGACCCGCAACGCTGGCATCGTACAGTCGCAGAATTAAAAGGCGTTTCGGAAGAAACTACTACCGGTGTTCACCGTCTCTATCAGATGAAAGAAAAAGATGAACTGCTTTTCCCTGCTATCAACGTAAATGATTCCGTTACAAAATCCAAATTCGATAACCTCTACGGTTGCCGCGAATCACTTGCCGACGGCATCAAACGCGCTACCGATGTGATGATCGCCGGAAAAGTAGTTGTAGTACTGGGTTATGGCGATGTCGGTAAAGGCTGCGCAAAATCCATGCAATCCTACGGCGCTCGCGTCATAGTTACCGAAATAGACCCTATCTGCGCCCTGCAAGCGGCAATGGAAGGCTTCGAGGTGACGACAATGGAAAAGGCTGTGAAAGAAGGAAATATTTTCGTTACCACAACCGGTAACCGTGACGTGATCACCATCGATCACCTTTCACAAATGCGCGATCAGGCTATCGTCTGCAATATCGGACATTTTGATAACGAAATCCAGGTGGATAAATTAGTCAATTATCCAGGCATAAAACATGTAAACATCAAACCGCAAGTAGATAAATATACCTTCCCGTCCGGTAATTCTATCTTCCTGCTTGCCGAAGGTCGCTTGGTAAATCTCGGCTGCGCAACAGGACACCCGTCTTTCGTGATGAGTAACTCGTTCACCAACCAGACACTCGCACAACTTGACCTGTGGAAAAACCGTTACGAAATCAACGTTTACCGCCTGCCCAAGTACCTCGATGAAGAAGTCGCCCGCCTGCATCTGGAACGTATAGGCGTGGAACTGACTACCCTTACGGAAAAACAGGCATCTTATATCGGTGTAAATGTTGCAGGACCGTATAAGGCTGATCATTACAGATATTAACATATTTCTGTCGAAAAATCTTTTAATAAAAAACAATAAACATAAAAGATTTTTCGTACCTTTGCAACCGAAAATTTTTAATTTGCTTTTTTGTAAGAAGAACGTTGCAGAATGATTCTATTTTATCAAACCGTATCACAATCAATCATTGCAGTTGAGGCTGCATCCAAACCGTCGAAAGCAGATAATAAGAAATTATTATGGCTATTCGACAATGCAGAACTGCTACCGAAAAAAAATATTGACATTTACCTTGTCGGTCCACGCAGGGAAGTAATTACCCCGTGGAGTACAAGCGCTGTGGAAATTATCCGTAATATGGGAATTTCCGGTATTACGCGCGTCGAAGAGTTTATGATTGTCCACGATCTTGATGCCGCATACGATCCGATGCTGCAACGTCTCTACAACGGAGTCGGACAGGATATTTTTACCAACAGCAAAAGATCGGAGCCGATAATCTATATTGACGACATCGCCAACTACAACCAGACAGAAGGATTAGCATTGAGCGATAAAGAAGTAGAATATTTAAATTCGTTAAGCAAAAAACTCGGTCGCCGCTTAACAGACAGTGAAGTTTTCGGCTTTTCGCAGGTCAACTCCGAACATTGCCGCCATAAAATTTTCAACGGCACGTTCATCATCGACGGAGAAGAAAAGAAATCAACACTTTTTGAACTTATCCGCCGTACTTCCGAAGAAAATCCCAATATACTTGTTTCCGCATATAAAGATAACGTGGCATTCAACGAAGGTCCCGTCATCGAGCAGTTTGCTCCGCGTAGCGCCGACAAGCCCGATTTTTTCGAGACAAAACAAATAGAAACCGTATTATCGCTGAAGGCGGAGACACATAATTTTCCAACAACAGTTGAGCCTTTTAACGGTGCATCAACAGGCACAGGCGGTGAAATACGCGACCGTCTCGGCGGAGGAAAAGCGTCGCTGCCCATCGCAGGAACAGCCGTTTATATGACCGCCTATCCACGTTCCGAAGACGGCAGGGAATGGGAAAGCGTTATGCCCCCGCGTAAATGGCTGTACCAAACACCGGCGCAAATACTTATCAAAGCCTCAAACGGAGCATCCGATTTCGGTAACAAATACGGGCAACCTCTTATCTGTGGCTCTCTGCTTACTTTTGAACACGAAGAAAACCGGCGTAAATACGCATACGACAAAGTAATAATGCTTGCCGGAGGAGTAGGTTTTGCCAACCGCCGCGACGCATTAAAAGGCGAAGCGTCTACAGGTGAAAAAGTTGTGATAATGGGAGGTGATAACTACCGTATCGGGATGGGTGGAGGTGCAGTGTCATCGGTTGCGACAGGCGAATACGGCAATGGGCTTGAACTTAACGCCGTGCAGCGAGCCAACCCTGAAATGCAGAAACGTGTAGCGAACGTTATCCGCGCCCTCGCCGAATCCGACGACAATCCTATAATCTCCATACACGACCACGGAGCCGGTGGACATCTCAACTGCTTGTCGGAACTTGTGGAAACTACCGGCGGACACATTGACATGTCGCAACTGCCGATAGGCGATCCAACGCTTTCCGCAAAGGAAATCATCGGCAATGAAAGTCAGGAACGCATGGGGATGCTTATCGCAGAGAAAGACATTGACCGCGTGAAGAAAATAGCCGAACGTGAGCGCGCTCCGATTTATATAGCAGGCGAAACGACCGGCGATCATCAATTAGTATTCGAGCAGGCAGACGGTCAGAAGCCGCTTAACATGCAACTGTCAGATTTCTTCGGCAAACCGCCCCGCACAGTACTTCATGACCTTACAGTCAATGCAAATTTCCGTCCCGTTCAATACGACATCAATAACCTGCAACTATATATCGAACTCGTTTTACAGCTCGAAGGCGTCGCATGTAAAGACTGGCTGACGAATAAAGTAGACCGTTCCATAACGGGTAAAATCGCCCGCCAGCAGTGTCTGGGAGAAATACAGTTACCTTTGAGCGACTGTGGTGCGGTAGCGCTTGATTATCGCGGACAGGCAGGTATCGTAACTTCAATCGGGCACGCTCCGCAAGCCGGAATCATCAATCCTGCGGCAGGCTCGGTGCTGTCGATAGCAGAAGCATTGACCAACCTCGTGTTTGCGCCTCTGAAAAACGGTATCGAAGGAATATCGTTGAGTGCTAACTGGATGTGGCCCTGCAAAAACACCGGCGAAGACGCACGCTTATATGAAGCGGTAGAAGCCTGTTCAAATTTTGCATGCAAACTTGGAATCAACATACCGACAGGTAAAGACTCGCTTTCGATGACGCAGAAATATGGGGACGACAAGGTATTTTCGCCCGGTACGGTCATTATTTCAGCGGCAGCCGAATCGGACAATATCCGCAAAATCATTTCGCCGGTTCTGGTTAACAACATGCGCACGGCGATTTACCATATCGACTTTTCGTTCGACAAATTCAAACTCGGAGGCTCGGCATTTGCGCAGACGCTCAACTATCTTGGCGATGAGGCGCCGACCGTAACCGATGCCGAGTACTTCATTTCCGCTTTTGAGACAATCCAGGAACTCATCCGTAGCGGCTTGATTGTTGCCGGGCACGACATTTCCGCAGGAGGAATTATTACCGCGCTTCTTGAGATGACTTTCGGGAATATGGAAGGCGGGCTTGATGTTAATTTTGAAAAAATACGCGAAACAGACCTTATAAAAATACTGTTCAATGAGAATCCGGGAGTCCTGATTCAGGTAGAAGAAAAGTTAAAGGTAGAAGAAATACTTGACAAAAAAGGCATTGGTTATGCGCGTATAGCCCGTCTGACAAGTGAACGTCAAATATCTATCCAGCACGGGAAAGAAAAGTTCCAGTATAGCATAGATTATCTGCGCGACATCTGGTTCGCCTCGTCCTACCTGCTTGACCGCATCCAAAGCGGCGAGGAATGTGCTAAAGAGCGCTTTGTCAATTACAAGCAACAACCGATAAAGTTCAAGTTCCCGAAAAAATTTCGCAGCACATTTGCAGACTTGGAACTCTCCTTCGATCGCAAACCGTCGGGCATACGCGCGGCAATTCTCCGTGAAAAAGGCACTAACGGCGACCGTGAGATGGCATACGCACTCTATCTCGCCGGCTTCGACGTAAAAGACGTACATACGACAGACCTGATTTCCGGTCGCGAAACACTTGACGATGTGAATCTGCTTGTCTTCTGCGGTGGATTTTCCAATTCCGACGTACTCGGATCGGCAAAAGGCTGGGCAGGCGGACTGCTGTACAATGGAAAAGCAAAACAGGCGCTCAAACGCTACTACGACCGGCGGGACACGATGAGTCTCGGAATATGTAACGGATGCCAGCTGATGGTAGAACTCAACCTGTTGCAACCGAACCACAAATATCCGCCACGAATGTTGCACAACAAATCGCGCAAATTTGAATCACAATACATTTCCATTACTATTCCGAAAAACCGGTCTATCATGCTCGGCTCGCTTGCAGGCACCCGTCTCGGCGTATGGGTAGCGCACGGTGAAGGACGATTCCTGTTGCCGTTAGAAGAAAAAAAATATAGCATCGCAGCCAAATACACCTATGACAGTTATCCGGCAAACCCAAACGGATCAGATTTCTCGGTAGCAGGAATATGCACGCGGGATGGTCGCCATTTGGCGATGATGCCTCACCCGGAACGGGCGATATTCCCCTGGCAATGCGCATACTACCCAGCATCGCATAAGAACGACGAAGTCACGCCATGGATACTTGCGTTTATCAATGCAAGGAAATGGATAGAACAAAATAAAATCAAAAAATAATTCATGAAGACAATCGATTCAAAGAAAAACATCTTTTCCTCGCCTACCGGAGGAAGTTATATCTTTCCGTTTGTACTTGTAACGTCGCTTTTTGCGCTCTGGGGATTTGCCAACGACATCACGAATCCGATGGTTGCGGCATTTAAGAAGATACTGCTTATCACCAACTTTGAGAGTTCGTTAGTTCAGTTCGCCTTTTATGGCGGATACTGTTTAATGGCGATACCGGCAGCGTTATTCATCCGCAAATTCAATTACAAAAACGGAATCTTTGTCGGCTTAGCCCTTTACGCCGCCGGCTGCCTGTTGTTCATACCCGCCGGCAACGCGATGGCATTCTGGGCATTCCTGACTGCATATTTCGTCATGACCTGCGGACTGTCATTCCTCGAAACAACCTCTAATCCATACATCCTCGCGCTCGGACCGGAAGAAAGCGCCACTCGCAGGCTTAACTTTGCGCAGGCATTCAACCCTGTCGGTTCGATAACCGGAATGTTGATAGCAAAAGAATTTATCCTCAAGAAACTCAGCAAACAGACAGAAGAAGAACTGCAAATTCTGAAATCAACCGACCTCGGCGAATTTCAGGCAATCCAGCAGGCAGACCTTAACACGGTAAGCGGTCCGTACCTCATACTTGGCATCGTTGTGCTGTTTTTCTTAGTAATGTTTTTCATCTCCAGGCTTCCGAAAATCACTACCGCAGAGGGCGACAGAATCTCGATAGGCAATACTGTAAGGCAACTCTTTCAAAACCGGCAATATATCTGGTCGGTAGTTGCGCAGACATTCTATGTAGGCGTCCAGATTATGGTATGGACATTTATCATACAGTATGCCGAACACGAACTTGGCATGGAGAAATCGACAGCGCAGGGTTATAACATCATCGCGATGTCGATCTTCGTACTCAGCCGGTTCATCTGCACATACCTGTTGAAATATTTCCGTCCGAGCCTGCTGTTAACAACTCTTGCCGTAGGCGGTGGAGTCTTCACGCTGGGCGCAATATTCATCGAAGGCATAACCGGATTATACTCTCTGATAGCCATCTCGGCATGTATGTCACTTATGTTCCCGACTATATACGGCATCGCTCTGAAAGGCATGGGCGAAGAGGCTAAACTTGCATCGGCAGGACTGATTCTTGCCATAGGCGGCGGCGCGATTATGCCTCCGCTTCAGGGTTGGCTGATAGACGAGGCAACATGGTTCGGCGATTTTCTGTCACCGGTCCGCGTCTCATTTTTCCTGCCTTTACTGTGTTTTGCGGTCATTGCCGCCTTTGGTTGGTGGAGCAGGAAAAGAACATAAAAGAATATTCTCCAAGAAAACTTCATTTTTTTTGAATTTTAAAATTTTTATAATTGATTTGGAGTCGCAGTGATGCGCCTCCATTTTTTATTCCGTAAAAAATCATTACCTTTGTGCGGGTATATAACTTTTTCTACATAATTTAATTAAGTTATTTAATGGTTATTAGGTTGAGGTCGCAGTGATGCGCCCTCAATTTTTTTTATTCCGGTAAAAAACATTATCTTTGCAGCGGAATTAAATCTTTAGACATATTTTTTTAGTAATGTAGGTTAGGGGCGCAGTGATGCGCTCCTAATTTTTTTGTTCCGGTAAAAACCATTATCTTTGCACAATAATTTTTTTTTTCACATAATTAAAATTTAATTTTGAATTGAGGTCGCAGTGATGCGCCCTCAATTTTTTTATTCCGATAAAAATCATTACCTTTGCACCGTAATTAAAATTACGCCATAATATTGTTTTATATTATTAATTCGGATTGGGGACGCAGTGATGTGTCTCCAATTTTTTTTATTCGGAAAAAATACTATCTTTGCATCGGGATAAAATCTTTAAGACATATTCTATTTTAAAAATTTTTTTAGTGATGTAGGTTAGGGGCGCAGTGATGCGCCCCTAATTTCTTATTCTGCAAAGCAATATCTCCGCCGAAAAAACCCGCATTTGTCATAATCCGCAGCCGCCTCTCCCCCACCCTCAACAGTTGCGCTTGGCTGGTGGTTATGAATATTCATACCTTTGATATGTTTTTTTGTAGCGAAATCTAAAAAAATTTTCATGAATGACCGTTTATTCAAAAAAAATATTTACCTTTGCGCAGAAATTTATAATCTGATGATGTAATGATTCAAGCAGCGCAAAAAAACAGGGTTTCTTCATTCGGCGAAAGCGATTTTTTCTCTTACGGGGGGTTTGCGGCGGCTGCCGCAAGCGGAAATTCGTCTGAAAGTCGTTTGCGGCGGCTGCCGCAAGCAGGAATTTCATCAAAAGTCGTTTGCGGCGGCTGCCGCAAGCGGGAATTTTTCCGAAAGTCGTTTGCGGCGGCTGCCGCAAACGGGAATTTCATCCAAAAGTCGTTTGCGGCGGCTGCCGCAAGCGGGAATTTCTCCAAAAATCGTTTGCGGCGGCTGCCGCAAGCAGGAATTTTTCCAAAAGTCGTTTGCGGCGGTTGCCGCAAGCAGGAATTTTTCCAAAAGTCGTTTGCGGCGGCTGCCGCAAACAAGAAAATATGAATTTATATTAATCCATTAAATTATAAAAATATGAAAATATCCAAATTACGTTTAGAACACCAGCGCAACGAGGCGCATTATCAATTTATGCTCCTTCTTAAGAAGTTGTTTACCAAGAATCCAGACGTGGCGGCTATTGTAGATGCTGTGCTGGATGCGTTTTATGACCTCATTACCCTTGAAGGGCAACTTGTCGATGCGGCGAAATACAGCGACTATACCGAAATGCTCGCCGAAGCCGATAAACGGGTGGATCGCGATATTGCCGGAATCACCGCAATCGTCGAAGCAGGCCTGCTGCACTTCGATCCAAGGTATGTCGAAGCCGCAAAGAAAATCAGCAACAGACTCAAATCTTTCAAAGGCGAAATCGAAAAAAAGCCCTACGAAGAAGAATCCGCCGCTGTCAAAATCCTGCTCGCCGACATGAAGAATCATTACATGGAACAGATTGCGATTCTTAATCTCGGTATCTGGTTGGATGACCTTATGGCGTCTCAGGCTAATTTTGAAAACCTCTTTATCCAGCGAAACACAGAATGGGCTAACCGCCCAAAGGAAAAACTGCGCGAAGTACGGAAAGAGGTTGATGCCAAGTATCATAATATCGTAGAACGGATAGACGCTTACGGTATCATGAACGGATACGCAACTACCGGCGCTTTCGTGGATGAACTGAACCGCGAAGTGAAGTATTTCAATGACCATGTCCCACATCATACCAAAAAAGATATTGATTTGGCGACAGTCGCATCAATCCCCGACCAAATATACGCCGACGAACCGGCTGTGCCGATGCCGGATGCAACTTACGAAGGAGAAAAACTTATCTTCGCCCGCGACTACGAACTGTCGTACCACGATAATGCAAGCCCAGGCACGGCTTTGGTCACGCTGCACGGTAAAGGAGAGTTCAAGGGAAAGAAACAGGTCAGTTTCAATATCATCAAGGCTGAATAATCTGTGGCGAACCCTATCAAAGGTCAAAAAAATGCTGGAGACGCATCACTACGGCTCCAGCATTATCATTTGATATGAAATCAAAAATACCAGGTCGCAAAGGTAATGTATTTTTTCCAGAATAAAAAATTGGAGGCGCATCTCTGCGACTCCAAATCAATATAAATTTAAAAAATACAAAAATTTTAAAAAACTATTATGTCAATAACATGCTGCAAAGGTAATATAAATTCTGATAATAATAACGATGCTGGAAAAAATTATTGTATTAGACGGGGTTGACCCTGTTGTGTTTTTTGGAACAAACAGTTCCAATGTGCAGTTTATCAAATCGCTGTTCCCAAAACTGCGGATCGTGGCGCGCGGAAACGCAGTGAAAGCAATAGGCGAAGAAACCGAAATAGCCGCCTTTGAAGAGAAAATTCGCGAAATAGAGAAATTTTGCGGCGAAACAAATATGTTTAACCAGGAAATTATTGCCGGTATCGCCGCCGGTAAAAAAGATTTCCAGTCCGCAATGCTCAAACAGGATAACCTGATTATCTTCGGAATGAACGGAAGACCCGTCACCGCAAGAACGGAAAATCAACAGCGACTCGTAAAAGCGTTCGACGGTAACGACCTCATGTTCGCTATCGGACCAGCCGGCTCCGGCAAAACATATACCGCTATCGCCCTCGCCGTACGAGCACTGAAAAACAAGGAGTTCAGAAAAATTATACTGAGCCGACCGGCAGTCGAAGCCGGCGAAAAACTCGGATTCTTGCCCGGTGACATGAAGGATAAAATCGACCCCTACCTCCAACCGCTATACGACGCGCTCGAAGATATGATTCCCGTCTCAAAACTGAAAGAATATATCGAAACAAAAGTTATCCAGATAGCACCGCTGGCGTTTATGCGCGGACGGACGCTGAATGATGCGGTGGTTATCCTCGACGAAGCGCAGAATACGAGTATTCCGCAGATAAAAATGTTCCTTACAAGGCTCGGAATGAATGCGAAAATGATCGTGACCGGCGATGTGACACAGATAGACCTGCCCAATTCGCAACAGTCGGGGCTGATTCATGCCATGAACGTCCTGAAAAACATTGAGGGTATAGCCCATATTGAATTTAATAAAAAAGATATTATCCGACACCGGCTTGTACAGCGGATTGTCGATGCTTACGAAAACTATGCTCAGTAAAAACAAAATACGATTTATACGTTCGCTCGAAATGAAAAAATTCCGTAGCGAATCGGGATGCTTCCTGGCGGAAGGCAACAGGTTGGTGGGAGATATTTTGCCGCTCTTCGAGTGTGAACTGCTCCTGGCGCGTCCTTCGTGGCTCGCAACACAGGGTGATATTCGCGCCGGAGAACTGATAGTCGCCGAAGGGGATGACCTGGAACGGGCAAGCCTGCTGAAAACGCCCCAAGATGTGCTGGCTGTCTTCCGACAACGAGAAATGTACCCCGACACAGAGAATTTCCGTAACGAACTCGTCATCGTGCTTGACGGTATACAGGATCCGGGCAATCTCGGCGCGACAGTCCGTATCGCCGACTGGTTCGGGATTAGCAATGTTGTCTGTTCGCACGATTCCGCCGATATTTATAATCCGAAAACAGTGCAGGCAACGATGGGCGCTATAGCCCGCGTGACGGTTTCTTATGCCGATCTGCCGGAATTATTAGATAAAATTGGCGATGACTTGCCGGTGTACGGTACTTTCCTAAGCGGGGAAAATATTTACCGCGAAAATCTTACGGAAAACGGTTTGATTGTGATGGGAAGCGAAGGAAACGGCATAAGTCCTGCAATCGAGCAACGTATTTCCCACCGGTTATATATTCCTTCTTATCCTGCTGATGCGGAGACTGTCGAATCGTTGAACGTAGCTTCGGCTACGGCTATCATTTGCTCGGAGTTTCGCAGGAGGATTGCCGCTCGTGATTATATTTAAAGAATATTGCGAACAGTATCCCAATAATAAACGCATAGCCGGCAAAAATAAACCAGCATGTTTGCCAGTCGGTGTAGCCGTTTACCGTATTGGTGTTTACTATTTTCTGCGCGCCAAAGTTACCGATGATCGCGCCAAGCCCGTTTGTCACCATCATTAACATACCCTGTGCACTTGCCCTGAATTTCTCCGGTGTTTCACGGTCAATAAACAACGAGCCGGAAATATTGAAGAAATCAAACGCCATGCCATAGATAATCATCGAAAGTGTAAGCCATATAACCCCTGATCCAGGGTCGCCAATCCCGAAAAGCCCGAATCTGAGCACCCATGCTCCGAGACTCATCAGCATTACTGTCTTGATGCCGAAACGGCAAAGGAAAAAGGGTATGGCAAGTATGAAAAGCGCTTCCGCAATTTGTGATATGGAGAGAAATATATTGTTGTATTTCACGGCAAACGAATCGGGATACATCTCGTCAAAACTGTGTATAAACCTGCTTCCGTAAGAATTTGTGATTTGCAGGCAAACTCCAAGCAGTATCGCGAAGATGAAGAATGTAGCCATGCGTTTTTCTTTGAGTAAAACCAGCGCATCGAGACCGACAAGCGAAATGAAGGAAGTGTTTTTTTTCGATCTTTCCGGGGGATCTGGAGGAAGTGTAAAGGCATACAGTCCAAGCGTCAATCCCGCAGCGCTTGAAAGCAATAGTTGATTAGGACTGACGTTCCATCCGGCAAGGTTAACTATCCACATGGCAATTATAAACCCGACCGTACCCCAAGTTCTGATGGGCGGGAAATCACGCTCCGTGTTCATTCCCCTGCGGTGCATTGTACTGTAACAGACCGAATAACTTAGTCCAACGGTCGGCATGAATGCCAAAGCGTTAAGGAACATAGCAATATAAAGAGACCGGAAATCGGTTGCGTACGATGCGGCAAACGTGCAGCAGGCGCCGAGGATGTGAAGTATTCCGAGTAATTTCTCCGAATTTATCCACTTATCGGCAATGATTCCCGCTAACGTCGGCATGAAAAACGATGCAATGCCGGCGGTAGCAAACATTACGCCGATATTGTCCCCCATTCCCCTGCTGTGCATGTATCCACCGAAGGAAATCAACCATGCTCCCCAAACGAAGAATTGAAGAAACTGTAAAACGGTGAGACGAAGTCTAATCATTGCAGGTATTGCGGTTTTGTCAGTATTTCCTTCCCCTTATCAAATCCCAGGTTTCTCCAAGGCGGATAAGGAAATTCTTCTTTTTTACGGGGATATTATCATCCTCGAACATGAAGTCGTCAAGGCAACGAATATCATTTATTCCCGATTTGATCATCCTGTACATCACGCCCCAATCAGGGATTCCTCCGCAGTTTTTGTCGTCGATATAGAGGTCGGCGTTGATTTTCCGCGACATTCCTTCTTCAAAAATTTCTTCGGGATAGTTACAGTTAACCGCATAGAACTTTAGTCCCTGTTGCTCACAGTAATCCAGGGCTCGCTCAAGCAGTTCTCCTTCCCGCACAGTCCAAAGAATCAACTGATGGCGCTCTTCCTGTTGAAGTTTCTTCAAAACATTGATAGCGAAAGGAATTTGCCGTCCGATGTCTGGGTATTGGTGTTCGACGATTGTGCCGTCAAAATCTACTGCAATGATCATAAATATTAGTATTTAGTTTATATTGTCTTACCTGTTTCTAAAAATTCCGTACGATTAATAATAGCACGTCCGAGAGTTATTTCGTCGGCGTATTCTATTTCGTCGCCGACGGAGATACCTCTTGCGATTATGCTGATTTTCACATTTGTATGCTCAAGTTTCCTGAAAATATAAAAATTTGTTGTATCGCCTTCCATTGTTGTACTTAAAGCAAGGATAATTTCCTTTGCTTCCCCTGATTCTGCTCTTTTGACGAGACTGTCAATGTTCAAATCGCTCGGACCCATCCCGTCCATCGGTGAGATTATGCCTCCAAGAACGTGGTACAACCCATGAAACTGCCCTGTACCTTCTATCGCCATCACATCACGAATATTTTCCACCACGCAAACCGTTGAGGCATCTCGTTCTGTGTCGGCGCAGATATTGCAAATTTCGGTGTCGCAAATATTATGGCAGATGCGGCAATAATTAACTTTGCTGCGCAAATCGTTTACGGCGTTAGCGAACACAATTGCCTCTTCCTTCGACCATTTCAGGACATTTAAAGCGAATCTCAAAGCCGTTCTCATCCCGACTCCCGGCAATCGGGCAAATTCATTGACTGCATTTTCGAGTAATCCCGATGGATATTTCTGCATTATTCCTGTACTTAATTTACGGCTGCAAATGTAAGTGATTTTATCCGAATTCACAAATCCTGCTTCGGTTTTGCTCCACGAATCACTGTATTAGTTTATTACTCTTTTTTGATGCAAAAGCAACGGAGTGGAGAGTTAAGAGTTCTTAACTTCCAACTTTACAGGTTTCTGTTCAGGAAGTCTATTACGAGAGAATAAAGATGGCGCCTTGTCGAACGCCCCGCAATACTGTGGTCTTTGGAGGGATAAATATGCTGGTCGAACATTATGCCGGACTCCTGCAGAGCCCTGGCGTAAGATGTGGAATTCAGGAAATGCACATTGTCATCCGATGTCCCGTGAACAAGAAGCAACCGCCCCTTAAGGTCGGCAGCAAGATGGACAGGCGAAGAAATGTTGTAGCCGTGTTCGTTTTCCTGCGGCGTACGCATATAACGTTCGGTATAGACAGAGTCGTAGAAACGCCAGTCGGTAACCGGCGCTATCGCTACTCCAGCACGAAAGATCCCACCACCGCGCGACATGGACATCAGGACGTTATATCCGCCGAAACTCCATCCCCAGATAGCGATACGATCCCTGTCCACGTACGGTAGGCTACCAAGATAACGCGCACCGGATATCTGGTCGTCAGACTCTGCAATACCCATTTGGAGGTAGGTGCACTTGCGAAACTCTTCTCCGCGTGCGCCTGTACCGCGACCGTCAATCGAGGCTACGATGTAACCGAGCCCCGCCAGGCTACAGTCCCAACTTACCTCGTAGTTGTCGAGGACTGTCTGGGAAGAGGGTCCGCTGTACTGCGTCATCAATAAAGGGTATTTACGTGTAGGATCGAAGTTTAGCGGCTTCCTCAACCAGCCGTTCAACGTGTCACCGGATGCGTTTATGAAGGTGAAAAATTCCTTATCTGGGAGTCCTGTGTCGGCGACTTTGCTGCGTAGTGCAGAGTTATCGGCGAGAACAGCGAGTTGTTTGCCGCGTTCATCGTGAAGGGTGATAAGATCAGGCGTCGTTGCGCTCGAAAAATGGTTTACATAGTAGGAGAACGTGGCGCTGAAGGTTGCGGAATTGGTGCCTTTACCTTGCGAGAGATTTGTCTTGACGCCCTTCGCGTCGATCTTGTATACCGCGCGGCGTAACGGGCTTTCTTCCGCCGACTGGTAGTATAAGGTCTGCGTTACGGGGTTTATTCCGTAAACGGCTGTGAGATCCCAGTTGCCGGATGTGATCTGCCTCTCCTGTATCCCGTTAATATTATACAGGTATGCATGTGCGTATCCGCTTTTCTCGCTCACATAAAGGAAGTGCGTCCGCGTGAAAATGATGCCCCGCAGACGGTCAGGCTCGATGTAGCGTTCATTTTCGTCGTGCAATACAAGACGGGCAACTGCCGACCTGGCATTGACGTAATACATGTCAAAACTATTCTGATGCCTGTTTAGCGTCATCACGGCAAGCTGTTCGGGATGCTCGGTGAAGCGTATTTCGGGGATATATCCGTCCCTGTCAAGCGGGACATCCATCTTCTTTATCTTTTTAGTATCAACATCATAGATGTACGCAGCTACCGTTGAGTTCGTCTCGCCCGGCTTCGGGTACTTGTACTCGTAGAAACCCGGATGCAGCGAACCGTCAAAGTCCTGGAAACGATGCAACGGCACATCAGTCTCGTCCGTCTTGACAAAGGCAAGGAATTTGCTGTCGGCAGACCATGACATCAACTTCGTAGTACCGAACTCCTCCTCGTAAACCCAGTCCGTAGCGCCATTTATGATCCTGCCATATTCACCGTCGGTCGTTACCTGTGATTCCGTATCGTAATCAAACTTCTTCAGCCATATATTATTGTCGCGGACGAAAGCACACATCCTGCCGTCGGGCGAGAACGTCGGGAGCCTAAGTTTCCCTTTCTGATCGGAGAGGGGTTTGAGGAAGTTCCGTCGAACGTCATAGTCGTAGAAATCGGCCTTCCAGGAGTGACGGTAGATATGTTCGACGTCTTTCCATACCACTATCCTAAGTCCGGTTTGGCATATCTCGTAGCCTTCTATTTTATCTAATCTCGTTTCTCTCGCCTTCGCAACATCGAACAACGTATCGACGATCTGTTGGGTTTTCCAAGCGTATCGCAGAATCATCTTCCTGTCTTCGCTCAATCTTGTGAAGTGTTCGCCGTCCGGCAGTGAGCGTAATCCACCGACACCTTTCGTTGAGAATCGTCCGCCTATGATGTCGTCAAGAGTAATCTGTGCACTCGCAACAACAGGGATAAATAATCCGCATGCAAGCAGATAAATAAACAGTTTATAACAATAATATCTCATAAAAATTACACATTATATGTCCAGTCTTTTGCCCTGCCGAGTGGCGGCTCGCCCGTTTCGGTCGGCAGGAATTTATCAACGTCCGGCAGTTCGAGCGGCAAGTCGTCAACGTCCATCGCGTAAGGCATTCCGTCCTTATAATAGATCGGGAACGGCTCACCCCAGTATCTCTGGCGGCTGAAAATTGCGTCCCGCAGGCGATAGTTGACCTTGATTTTGCCCAGTCCCTGTTCGGTTATGTATTGCTTTGCCCTTTCGATAGCCTCCTTGACAGTCAGTCCGTTCAGAAATCCGCTGTTAATCATTACGCCGTCTTTGGCATCGAAACTTTCCTCACTCACGTCGGCATCTTCTATCAGCGGTATGACCGGCAAATTAAAATGCCTCGCAAAAGCGTAATCCCTGCTGTCATGTGCGGGTACAGCCATGATAGCACCCGTTCCGTATCCGGCAAGGACATAATCGCTTATCCATACGGGGATTTCCTCTCCACTGACAGGGTTGACGGCAAAGGAACCGGTAAATACCCCGGTCACTTTCCGGTCTGCGATACGTTCCCGTTCGGTACGCTTTTTCGTCCTGTCAAGATATTCTTTCACCCGGTCAGCCTGCTCAGGCGAGGTCAGTCCGGCAACATATTCCGATTCGGGGGCAAGCACCATGAACGTCACTCCGTATATCGTATCGGCGCGTGTAGTGAATACCTTTATCGTTAAATCGCTGTTTTTGACGGGAAAATCTATCTCCGCACCTTCACTTCGTCCTATCCAGTTTCTCTGCGTTTCCTTCAGCGATTCTGTCCAGTCTATCGTTTCGAGTCCGTCGAGGAGACGCTGTGCATAAGCCGATACCCGTAGCGACCATTGCCTCATCTTCCGCTGTTCGACGGGGTATCCGCCGCGCACTGAGACGCCTTCCACGACCTCATCGTTAGCCAATACCGTACCGAGTTTCGGACACCAGTTTACCATCGTGTCGGCAAGATATGCAATGCGGTAATTCATTAATATTTCCTGCTGCCTTTTAACATCATACGCTTTCCATTCTTTCGCCGAAAAGTTCAGGTCATCTGTCTGCGCGACATTTAATCCTTCCGTACCGTACCTTTCAAAATGCTCAACAAGACATACGATTGGCAACGCGCCCGCATTCTTACCGGAAGATCCTGGAATGTTATAATACGAATTAAACATCAGTATGAACGCCCATTGTGTCCATTTATAGAATTTCGGGTCGCATGTACGCAATTCCCTGTTCCAATCGAAAGAGAACCCGATTTTATCAAGTTGTTGCCGGTAGCGGCTGATATTCTTACCAGTAGTAACGGAAGGATGCTGTCCGGTCTGGATCGCGTACTGTTCTGCCGGTAGTCCGTAAGCGTCGTACCCCATCGGATGCAGGACATTGAATCCTTTCAGCCGCTTGTAACGCGCAAAAATATCGGACGCTATATATCCAAGCGGATGCCCCACATGCAAGCCAGCCCCCGACGGATAAGGAAACATATCAAGTACATAAAATTTCTTTTTATTTGTGTCAATATCCACCTTATACGTCTCGTTATCCTGCCAGTATTTTTGCCAGTGCCGTTCGATTTCACGAAAATTATATTCCATAATTAACTGCTGATACTTATCTTTATTAAAATTCGGCTGCAAAAGTAATCAATTCCATTTAAAAATCAAACATAACACTGTTTATCACTCATAATTCACTCTATTATTATTATGGCTTGGTTACATTTCCCGAAGCCTGATATGCGTTTACCTGTGAAAAATTTTAATATCTTTGCATCCGTAAATATATTTTGTTATTCAAGCGCTATGGACAGTAATAATTCAAAGGATTCATGTAAAAAAATACTTATCACAGGGGCAAGTGGTTTTATCGGCAGTTTCCTTGTGGAAGAGGGACTTGCTAAAGGAATACAGGTATGGGCGAACGTGCGCAATAGCAGTTCCAAAGAGTACCTGAAAGATAGCCGTATTAATTTCATCAACCTCAATTTCGAGGACAAAGAGGAGATGGTACGGCTAATCGGTGAACATGCTTCAAACTTCGGTAAATGGGATTATGTTATTCATAATGCTGGCGTTACAAAGTGTAGTAATACTTCCGGCTTTCGCCGTGTGAATTTTCTTAATACCGTAAATTTTATAGAAGCATTGAAGGAATCTGGCGCAATCCCCGAAAAATTTGTACTTATGAGCAGTTTGAGCGCTCGCGATAATCCAATTTCCTATTATGGCAAGAGTAAAAAGGATGCCGAAATGTTTTTGAGCCTCCAAAGTGGTTTCCCGTACGTTATCATCCGTCCGACAGGGGTTTATGGTCCGAGGGACAGGGATTACTTCATGAAGATAAAGGGTATTGCCGCCGGTATTGACTTTGCCGCGGGGCTTGATACACAGATACTGAGTTTTATTTACGTGAAAGATCTTGCGCGTTTCGTTTTCATAGCCATAGAAAGCGGAGCGGGTAACGATATTTTTGTTGTCTCTCATCCCGAAACTTATTCCGACAGGCATTTTGCAGACATCATTCGCCGCGAAGTCGGACGCAAACGTGTGTTGAGGATAGCAGTCCCGATTTTTGTGCTGTGGATAATATGCGCACTATCGACGCTTTACGGTAAACTGTTCTCAAAAGCGACAACACTTAACCTTGACAAGTTCAAAATCATACGGGAACGCGACTGGAGTTGTGAGACCCGTATAACAGAGGAACGACTGGGGTTTATGGCTGAATATGATCTGGAGCGGGGGCTTCGGGAGACTGTTGCATGGTATCGCGAGAAGGGTTGGTTATGATTTCCCCGTCTAATTTGGCGGCGTTTCTGCGGTTTGCCGGTTTCCATGTTTTGAAAGAGCGCCAAAGTTGCCGGAAAGTCTTGCCTTTTCGCTTGTAAACGATGCCGATTCCCTGTGTAGTCCTTGCTTTTTCATAGAATCTGTTATTTGTCAGGTTAAAGAATCTGACGGCAATGTTTCCTCCGGGAGAAAGTTTGTATTCAAGGTCGAAGTCACCTGTGAGGTTGTTGTTTTCGCTGTCGGTTTGGACGGCAGAAGAGTTACGGTAGCCGATTGAACTGTTGAGTGTAAGCCGGTCATCAAACAAAGAGGTTGAAATATTTACGTCCATGGTAACGTTTTGCAGCCCGCCGTCTTCTGAATGTATTCCTGCGCCGATTGACCATTTGTCGCTCAGGACTCCTGACAGCATATTGTTAAGTTGCGTTGAGATTGGGGAAGCGGCAAGGGAGGTCCAGATTCCGGCATTGTTTTGTGTGTTGCCACCTGCGTCGGTTAGGGGGGCGAATGATCCGAAGGCGAGCAGGTAAGCGATTTGTTTGAGTTTTATATTGTCGGCGCTGAGCAGGTTATCGAGTTTTTTCTGGACGTCGTCGGATTCACTGGGGAGGATAATAGCATAATCCATATTTATTTTGTCGAGGTTTCCGACGACTTTAAGCCTACAGTCGACCGGAATTTTCGAGTAGGCGGTTTGTTCGGCGAAAGTTGCGTCGAGTGTTTCCGGGTTTGCTTTCAGGCTATAGACTGCGGTAACGTCAAAGGCGGTTTTCATAAGGTCTCCGCGGAAAGTGAGTTTACTTCCGTTGAGTATGGTAAATGTTTTTCGTGTTATGTTTTTCAATGTCATGGTACACTTACCGTTCTCAATCACATAGTTACCGTTCATCGTCTGGTGCATCCTGTTCATGTCGAGTTCGTAATCTATTGAGCCGTTTCCGGTTGCATGAGCGATGTCATTGGTAGCAGGATTTATCAGTGCGTTAATGCTGAGGTCGGTATTGACGGCGACTTTTAATTTTATCTTAATTGGAAGAGAGACTGTGGTTTGCGTGGTTGTAGTATGGGCGATTTTTTCTTCAATTCCATCGCCTGCCGACTGTACGAAGGAAAGGAAATTATATCTTTTGGCTTCGATTTGGCTTTGTGGGATATTGAATGTAAGGATAGCGTTCCGTCCATTGCTTACTCGACCGTCAATCAGCCACTTATTGCCGTCAATACCGACGGTCATGTTACCGTTTAGTTGCATTTTGCCGAAGAAGAGGCTGTCGCGGTGGGCGGCATTGTCGATTACGGTAAAGTTATTGAGGTTTATTTTAAGCGACGGGTTGAATTTGTTAAAGATTTCGTGATTAATGTTACCGTTTACGGTCATTTTCTGACCATATTTATCGACAATGTCAAACTCACTGAAAATAATCCTGTCATCTGTGAACCGTATGGAGTCGTTTATGGTGTACATTGCTCCTGTTTTGGTTATTCCTGCCTCAATATTTCTCAAGTGGACGGTTCCTGTGAATTTTGGGGAAGAGATTAGACCGGAATATTTAAAATTTATTCCGGCTTCGCCGTTTACACCATAAATATTGTCGCCGAAATAATCGGAGAACCAGCCGAGTTTTAAGCCTTTGATGTCACCGTTGACGGTTATCGAGTCGCTTTCCGGTCGTACGAAACCGGAGACAACAGATTGAACGTCATTCTCTTGTAACATCATTGCCCTGAACCAGAATCCGGCGCGTGCGGAACTCCATCCGCTGGTCAATCTCAGGTTTCCGATATGATTATTGCCTGTACGGATGCTGTCGATGCTAAAATTGCGGGTTACGATGCGCGGTGCGGTAAGGAGTCTGGAAAATGAGACGTCGCCGGACACTGTTCCGTTAACGTCCACAGTGCTTTTCATGGCGCCAAGCAATGTTCCGATTTCTATCTTCCGCAAACTCACAAGTAATGAATCGTCAGCGCTTTCCGATATTAGACCGTTGACTTTCAGGACGTCTTCTCCGCTGTTTATTACTGCAAAATCCAGAACCTCATAACGCCTTTCGCCGACGCCAATCTTCGCGGGGGCAATCTCAAACTGCGATCCGTTAACTGTTATCATTCCTCCGTTAAGGTTGAAGGTTATATTGGGATTTATTTTTTTCTTTATCCATTCAATATCAACCGATGACGTCACGTTGCAGCCGATTTCGAGATCTTCCGATCCAAGACCGGCATTAATTTCAAGTTTCATTGCGCCTGATTTTCCGGTAAGGCTAACAATAGCATTAGCAGTGGTTTGCGATTTGTCTATACAAGTCGCCAAAAGTTGCAAACCGGCGTCATTATTTTCCGCGCGGTACTTTATCCCGACCGCAACGGAATCCGGCAACGTGGTATCGATACCGATAACTTCTGTTATCGAGTTTAACCGGCTTGTAGAGAGGGTTATATCCAGCGTTTCGTCAGTCGCGGCGCCAGGATTCGCCACCCGTTTACGGAAAATCAAAGGAAAGGCGCGGCGGAAGGATCGGTATGCGCCGTCAAAGGAGCACACTCCCCTACCCTGCACGTTCAGGTACGCGGATTTCATATTAATTTCCTTATTTCTGCCGTCAATCGACCGGTATGAGATTTCCGCATTACTGTCATTGATAATTCCTTTCGCGGTTTTGAAACTTATACTGTCAATATTTATGTTTGCCTGCATATTTTCGGGGTCGATACCGGCAATATCCGCATCAAAGTGACACGTAATCTCAGTATTTTTCGGAAAATCCATCAGGTTGAGCGTATCAATGCGAAGCCTGTCTATCTCTGTGCGAACCCGCATCTTAGTATTCGCTCCTGCAAGCATCGCATTTATATCCATGTTGATAAGGCAGTTATCATCTTGGGAATTTATTTTGACCGAAAGCGAATCATTGACAAGCGATGCTTCGGCTTTGCCTGAAAATGGATAGCCGTTGTAGGTAAATTTTTCGACATTAAGATCCGCAGTAATATTTAGCGGATCAAAAATATTTTTCACATTGACCTTTGTCGAGAGTCTGCAATCTTTTCCGTAGACAATATTAAGCGATTTGACGTTTATTTCGGGGAAAATTCCTTCGGCGTCGAGCGAAAATGCAATTTTCTCGGGAAAATTTTCAACACTGGAAGAAAAACATGAAAAGTCGGCGGCGAAAGTCATGTTTGAGGAGACATTGAGGGAGTATTTACCGGAAAAGTCGAAGGATGCGTTACCTGACACAATTTCAGAGTTCACCGATTTAAAGTTAAAGCCGTCAATAATAATAGATGAACCGGCATATTTGACCGCAAAGCGCATATCTTTTGCGATAAGACCGCCTCTTTCGGCAAATGAGAGGTTTTGAAGCGTAACATCGAGAGTTTCAAGGTTTAATGAGGGAGCAGAAAGCAGGATATTCAGATCTTTCAACACAATATTATTAGCGTCAAATGTTCCGTCCAAAGGCGAAGGAGCCGAAAGGAGCCTGTACGAGACATTTCCGCCGGTCAATGCCAGGCGATTTATGTTTATTTCAGGAATCTTGCTGTCGGAAGATTCGTCACCGGCGAAAGCATCAATAATAAAACTGTAATTATAATTGGATTCGGTCGTTTCGCGCGTAATATTGATCACAAAGTCATCAATTTTCACATCATTTATACGCACTTGGTTGTTTAAAAGTCCGAACAGGTCGGATTTTACCGCAAGTTTGGCGGCATAAAGCAGCGTATCGCCATTTAAGTCCTCGACGTAGAGGTCTTTTATACTGATATTGCCAGGAAAAGTCACACGGAAGTCGCCCGCTTCTATTTTTCCGCCGGTTTTTTTAGAAATTTCGCTCAGTGCAATATCTTTTATTTTACTTTGTACGGGCGGAAGGAGAAGCAAAAGCGAAAATAACAAAAGGACAATCGTTATCACAACGACTGTCCTACAGAAATTATTATTTAATTTTATAAATATTATGGTATATAGTACTTTTCTCACTTTTACTTCTCAACTTTTCACCCTTAATCCTCAACTTTTTGTTTACGGAATTATGGTTTCGAAGATAGGACTCCAGGGTCCCTTGTCACCGAGCGTATTTTCCCAGCGAACTGCGAAATATACGGTCTTCCCACGGTCTTCCCTGTCGAAGTCCAGAATGTATGGGGAGCGTACATCGAATCTTGAATTGACAAGTTCGTCATAATTGACCGGCGGATGGTCAAGTATTACGAACCTTATTTCGACTCCGTGCTGCCCTTTTGGTTTTGCGCTGCTTCTTTTTCCGCCTTTCTTATAGAAATACAGCGTTATACGACCCTGTACGGAAAGTTCCCATTCACATTCCGGCGCATCGGTTTCAACCGGCGCAGGTTCGCCTCCACCTTCGTGACGTTTGGGAAATCCCATCTCAATAAGGTCTGCGTTAGTTACTTCGGTGTTCGCCTTTAGTGCCGCATAGAATTTCCTGTAGACCTCGACGAACTCCTTTCTCTTGGTTTTGAGAGTCTCTACGACAACAGGGCTTCTATTACCCTTGTCACTCCAGGCTACTACGGCGTCATTGAAAGCCGAGAACTTGGGTTCGACCTGCGATGTTAGAAGCATCCAGATAGGCGTACCCTCAATGACTCCAAACCTTACTTTGTTTTCCGGCAAAGTTACGTACTTGATCGCTCTCAATGCCTGATCTCTCAGCGCTATGTGGCCCGCTGGAAGCCAATCTATATTTACTGCCATGATGTAGAAATTTTGATTATTTGAATTGTATTATTAAAGATATATTTTCTAAAATTGGGTTTCAAATTCTTAGAATTAGAAGACAATTTCTCGGAATTGGAAGACAAATTCTTAGAATTAGAAGACAAATTCTCAGAATTGGAAGACAAATTCTTAGAATTAGAAGACAAATTCTCGAAATTAGAAGACAAATTCTCAGAATTAGAAGACAAATTCTCCAAATTTGATCCCCAATTCTCCAAATTTGATCCCCAATTCTCTGGATTTGGATTCAAATTTTTGCTGATTTTTAAAAAATTCCAGGAATTTGAAGGCACACATCCGATATGCGTACCCTTTATTCTCATAAAAGGCAGCCGATATGAAACAATGACGTTAGGTGTCGGACTGTATGTCTTCATTTTCCTGGAAACCATATTATTAATTTAAATTTACTGGTTGCAAAAGTAAGAATATTTTTTATATCTGCAAAATATTTCGATAAAAATGCATATTTAACAATTATTAACTCGTAACAGTGATTTATAATTGAATAAATGGCGTTACACTTCGCTTTTGTTCGAAAAGTTATTTTTTTACATGATTGAAATAATTTTTCTTATAACTTTGCATTTCTAAAAAATACAAACAGTTATGAAAGATTTTGGAACTATGGCGCTAAATAACCGCGTGCTGGTTTATTTTATTGTTGGCGCACTTATAATCGGCGGTCTAAGAGCGTTTTATACGATGAGCAAACTCGAAGATCCCGAAATCCCCGTAAAACAGGCGCTCGTCGTAACTGCCTGTCCAGGCGCTAATTCACATGAAGTGGAAATGGAAGTCACCGATGTGATTGAACGAGCGATTCGGACAATGAAAAACATCGAATATGTTGAAAGCCGGTCGATGAATGACGTGTCGATAATCACAGTTAACCTGTCCACACTTGTCAATAACCGCGACACAGAGCAGCACTGGGACATGTTAAGAAGAAAAGTTGGTGACGCAACACGCGATTTGCCAACCTATGCAGATAATCCGCGTGTGATTGACGATTTCGGGGACGTGTATGGCATGTTTTATGCAATGACAGCAGACGGTTATGAAGAAAATGAAATTGCAGATCATGCACGACTTATCCAACGTGATATACTTGCGATTGAAGGCGTTACACGAGTAAATATTTATGGTACCCAAGAAGAATGTATAGAGATAGAATTTGACGAATCAGTAATCTCTTCTCTCGGAATAGTTCCCTTAGAAATTATTTCTGCCATTAATGGACATAATAATACTCTGTATGCAGGATATTTTGAAACACCAGGCAACCGTGTCAGAATCAGTGTCGAAGGAAAAAACATGTCCCTGGAAGATATTGAAAACATTACTATTAACGGGCACCAGAAAGATAAACTCACAATAAAGAATGTCGCAACAGTAAGAAAGTCAATCGAAAAACCGGTGAGGAATCTAATGCGATATGACGGCAAAAAAGCAGTAGGACTCGCAATAGCAGCGCATACAAAAGAAGATATAACAAAAGTCGGCAAACTTGTGGAAAATAAACTTATCGAATTACAAGACAATAGATTGCCGGCAGGAATTGAAGTCCACAAAATATTTAACCAGCCCGACAGAGTCAATGATTCGATAACAACTTTTATGACAAATCTTGTCGAATCACTTATTATTGTAATACTAATTCTAATGCTGACAATGGGAATAAGAAGCGGCGTAATCATTGGTACAAGCCTGGTTATAACAGTGATAGGATCTTTCGTTATACTTAAATTATTCGGAGGCACATTGCAGCGAGTCTCTTTGGCAGCGTTTATTCTTGCAATGGGAATGTTGGTCGATAACGCAATAGTGATAGTCGATGGCATCCTTATTGACATGAAACGCGGAATATCACGCAACAAAGCACTCACAACGACAGGAAAAAAGACGTCAATGCCGCTTCTTGCCGCCACAATGATAGCAGTGCTCGCTTTTTTTCCGATTTTCCTCTCCCCAGATACTTCCGGCGTCTACGTAAGAGATTTATTTATCGTCCTCGCAGTCTCACTTCTTCTAAGTTGGTTGCTCGCGCTAACGCAAGTTCCACTGCAAGCCGCACTAATGCTAAAAACAGAAAACCCAACAAAAAAAGAAGACATATACAATAATGTTTATTATACAATACTGAGAAGAATTTTACAGTGGTCACTCTCTCATCGCGTTACAATTATTGTATCCGCAATAACAATGATTGTCATGAGTGCCGTATGTTACAGATATTTACCCAAAGGATTTTTCCCTGACCTGAATTATGACCAACTTTACATCGAATATAAACTTCCAGAAGGTACAACAAGCGACAAAGTCAGTAAAGACATCGAAGAAATCGAACAGTATCTTCTTAAAACAAACGAAATTAAGCATGTCGTAACGTCAATCGGCGGGACTCCCGCAAGATACAATCTTGTCCGTTCAATGGCAGATCCTTCGCTCGCCTACGGTGAACTTATAGTAGACTTTGAATCGCCAAAAGTTCTAACTGCAAAGATTGACGAAATACAAAAATATCTTACAGGCGCTTATCCTGACGCTTTCGTAAGGCTGAAACGATATAATCTTATGTATAAACCATTTCCGATAGAAGTACTGTTCACAGGTCCTGACCCATCAGTGCTAAAAGAACTGTCAAAAAAGGCTATGGATATAATGAACAAAAGCGCGAAAGTTACTCTTGTCACTACAAACATGGAACCGAAAATTCCGGTGATCAAAGTAGAATATGAAAACAGTAACACGCTAAGCAGGCAAGACATAGCAATGTCTGTGCTTGCTTCACATGGCGGAATACCCATAAGCAATTTTTATGAGGGAACCAACAGGCGGAACATTTACATTAAAATGACAAACAAAGACAGGCAAACGACCGAAACGCTAAAGACAATGCCGATATTCAACATCCTGCCGAATATTAACAGAATACCGACAGATAATAATACAATACAAGGTTTGATCACAGGTTCTATTGCAAAAGAAGATCTCATTCAAGAAATTTTTGGGGTAATACCAATGAGCGAATCTGTAAAAGACATAAAAATCACGTGGGAACCGCCGGTGATAATTCGCTACAACGGGCAACGAGCAGTCAAAGCACAGTGCAATCCCGCTACCTCAGTAAGCGTAGAAGATGCACGGAAAAATATCGCAGAAGCAATAGAAAAAATAACGCTACCCTCAGAATACTCAATGGAATGGCAAGGTGAACACAAAGTCAGTAAATCAGCAACAAAATACCTGTTCGCACACCTTCCTCTCGCAATAATACTGATAATTGTCATCCTGATAGCGCTTTTCAAAGACTACAGGCAACCGCTCATCATTACAATATATATTCCTCTTATAATGGTTGGAGTCGTGATCGCTATAATGTTGACCGGTAAAACATTTGGATTCGTCGCGGTAGTAGCAGCACTCGGTCTGATCGGTATGATGATAAAAAATGGAATTGTACTGATCGACGAAACTACGTCAAGAATTAATGCCGGCAATCATCCGCAAAAAGCACTCATTGACAGCGTTATCTCGCGCTTTAGACCAGTCACTATGGCTTCTCTCACAACAATTCTCGGAATGATACCGCTCGTCAGTGACGATATGTTCGGGTCAGGCGCAGTTACAATTATGGGCGGGCTAATATTTGGAACAATCGTGACCCTTATAATACTCCCCGTACTGTATTCAATAATTTTTAAAGTTAAAACAGGAGAGGAAAATCGTATATAATTTCCCAAAATATATTACCTTATTCAATAACCGGTATATATTTATCGTTTCCCGAAGTTATAGATGTAGATATACCAAGATTATCATGTGTACAAGTTTCAACATGTATTAAAAAAATCGCTCCGGTAATTGTGCAACGAAAAGCGGAGAGTCCGAATTAACATCAAGAGCGTATATCAGTTTATTTTTTTCATCAACATAAATAGTACCAATACGTCTGTCGAGTGTAATTTTTTCCACAGGATTACCTTGATAATCGAAAACATAAATATATTTGCCTCCTACTATGTATGGGTCACTTTCTTTTATTTTGTCCCCGTCATATATGGCAAAAATATATTCTTTCGTCACTGTAACGTCATCAAACCCCCGTATGCCTGTCGGTATTCCATAAGACTCATGTTCTTCATAGACAGGATCACCATCTTTCCCTTTGACTGTGCGCTGGTTTCCGTCCGCATCAAAAATATCAAGCACTTCTCCCCATTGAGTTGCCGCCACTATTATATTTTCATTTCCGGCTAAAAAAGGCATCCATGCCTGACTTGTTGCGGAATTGATTTTTCGACCGTCGTCTGGCCTGATTTTCCCAAGTGCATGAAGATATTTTCCTTCGCTGTCAAACACAAGAAGTCGTCCATCATTTGGAGTATTATAAGAAGGAAACACAAATTTATCTCTAACTTTGATTCCGCGTCCTAAAACACCATAGTCTCCGGGAAGTTCTATCTTGTTAAAATCGTTTTTGGTAGTAGAAATATTATGAATATCTATTGAAAATATTTTATTTCCTGTTTCGTCAATGAAAAGAGTATCATTATAGAGATGAATACTACCGATTCGAATAAATTCATTGGGACCTTTTCCCCGTTTACAAAACGAGTTATAATAACGGAAATCGGGATATGTAAAACAGTGTATGTAAAATTCGTCAGCATGTAAATCATGAATAAACATGAACGAATCGGAAAGTACAATACCATAAGGAAACCGCATAAACACGGAGTCTGTGAATTCTATCGGACTGAATTTCATCTCTGATGACACAGGAAAATTATTATACTTTATTAAAGTATCATCCCTTTTAGAGCATGTTACAGTCAAAAGACAGACTGTAAGTACGGCTAAGCCGCATAGAACAAATTTCTTTCTTTTCATAAGAATATGATGTATTTTTTAGACCACAAAGTTACTATTTTTTTAT
>JAISYU010000124.1 GCA_031269685.1 Dysgonamonadaceae bacterium | reverse complement strand
GTGTGTGTGTGTGTGTGTGTGTGTTAACAAAATATTTGACATATCCAAATCATGCTCTGATTTAGAACTGACAATGCCTGACATCGTAAAGTACTTTTCCGTATTCGGCATCCTTTTTATGGGACAATATGTAATCATTTCTTTCATAATCGGCAGCAAAGGTAAAACATTATTTTGAAACGACAATACGTTTTTGAGAAATTTCTTAAAAAAGATTATTTTTTTTCGTTATCCCTATGAAAGTTCGTATAATTATAGCAGGACATGACAAGGGTAAACATGTCTTGATACACCGTAAATTTTATTGTTTTGATAAAAATTCATTAAGAATATGAATAGATTAAAAAAATTATTTATATATTTGCGCCTTGAAATAAAAAATCACATGGAAAATAATACGGATTCTTCAAGTGGACTTCAGCGATACGACTTTCAACAAATAGTTGAAGGTAAGCCGATCAATTTATTCTTTTTGAAAAACAAATCAGGATCTGAAGTTGCCGTAACTAATTTCGGTGCGAAAATTGCTGCTCTTATTCTCCCCGACTGTAACGGAAACCCGACAGATATTGTACTTGGCAAAAACAATATCAGCGAATACCAAAACCAACAGGAACCGTATTTCGGCGCAATCTGCGGACGAACCGCCAACCGGATAGCAAACGGGAATTTCCTTCTCGACGGAAAAGAATATCAACTGCCCGTCAATAACGGACCAAACTGTCTGCATGGCGGTATCAAAGGTTTCAATGCCGTAGTCTGGGATGCAAAACAGATTGACGCACAAACACTCGAATTGCAGTATCTTTCACCCGACGGCGAAGAAGGATACCCGGGCAACCTTTCCGTAAAAGTTACATATACGCTGACCGACGAAAACGAGTTAAGGATTATATATTCCGCACAAACCGACCAGCCGACGATAATCAATCTCACAAACCATTCATATTTCAACCTTTCCGGCGAAGGCAATCCTACAATCAATGACAATATTCTGGAAATCAACGCCGATTATTACCTTCCCACTGACGACGTCGCTATTCCCCTCGGACTGCCGGAACCGGTCGAAGATACTCCTTTCGATTTTCGTAAGCCTTATCCGATCGGCGACAGGATTGACACAGAGCATACCCAGTTGATTTTCGGCAACGGATATGATCATACCTATATCATCAATCGCAAAGAGGACGGTTTGCAATTCTGCGCAAGAGCATTCTCTCCAAAAACCGGTATTCAGATGGAGGTATTCACCACCGAGCCGGGCGTACAGTTATATACAGGTAATTACCTTGACGGCAGTTTCATCGCAAAAAACGGGCATCGCTATCCTAAACGATCCGCGTTTTGCCTGGAAACACAACATTTCCCCGACAGCATAAACCACTCCGATTATCCGACTGTTATCCTCAAACCGGAAGATACTTTCAAATCGGAAACGGTGTTTAAATTCAACGTGAAAACTAATTTCAATTTATAAACACTTTAACTTTCATATTTTATGGTACAACAAGAAAAGAAAGGAAACATTGTCGCAATCATAGTGATGATTTTCCTGTTCGGTATGATCTCATTCGTCACGAACCTCGCTTCGCCGATGGGTGATATTCTTAAAAACAAGTTTGAAGTAGCAAACTGGGTGGGAACGCTTGGCGTGTTCTGCAACTTCATTGCATACGCAGTGATGGGGTATCCTGCCGGTAATATGCTGCAAAAACTCGGTTACAAGAAAACCGCGTTGATTGCTATTGCCTTAGGTTTTATTGGCGTCGGTATTCAAACCATTTCCGGCACAATCGGAACAAACGCGGCGATGTATGTTTACTTGCTTGGCGCTTTCGTAGCAGGCTTTTCGATGTGTTTGCTTAACACGGTCGTCAATCCGATGCTCAATTCGCTTGGCGGAGGTGGCAATTCGGGCAACCGTCTATTACAGTTGGGAGGCTCGTTCAATTCGTTTTGCGGTACGCTGGTCATTATCCTGACCGGTCTTCTGATTCCTGCGATTACCGAAGCAAATATCAGCGACGTATTCCCACTTATGTATGCCGCGCTGTCTATTTTCGCCTTTGCTTTTGTTGTAATACTTGTTTCTTCTATTCCTGAAAAATCCGAAGAAAAGAAGCAGGCAGCGGCAGTTTCATCCAAATACAGTGCACTGTCATTCCGGCACTTTGTTCTTGGCGCAGTCGGAATCTTTGTCTATGTAGGCGTTGAAGTTGGAGTCCCTAACGTTCTTAACAAATGGCTGCAAAATCCTGATTTAAATGTACTGAAACTCAGCGGCGGTGCAAGTGCGGAAGCGATAGCAGGCTCGGTTGCGGCAACCTACTGGTTCCTGATGCTCATCGGACGGCTTTTGGGTGTCGCCATAGCCAGCAAAGTATCGGCAAAAATGATGCTTGGTGTCGCGTCCATCGTAGCATTAAGTCTTACATTGATAGCCATCTTCTCCCCGACCGATTCACTTGTCAATCTGCCTGTATTCAAGAGCGCAAACGGGTTCGGGCTGGAACAGGTACCGATCAGTGCTGCATTGCTTGTCCTTGTAGGGCTTTGCACATCAGTTATGTGGGGTGGTATATTCAATCTTGCAGTTCAAGATCTGGGCAGATATACCGAAAAAGCATCCGGTATCTTTATGGTACTCGTCTGCGGCGGTGGTATTTTACCTTTGTTGCAAAATGGGATCGTAGATTTAACCGGTGGCGTTGGTTACCTTACAAGTTACTGGATAGTAGTTGTCGGTCTTATTTACCTTCTCTACTACGCCCTTATCGGCAGCAAGAATGTAAACAAAGACATTCCGGTTGATTAAGATTTGCTTTGGACGGAACGCAAGTTAACAATAAGAAAGCGGCTGTCGAAAGGTGGTCGCTTTCTTTCCGGTAAAAACTTCAAACATTTGCTTAGAAATAATGAAAACAGTAGCAATACAGGGAATCGCGGGTTCATATCATGAGATGGCGGCGCGAAAATTCTTCCTCAGTAAGGGAGAAGAGATAGAGATAATGCCGTGCGACAATTTTCGAGGAGTGATAGCAGAAGTAAAGCGCGACCCGAAAGTGACAGGGATCATGGCAATAGAGAACACCATTGCCGGCAGTCTGCTGCAGAATCACGAACTTATCCGCGAGAGCGATCTTGTCGTTGTAGGGGAGGAAAAGATTCACATCACGCACAGCATAGCGGCTTTACCCGACGAGACTCTTGAAACGGTAACAGAGGTCAATTCCCATCCGATAGCCTTGATGCAGTGCGGCGAATACATTGACAACCTGCACGGAGTGAAAGTAGTGGAAAGTGACGATACGGCATCCAGTGCGCGGCGCATCGCAGAGAACCGCCTCAAGGGGCATGCCGCCATTTGCAGCCGTTATGCAGCCGAACTCTACGGATTGCAAATACTTGACGAAGGTATTGAGACCAACAAGCGTAACTTCACCCGTTTCCTGGTCCTTGTAAACCGGTGGATGGCTAACGAAATCGTAGACGAACGGGAAATCAACAAATCATCACTCGTATTCAACTTGCCTCACACCGAAGGTAGCCTGTCGAAAGTATTGACGATATTCCATTTCTACGACATTAACCTGACTAAAATACAATCGCTGCCAATCATTGGACGGGAATGGGAATATCTCTTTTATGTAGACCTGACATTCTCAAACATCCTCAAATACAAGCAGGGACTTGATGCGGCGCGACCGTTAACAAAAGACTTTAAGATACTTGGCGAATACAAGGAATGGAAATGATTAAACCCGCAAACCGGCTACAATCGGTCACCGAATACTATTTCTCCCGCAAGCTTAAACAAATCGCGGAGATGAACGCAAAAGGGATGGATGTCATCAACCTTGGCGTCGGAAGCCCCGATATGCCGCCTTCGGAAACAGCCATCGAAACCCTTTGCCGTTCGGCAAGGCAGGCAGACACACACGGATACCAGCCATACACCGGCATCCCCGAACTACGTAGAGCCTTTGCCGACTGGTATCGTCGCTGGTATCGCGTCCAACTTAATCCCGACACTGAAATCCAGCCTCTTATCGGATCAAAGGAAGGTATCCTGCACACTTCTCTTGCTTTCCTCAACCAGGGCGACGGCGTACTCACTCCCAACCCGGGTTATCCGACCTATACTTCAGTCAGCCGGCTTGTGGAGGCTCGCATCATTCCATACGATCTGAAAGAAGAGAACCGTTGGCAGCCCGACTTCAATGCACTTGAGCAAATGGACCTGACCGGTGTCAAAATGATGTGGGTTAATTATCCCAACATGCCTTCCGGTGCACCTGCGACTAAAGAACTCTTTCAAAGGCTCGTCGACTTTGGACACCGTCACGGCATCGTTATCTGCCACGACAATCCATACGGTTTTATCCTCAACGACCACCCTCTCAGTATCCTTGAGATCGACGGTGCAAAAGACATCTCTATTGAAATGAATTCACTGAGCAAAGCACAAAACATGCCCGGCTGGCGCGTAGCGATGCTTGCCTCCAACGAACAGTTTGTGCAATGGATATTGAAAGTAAAAAGCAATATCGACAGCGGTCAATTCCGTCCTGTTATGCTTGCCGCCGCCGAAGCCTTGAAAGCCTCCGAAGTATGGTACCGTTCCATGAATCAAATTTACGGTCGCCGCCGCCTGTTAGCGGAAGAGATCATGCGATTTCTCGGATGCAGGTTTGATACTGCTCAATCCGGCATGTTTCTTTGGGGACGCATACCCGTCAATTACGGCGACAGTGTTGAATTGTCCGACAAAATCCTCAGCAGCGCCCGTGTCTTCATCACTCCCGGCATAATCTTCGGCAGCAATGGCGGGCAATACGTACGCATATCCCTTTGTTGCTGTGAGGATAGATTAAAGGAGGCAATAGAGAGGATAAGACTTGCAGGAATCGCCGGAGACGCTTTATAACCTTTCCTCGACCATATCTCTATTTAGCGAGCCTTTGACGTCATATATGATTCCGTTAGGATTTAGTAACCGGCGGAAGTTTATATTTTGGAAGGCATCGTGGCTGACGCAATGGATGATGGCGTCATAATGCTCTTCTATTTTGTCGGGCTGAGAGTTGATCAGGTTTATTTTGTATTCGGAGATCGTTTCCTGGCGGTTGATGACGGGATCGCATACGTCGATGTTGGAAGTATATTCGCTTAGGACATTTATTATGTCGATAACTTTTGTATTACGGCTGTCTGCGCAGTTTTCTTTGAATGTGAAACCGAGAATTAGTATCCGTGCGTTGTTTACTTTGCAGCCTTTGAGGTTAAGGAGACGGATTACACGATGGGCAACGTACTCGCCCATGCTATTATTGAGGTTTCTTGCGGTAGTCATGATCCTGGGGGCTATACCGTACGCTTTGGCTTGTTCGATAAGGTAGTAGGGATCGACACCGATACAGTGTCCACCTACAAGTCCGGGCTTCATATTGATAAAGTTCCATTTTGTAGCGGAAGCGTTTATGATGTCGTGCGTATCTATATTGAGTGCGTTGAATATTTTGGCGGCTTCGTTCATGAAAGCGATGTTGACGTCGCGTTGAGCGTTCTCTATGATTTTGGCGGCTTCGGCGACTTTGATTGAAGATGCGCGGTGCGTGCCGGAAGAGAGGACTGAGTTGTATAGTTGGTCGATGAAGTCTGCGGCTTCGGGGGTTGCGCCGGAAGTTATCTTGACTGTGTTCTCGAGAGTATGGACTTTGTCGCCGGGATTAACGCGTTCGGGGCTATATCCGGCGAAGAAATCTTTATCTCGTTTGAGGTTGGAATATTTTTCGATGATTGGAAGGCAAATATCTTCGGTAAGACCCGGATATACGGTGGATTCGTATATTACTGTGTTGCCTGGTTTTAATATTCGCCCGACTGTTTCGGAGGCTTTTTTGAGTGGGGTTAAATCCGGTCTGTTGGCGGTGTCGACAGGCGTCGGTACGGCGATGATGTAGACGTCGCTTGGCTGTATTTTAAGGGCGTTGGAGGAACATCTAAAACCATTTTTTATATTTTGCTTGAGTATTTTGTTATCTACCTGCCCTGTTTCGTCGATTCCGCTCATTATTGCCTTTACTCGCCGGATGTTGGTGTCATAACCGAAGGTTTTGTAGTGAGAAGCGAAGAGCATTGCGAGAGGTAGCCCGACGTAACCGAGACCTACGATGCATACTTTGGAATTGTCCATGATGTTTTATTTTTTTATTAAGAATTCCATACTTTCTTTGAAGATTACGGACTTGAATATTTTGAGTGCAAAGATATATAAAACTCCTGTGATTAAAATTTTCGAGAAGAATAGTAAATAAACATTGGTCATGTTCTTAGTTAGCAGCCATGCGACGGCGATGCAGCAGACTGTGACGGCAAGATAGGGGATGATGTCGTTTAGAACCGCCCGTAACGGTAAATTGACCAATCTGTTGACGTAATAATGCCAGATTATTAAGCCGGCGACCGACATTATTGTGTAAGCCGCCACCATGGGGATTATACCGAGCGGGTACATAGCGGCAACAGAGGCGATTTGGATTACACCCGTCAAGATTGTAGCCTTCATGTGGACGCCTGATTTGCCTTGTGCAAAGATCATGTTCGAAAATAGCGGGAGAAGGAACATAAAGGCGTTGCCGGCACAGAAAATTTGCAGGAATGGGACGGCAGGAAGCCACTTCTCACCTATAGATAGCAAGATAAATTCTTCACCCGCAAAGGCAAAACCGAGCATTAAAGGGAATGAAGTGAAAGCCCCGAAGCGTATCAACTTTCTTAAGGCGTTGATTTGTCTTTCTTTCGAGTCGCCGATCTGAGCGAGCACGGGTTGAGTTACATATCCAATCATGGTACTTATAACCGTGAAGCCCATGGTTGACCATTTCTGCCCTTGATTGTAATTTCCAACGTCTTTGATGTCATAAAACTTCCCCAAGAGCAAAGGCAGGATGTATGCGTATATATTTGAGAAGATGCTTGTTAAAACTATCTTGACGCTGAACGAAATCATCGGCTTGAGAGGCGAAAGATCAAAGTCCATAGCCGGTTTCCACTTGGCGGCGATGATTTTTAGCACCGATGAGGCGGCGACTTGGACGAGCATCGGTATAATTATCGTCCAGGAGTTGCGATGTCCGTCGATGATGAGGTAAATTCCGACGAAACAGGCTATTGTTAGCGAGATTATCTCTATGATTGCGACCAATTTGACCTTTATTTGCTTGAGTATAATTGTATTTGAGACGAGTGAGGCGCCGGAAAAGATGAATGTCAAGCAATATACCTTCGTTAAGGCGTTTAATTGCGGGACGTTATAGAAATTTGCTATGGCTGGAGCCGAAATAAACGCGATTGCATACAAAATTACGCTCATCATGATCGCAAACCAGAAGGCTGCATTGTAATCCTTTGAGGTTACGTCGTTTTTGTTGATCAAGGCGACGGAAAATCCGCAGTTGGCAAGCGTTACTGCCATCGCTGTGAATACAGTTATCAAGGCGACGATGCCATAATCTTCCGCTGTGAGCGATCTTGCGAGGATAATACCGTAGATTAGCCCGACTGTCTGTACAATTAAGTTGCTTGCAGCGCCCCAAAACAACCCTTTTGCAGTTTTTTGCTTCAATGTTGTATTTTCCATATAATATTTGGTGTAATTTTTTTAAAAAACGGTCTAAGTTTGCGAGTTGTCGCTCTAAGTTTGCTCATCGTCGCTCTAAGTTTGCTAGTTGTCGCTCTAAGTTTGCTAGTCGTCGCTCTAAGTTTGCTCATCGTCGGTCTAAGTTTGCGAGTCGTCGGTCTAAATTTGCGAGTTAACAGCGTAAGTTTGCGAGTTAACAGCGTAAGTTTGCGAGTTAACAGCGTAAGTTTGTGAGTTAACAGCGTAAGTTTGCGAGTTAACAGCGTAAGTTTGCGAGTTAACAGCGTAAGTTTGCCAGTTAACAGCGTAAGTTTGCCAGTTAACAGTGTAAGTTTGCCAGTTAACAGCGTAAGTTTGCGAGTTAACAGCGTAAGTTTGCCAGTTAACAGTGTAAGTTTGCCGAGTGACAGCGAGTGACCGCATCCAGGCAATGTAAAGGCGAAGATTGAGGTTGTAAGTCATTCCCCGTGACAGAGAAAGTTTGCCGGTTTCGGCGTAAATTTGTGACACTGTCGGGTAATTTCTTTTAAAGACATTAAGGGCTTTAAAGGCTTTAAGGTCTTTAAGGAGGAGGGCAGTGTCATTTTGAGACGCGGCGGTGTGGTTTTGCGGCGATGCGGCGAAATTTCGCAATGCTATCGGGTTATTTTCGGAAAAGTCATTAAGGGCTTTAAAGGCGTTAAAGAGATTAAGGACTTTAAAGGCTTTAAGGACTTTAAGGACATTAAAGTCTTTAAGGATTTTAAGGTCTTTAAGGAGGGGGGCAGTGTAATTTTGTGACACTGTCGTATAATTTTGCCGGTTATCGGCGTAATTGTGCCACTTGGCAGTGTAATTTTGTAATACTGTCATGTAATTTTGCCACTTGTAGGTGTAAACCCTTAATTCTTCACTCTTCACTCTTCACTCTTCACTATTTTATTACTCGGCTTTGGCTATTGTCTTCATGTGCACGACATATTCTAACTGGTATTTGGGGTGCTTAAAGAAACTTATCTCGTGAAATACGCTGTGCTTAGTGTCGGAAGATGGCGGCCGGTTATTATGCCGTAACGTGTTGATAGCCTCTTGCATGTGATTGCAGAAACCCGTAATCCCTTTGATGTTTTCCTGCGAGGAATTGATGACATCCTGAAGGTCGATAATGTCCTCGATAAGGTCTTCAGTGTCATTTAGAAGGTCTTCAGTGTAATCTTGCAGGCTTTCAGTGTAATTCTGAAGGTCTTCGGTGTCATTTTGAAGGTTGTTAGTGTAATTCTGAAGGTCTTCGGTGTCATTTTGAAGATTGTTGACGTATTCCTGAGCCTCTTCGGTGCAGACTTGCACTTTTTTTGTAAAAGAACGCAACACGTCGCAATAATGATAAATCAAATCAAGGGATTCTCCAAACTCCTCGGCGGGGATGTAGAATACCTTATTGAAACTTTTCGTCTCGGCATCGTAAAATTTCGAACTCACAATGTAATCGTTTATCTGCTTGATACAAAGTCGCGCCGTCTCAGAGTATTCCCCAATCCGAGCAATGTAATCTTTCATCCGTAACCTCTTTTCCAGTTTTGTCATATTATTTTTCTTTGTCAATTTCTTTTTATTTATGAAAATTAACGGCTAATCGCGTAACGTTCGCTGCGCATCACATAACGTTCGTGGCTCATTATAGGCGAAAACAACAAAATTTGTCTGATATTTATCGTCATGAAACAAACGAAATGTGGGCGCAGGGTCGTAACAGATCGTATATGAACGCTCATCAGGGTAAGGTCTGTTGCGGTCAATGCAAATTTGAAACAAATTAGCAATAAATTGCATCAATTCGATATAACCCCGAACACTGTCAACCTGTATGTACGCACCCTTAATCGCCTTCTGTAAGATCTCGATAGAATGTGCCGAATTAATGGCATAATTCGCCGGATCGTCAAGGTAATACTGCGATACTGCCGCACAATTTAATACCATGTCAATATTTTCCCGTATACTGTCGAGGAACATCAATACCCTGTTGCCGGAACCAAGCGGAGGATCAGTCAAATCGGGTATGTGCAGAACGTAATACCGCAAGTTCTCACACGAATCGCCCAAATAAGAGCAGGAATCATCCAACTCCTTGAAGAAATATTGCAAGGTTTTGGTGAAATATATCCCGGGTTGGGTCGAAATTATCTCGTCACTGATGTAATATTGATCGTTCTCAACAGTATATTCCCAATTGTAGATGTTAATCTTGGACTCCTTCGTATTATTTTCAGTCCCAATATTGTCATTTTTCAAATCCATAAGCGTTGGCTTTTATCAATTAATGTCCTTAACTTCGTCTTCCGTCTCATCATTTTCCCCGCGAAGGTGCTTTTGCACCGCTTCGTCAATCTTATCAAGCTCGGCTGCCGCCTGTTGAACCAAATCAGTATATTGAAGGATGAAAGTGATGTTCTTCGTCGTGTTATCGATCACAGTACGCAAGTCGTCGATAAAACCTTGCGAATTTTCGACAGCGCATCGCTCGCTGTCAACATAATCCTGAGCCTCATTGAGCACAGTTTGTAAATTACCGACATTTAATTCCATCTTGCCAAGATAATAACGAAAAGTTTTACGAACAGCAATAAACTCACTCGGCGAATCAAACACATTCTTCCTGCCGGAGACCAAGTCCTTACTGTAAGCCTGCGAATTCTCAAGGTAATAACGCATGTTGTAAAAACTTTTATTCGACAAGTCATCGTAATTTAACAACTTCGCAACGTGACCCAAAGCGTCCAGACCCTTTTTTCTTAAATTCATAGCCGTTTATTATTACATATTTGTTTAAAAGACAAAAGTACAATGTTTTTCCGAAAAAGCAAATAACGTTTAATAAGGAACTTTCGTTATATTTTTTTTCCATTGATCAAAAGGAAGCCTGCCATCAGCAGATAACAACCGGATGATCTTAATATGACGCTCGGAAATCGGCAAATTTAACTCCTCGTAAATGAAAGAATCGTCAAAGCCGGCATCTTGCGCGTCATAACGAGAAGCAGCGTAATATATTTTGTCTATATGAGCCCAGTAAATAGCCGAAAGACACATGGGACAAGGCTCACAACTCGAATATAACACAGATCCTGACAAGTCAAACGTGTTCAATGCCTTACATGCTGCGCGTATAGCGTTCACTTCCGCATGAGCAGTCGGGTCGTTTGTCAAAGTTACAGTGTTAACCGCCTCAGATATAATCATGTCGCCCTTAACAATCAAGGCGCCAAAAGGACCCCCGCCGACGTTAATTACATTTTCCTCCGCTATGCGAATGGCTTCCTTAATGTACATCTCATCTGTCATGAGTTAATGATTTAATACAAGCAATTCTTTGTAATTTTCCAAGTTCTCCTCAAATTTTTGGATGGCTTCGTCCAAAGTTCCGCAAAACTCACCGCCAGAAGCATTCAAGTGACCGCCACCTCCGTAAACTTCAGCCGCAAATCGATTGCAGGGGAACGAATCCTTCGACCGAAGAGAAATTTTTACAACGTCTTTGTCCTCACGAATGAAGGCTGAGAAAATAATATCACCCATGGAAAGCGGGATATTAACAAAGCCTTCCGTATCTCCCCTCTGTATGTTAAACCGTTGATGCTCTTCATGCGAAAGCGCGATCAATGAAGTGTGATATTTCTCGTAAATCTTCATCTTATTATACAATACGTAGCCTTGTAAGCGAACGCGATCTACACTGTGCCGGTTGTAAATGCGCGAATAAATGGCGTCCCTGTCAATACCCGTCTTCAATAACTCGCTGATAATGAAAAATATGTCGGGACGGTTGGAGTTGAAAGTAAACGCGCCGGTGTCGGTCATCATTCCCGTGTAAATACATTCGGCACAAAATAAATTGACGTACTCAAACATGCCCATCCGACAAATAAACCGGAAAACTAACTCGGCAGTAGATGACATCTCTGGATGTGAAATGATTACATCGCAAAACTTAACAGGATCAGGATGATGATCAATCATGATTTTCTTCGCCTTCGAGTCCCTGAGAAATGGTTCGAGGATCGCCGTGCGACGCAGTTCGTTGAAGTCAAGGCAAAAGATGAGATCGGCAGAAGAAATCAATTCCCCAGCGTACTTATGCTGGCGGTCGGCAACAATAATCCCCTCTGACCCCGGCATCCACTTGTAATACGAGGGATAACCGTCCGGTACTATCACATTCACACTTTTGCCGAGTTCGCTAAGAAAATGCCACAGACCAAGCGACGAACCCAAAGCATCACCATCAGGATACGTATGAACTACTATCACTATTTTATGACTGCGATTGATTAATTTCTTTGCTTTATGGATGTTATCCTCTGTAATTATTTTTGTAAGCATTATATTTGAAAACTGTGAGCAACAAAAGTACAAAATTTTATCTGTATCTTAATAAAATGCTGTAAATTCTTTGAAGTGCACGGTGATTAAAAGCAATTTCCAAGGCTCATAACGTATTTTCTAAGGTAAATATTGATGATAAAACAGCGTATTTATTAAAATAATATATTAAAATTGAAGAAATATGCTATAATCTTTTCGTATATCAAAAATTTATCTTACTTTTGCAGCCTAAAACAAACTTATTACTAATTAATTAAAATTATTTATCATGACAAAAGCGGAAATTGTTAGTACAATCGCGAAAAGCTCTGGTTTGGACAGGGCAACTGTTTTAACTGTGGTTGAAGGTTTCATCGAAACTGTAACCGGTTCAATGATAGAAGGCAACAACGTTTACCTTAGAGGTTTCGGTTCCTTCGTAGTTAAAAAACGTGCTGCTAAAGCTGCAAGGCATATCAAGCAGAACAAAACGATCATTATACCGGAACGTTCTGTGCCTACCTTCAAACCTTCACATTATTTCAGCGAAGCCTTGACGCAAAACTTGGACAAAACAAAGAAGTAATTCCTTTTTTTATTAACAGAAAATCAGAAATTAACGATGCCAAGCGGAAAAAAAAGAAAAAGGCACAAGATGTCTACGCACAAACGTAAGAAAAGACTGAGAAAGAATCGTCACAAGAAGAAGAAGTAACTTTGTGAAATTCAATCCAGTACGTAAAATCATGTTGAAGGTTAAGGGTGTTAAAAGCACGTTTAACCTTTGGCATTTATTTATAATGTTTTATATCTAAAAATTAGTATTGTGGTTAGCGAATTAGTAATCGATGTTCAACCGAACGCAATATCCATCGCTGTTCTTGAAGACAAGAAACTTGTTGAGTTTCAGAAGGAGGCACAGAATATTTCGTTTACGGTTGGCGACATCTACCTGGGCAGGATCAAAAAGATTATGCCGGGATTGAATGCTGCATTCGTTGACGTAGGTTACTCAAAAGAGGCTTTTTTGCACTATCAGGATTTAAGCGCCAACTTTAATCGTTTTGATGCTTTCCTGAAGGCTGCGCTCGCCGACAAGAAAAAGGTTCCGTCTATCAATAAATTTGCCAATATTCCTGACATTGTGAAGGATGGACAAATTTCCGAGAGACTGAAAGTTGGCGATGAGGTGCTTGTTCAGATCACTAAGGAACCCATTTCGACAAAAGGACCGCGCCTTACGGCGGAAATTTCGTTTGCCGGTCGTTTTTTGGTTGCGATGCCGTTCGGGGATAAGGTTTTAGTTTCGACTAAGATCAAGTCCGGTGAAGAAAGGATGAGGTTGAAGCAGTTGATTCAGAGCATTAAGCCAAAAAATTTTTCCATAATTGTACGTACATCTGCGGAAGGAGTTAAAGTTGCAGAGCTTGATGCGGAGCTTCATTCGCTCGTCAAACGTTGGGACGACAATATCCCCAAGTTGTTTAAGGCGAAGCCGCCTGTTTTGATTTATCAGGAGACGGGGCGTATAGTAGCCTTGTTGAGGGACATTTTCAACCTATCTTTCGAGAGTATACATGTAAATGATGACACGGTTGCTGTTGAGATTCGCGATTATTTGTCGGCTGTTTCTCCCGAACGTACAAAAATTGTCAATGTATACAAGGGTGATCAGCCCATTTTCGACAATTACGCCCTCACGAAGCAAATTAAGTCTGCTTTTGGGAAATATGTTGTCTTCAAGAGTGGGGCTTACCTTATCATTGAGCACACTGAGGCTATGCACGTTATAGACGTGAACAGCGGCAATCGCGCCCGCACCGGGACTAACCAGGAATTGAACGCCTACGAGGTAAATCTGGCTGCGGCAGAAGAGATTGCGCGTCAATTAAGGCTTCGTGATATGGGTGGAATTATTGTCATTGACTTCATTGACATGCATGACAACGCCAATCGGCAGAAGCTTTGCGATCAGATGCGCATATTTATGGAAAACGATCGAGCCAAACACAACATTTTGCAAATAAGCAAGTTCGGCTTGATGCAAATAACCCGCCAACGTGTCCGTCCGGTGATAGACTTTAACACTTCGGAAGTCTGTCCGACCTGCCTCGGCAAAGGCGAAATCAAATCATCGATCCTCTTTACAGATGAGATAGAGGAAAAGATAACAGAAGTAGTAAAGATCCGCAAGATCGGTAAATTTAAATTGTATGTACATCCGTACATTGCGGCATACATTTGCAAGGGAATATTTTCCTTGAAATGGAAATGGAGATTCCAGTATTCATTTGGAATAACGATCATCCCTGACCAGAGTTTAGGGTTCTTGCAATACAAGATTTTCGACACTGACAGGAATGAGTTAGATTTTTGAGAAGATTTGCAGTAAAATTTTCTTGATAAGATTAAGGGAAGCGCTGAATATTTGGATTTTCAGCGCTTTTTATTTTTCCATGCTCTGATTAGTCCTCTTCTAAGGTAAGGTGGGTTAAGGGTTTCATAGAGATAGATCATGAATCCTTTTGAAAATTCCGTATTGAATCCCTGTTTGGTGAGCATATTGTCAATAATTTCCGCATCATTTTGGTTATGGTATGTGCATAGGATGATTTTCGGTGGCATTTCTCTTGCCATGATTGACTTTGCGCCGTTAAGGAGTTGAATTTCCGCGCCTTCGATGTCCGCTTTTATGAAATTTATTTCCTCATTTTCAAAAATAGAATCCAGTGTTACGCAATTATTTTCATTATTATCGGATATGTATTTCTTGATTATCACTACTTTATCCTTCCAAGGCTCGAAGGTCACCCTCAGCACATCTATCCACTCCTCTTCCACTTCAAAGAGGTAAATCTTTTTAACTTTTTCTATCACAGACAGTGCGAAGTTTCCCTCTGCGGCTCCTGCGTCGACCACAATATCTCCTTGGTTGACACAAAAGTCAGATGTTTCGTACCTGTGCGGGGATTTTTCGTCCTGTTCTATCATAAGGTAGTTATAATATTTCCGTATCCATTTCTCATGCCAGTCTTTTTTGAAATACAGTCGTTTTTCATCATATATTACGTAGAGCATTCCCCGTTCATTGTCCTTGTAAACCTTCACATTGTCAGGATTGTAGTTTTCTTTGTAGGAATATGGTATATGTGTATATGAATGTGGTTTCCGCAGGTAGTCAAGTATTTCCTGTATTTCGTCTGTCATTGACTCTTTCGGAATATTTTCCAGATAATTTTTGACTTGATTTTCCAATGGTATAGCCCATTTTTTCCACTCTTTTTTTTCTTTTATCTCTTGGTATTTTCGCCAGATAGACATAATAAAATCTGGAGTGAATTTTTTGATGATACGTTTAATTTTCTTTGTTTTGTTCATCTTTAGTTTATTTGTTTAATGTTTATTATGGAATAATTGGCGAATAAATTGGCGACCATGGACCCTTTTCCCCTCGTGTGTTAACCCATCTTGCGGAGAAGTAGATTATTTTTCCGCGATCTGACTCTAAAAATTCGATATTGAGCGGAGTATGTGTACAGAAGCAAGTATTAGTCAGATGTGTTATCTCCGTCGGTTGTTCTTTGGCAACAATATATACAAATTCCATGCTGCTTTGTCCTTCTGGTTTTGCACGAGCTATTTCCGAGCCGCTAAATTCTATTATAATGTACCGGATAGTGTTTGTAATGACCTTCAAGAATGGAAAATCTTTCGCCACCGGTGACTTCATACTGGTTTTTTCACGTCTTTGGGGCAACTCCATTACGACGAGGTCGGTGTCTGTTACTAATGGGTTTCCTTTAAGGAATCCGATGTAAAGTTCTCTATAAAAAGGTTTAAACTCTTTTTCAGCATCGTAGAATGTAGTTGAAATAGATTTGGTTCTTGTTGCCTCATTTTCCCAACTATTAAAGGCGAGTTTGTATTCATTGTATGCCGGGATATAGATGTTATCAAACCAGTCTCCGCCAGGTGTAGATTCTCCGAGTCCCATTCTGTTACGATTTTATGTTAATAACAAATAGGATGTTGTTTTTGTTGCTTGATCATAAAAAAGTTTATGATTTCTTAGCATCCAGTATATTTTTGAAGCCATAGTATAAATGTGTTAAAATATTTATAATTTAAATTTGTAAACGTATAAATTGCAGTCGACTTCAAAATAATTATAGCCGGATAATTCTACAATGTATTCCACTGCATTTTGATTGTATTTCGCTTTGTTTATCTTGTATTTTACAGCATTTATATTGTATATTACTGTATCTTGCAAGTATTTAGCGTAATGATATGTGTATCTGCCTTCAATCATGACGCTGCAAAGGTATAAATAAATTTTTTAAACGACAAATTATTTGAATAAAAAACACAATATTTTTTATTCAGATTTGTCAATGATATAATTAACGAATTTTATGATTTATTCGGGCAAAATTAAAAGAATAAAGCCCTTAAAGACTTTAAAGTCCTTAATGTCCTTAACGTCTTTAAAGTTCTTAAATCCATTGCAGAACTACATATCGTTTTCCGAAAAAATAAACGGGTTTTAATTTGCAGAACGTTTCCCCCTCTCCATCAAGGAATAAACACAGGGAATCACAACCAAACTCATGACGGTTGATGTTACAAGTCCCCCAACTACTGCGATTGCCATCGGCGAACGTAATGAAGATCCTTCGCCAATACTGAATGTTAAAGGTAAAAGTGCCAGGATTGTCGTTAACGTCGTCATTAATATGGGGCGGATACGCTCCTCTCCGGCATGGATAATCGCCTCATGCAAAGGAAAAAGCAACTTTAAACGGTTTATACGATCGACAAGCAGAATCGAATTGTTAACCGCGATGCCAACTAACATCACTATGCCGATAACTCCCATCATATTAACGGTTTTGCCGGTAATGAAAAACAAAAATACCGCGCCAACTACCGCAAAAGGAATAGTTAAAAGGATCGTAAAAGGATGCAAAAGAGACTCAAACTGCGATGCCATAACCATATACACAAGTATCACAGCCAATAACAAAGCAAACAAAAGCCCATTCATAGATTCGCTGCGCAATTCCTCCTCTCCGGTGACGGTTATCGTATAATCAGACGGTAAGTCTATATCCCTCATCGCAATACGTACATCATCTGCAATCTTATCAAGAGATAAACCGGCATCAATGTCGGCATAAACACGGCTAATACGACTCTGGTTGCGATGATAAATCTCTTTCGGAGCATTGGTATGGGTAACGGTCGCAATCTCCTGCAACCTGAAAGTCTTTTCCCCAGAACTGATTATCATATTGTTAAGATCTGAAAGCGAAACATCCGGCAAACGAAGAGTTATCTCGCGCATCTCGCCATGATATTCCATTTGACCGGCATTATGACCGCTTAACTGCTGCCTTATCTGCTCAATGACAGTCGAAAGTGGTAGATTGTTGATGCCCGCTACAATCCTGTCAACAGAAATAGTCAATTCGGGCGCACCATCATCTATTGCCGAAATAACATTATGCAAGCCCTTGACATTCATCGCACACGCCTTCACCTCAGTCGCAATTTCAGAGATCTTATCAAGATCTTCCCCCTTTATCTCAACAACAAGCGGAGAACCTTCCGTGCCAAGTGCAGCGTTAAACGAGTGATCGTCCTGCTTAACAGTGATTTCCATCCCATCGGTATTGCCTGCGGCGGATATAAGTTGCGCAATAACCGCCTCGGTCGATTTCCGACAGGCAGAAGAAAGAATCGCCTTCAAGATAGCAGTATTTTCCCCTTCAAAAACAGCGTCTTCCATGCCACTCCCAGGTCCCGCGTGAGTATAAACCGTCAATAAACTGTCGGAAGTAATCGCAGGCAGTAACTTAGACAGATTCTCTACAGCCGAAACCGTGCGTTCCAAGCGCGTACCCTCCGGCATCTTAAGCAAAAGCGTAAATGTTTTCCCTTCATTGCGTGGCATGAACTCCGTACCAATATGTGGTACCAAAAACATGGAAAATACCACAAGAAAAGCCGCTAAACTAACTACCGTCCAACGATATTTCAAAAGATTACGCAAAAGAAGACCGTAACCGTGTATCTTTACCGACTTTATTTCCCTGTCATGTAATGAAGACTCCGAAACAGATTTCTTCCAAAGACCATTCATCTGCTTATAAAGCATCGGTATCACAAAAAGAGCCACAAAAAGAGAGGAAAGCAATGAAAAGGATACCGTCAATGCCTGATCCTTGAACAACTCCCCTATCACTCCGTGAAGATAAACAACAGGAAGAAAAACAACAATCGTAGTTAAAGTAGAAGCAATTACCGCTCCCGAAACCTCCGACGTGCCATTGATAGCAGAATCATTAACACTAAGACCCCTCTCCCGATTCTGGAAAATACTTTCAATAACAACTATCGCATTATCTATCAACATACCAGCACCAAGCGCAAGTCCGCCAAGCGTCATAATATTTAAAGATAAACCACCGAAAAACATTAAATTGAAAGTGGCAATAATGGAAACCGGAATCGCAAGACTGACAATAAGTGTCGTGCCTAATTTACGAAGGAAAAAGAAAAGGACAAGCACAGCAAGAATAATGCCGATAATCGCACTCTGTTGCAACTCATCAATAGCCTGCCTTATGAAAGTACCGTGGTTGGAAATAACCTGAAAACGATACCCGGGTAACGCCTGCTCTATAGATTTTAACTGCCGGACAACTCCCTCAACAGTTTTTACAGTGTTGAACTGCATCTCCTTGTAAACCGACAACCCAAGACTGCGCTCGCCGTTAATACGTACAATATTTTCAGGTCGATCATTCTCAAACCGTACCTCAGATACCTCACTCAAATAAATCGGAGCACTTTCGACAAAAACAGAAGATGTTGCCTGAGTAGCAGTCGACTGAGATTCCACAGGCTTATAACCTACTATAAGATTCTCAAAATCTTTTTCCGAAGCAAATGAAGTCGCTCCCTTCACAAGATACTGAATGCCCATCTCCGAAACCCGTCCGCCGGAAACACTTTGATTATTAGACTGTATCTTCGAGGCAATACCATCTATAGTCAACCCAAAGGCAGCAAGTTTATAAGTATCGGTCTTTATTATCAAACTTGAAACTTCATGACCGGAAATAGTTACCTCCGCAACACCTTCAAGACGGATAAGTTCATTGCGAATGTAGTTTTCCGCAACCTTACGCAATTCCGCAGGATCGTTAATCGTAATGTGAGACATTCCAACCAACAACACAGGTGCACTATTCGGATCATGCTGGGTTATTTTTAACTCATCAAGATTTTCATTCTGCAAAAAAGGATTCATTGCATTTTGAAGATCAAGGAATGCTTCGTCCATGTTCTTACCGTAGGAATAATCAACGGTAATACGCGCAGAACCGGAACGAATAACAGAAGAAACCTGCGTAACACCGGTTTGCCTAACCGCAGCAGATTCCATATTTTTTACAAACTGCGACTCAATTTCACCAGGAGGTCGCTCACCCGCAGTCAATTCGACAAACAATCGCGGGTTATTCATTTCCGGCATAAGATCAACACTTAACCTGTCGTAAGAAATTTTTCCTAACAACAGAATCGCCAACACAGCCATCGAGACCGTCACGGGATTATTGACTGCAAACTTGATAATACTCTTCATTTGAAGGGATTTTTATTCACCGTTAGACGCCAGGTATAATATAAAGTTTAAATATAGAAGAAGCAGGACAATGTATAGATATTTTTGGAAAAACATAAATGTTTAAAGTAAACCGGAAAAAAAACTTACCTTTGCAATCTAAAATAGTTTATATGTCAACATTTATCATAGAAGGCGGTAACCGCTTATCGGGTGAAATAACACCTCAAGGCGCAAAGAATGAAGCATTACAAGTGATCTGCGCCACACTCTTAACAGCGGATACGGTAACAATAAAGAATGTACCGGAAATCCTCGACGTTAAAAACCTTATCGCATTACTTGTAGCAATGGGAGTCGATGTCAGCCACCCGTCGGAAGGGATATACACCTTCCAAGCCGCCGGAATAAATCTCGATTACCTTCAGACCGATGACTTTATTCGACGAGCAACAGCGCTGAGAGGCTCGATAATGCTCGTCGGACCACTCGTTGCACGATTCGGGAAAGCCGTTACCCCAAAACCCGGAGGCGATAAAATAGGACGCCGAAGACTCGATACGCATTTCTCCGGTATCGGTAAGCTCGGCGCCGAGTTTAACTACAATCCGCAGAGGCAAGTTTACGAAGTCAAATCGGCAGGGCTCAAGGGCGACTATATGCTTCTCGATGAAGCTTCGGTTACCGGAACGGCGAATATCCTGATGGCTGCAACCCTTGCCGAAGGAAAGACGACAATATACAACGCGGCTTGCGAACCGTACCTCCAACAACTGACTAAGATGCTAGTCGCGATGGGTGCACGGATAGACGGGATAGCATCCAACCTGCTGACGGTAACCGGAGTCGGGCACCTGGACGGCTGTACACATACCATCCTGCCGGACATGATCGAGGTAGGAAGTTTCATAGGCATGGCGGCAATGACACAATCGGCGTTGCGTATCAAGAGTGTATCATACGATGATCTCGGAATAATCCCCGAATCGTTCCGGCGACTCGGTATAACCGTCAACCGTGACGGCGACGACATCCTCATTCCACAACAAGAACGATATACAATAGAAACATTCATCGACGGATCAATACTTACTATCTCCGATGCCCCATGGCCCGGACTGACCCCGGACCTGCTTAGTGTCTTCCTCGTCGTGGCAACGCAAGCGAAAGGTAGCGTATTGATTCACCAGAAGATGTTCGAGAGCCGCCTGTTTTTCGTTGACAAGATGATAGACATGGGCGCACAAGTCATACTCTGCGATCCGCACCGCGCAACTGTAATCGGTTCCGACCGCCGCTATTCGCTTAGACCTGCCGTAATGACTTCGCCGGACATCCGCGCAGGTATCGCAATGCTGCTTGCCGCGATGACTGCAAACGGGACAAGTAAAATACACAACATCGACCAGATAGATCGCGGCTACCAGGATATAGACTCCAGGCTGAACGCTCTCGGAGCAAAGATTAAACGGGAATAAAGAATTTTGCGCTTTTGGGAAAAACGTTTAACTTTGCAAATTATTTACTACAAACATGGAACATCCACTCCTGATTTACAATACTCTCAGTCGTAAAATAGAGCAATTTATCCCAATAAACCCGCCTCGGGTAGGGCTGTATGTCTGCGGACCAACCGTATATGGCGATCCACACCTGGGTCATGCACGTCCCGCTATTACCTTCGACGTGCTCTTCCGTTACCTTACCCATATCGGGTATAAGGTGAGGTACGTGAGGAATATAACCGATGTCGGTCACCTCGTCAACGATGCGGATGAGGGCGAAGACAAGATCGCGAAGAAAGCAAAACTCGAAGACCTTGAACCGATGGAGGTTGCACAACTATACCTCAACCGATACCATAAGGCTATGGAAGCCCTTAATGTGATTCCGCCTAGCATTGAGCCACATGCAAGCGGGCACATAATCGAACAGATACAGTTAATAAAAGAAATCCTCGCTTCCGGCTTCGCGTACGAAAGCCGAGGGTCGATATATTTCGATGTCGCTAAATATAACACCAGACATAACTATGGAGTGCTGTCCGGTCGAAACCCCGACGATATGCTGACCGCAACCCGCGAACTTGAAGGGCAGGAAGACAAGCATAACAGGGCAGACTTTGCACTGTGGAAGAAAGCCGCCCCCGAACATATTATGCGCTGGGAATCGCCGTGGAGTGACGGCTTTCCAGGGTGGCATCTTGAATGTACCGCGATGAGCCGTAAATACCTGGGTGATGTGTTTGATATACATGGCGGGGGAATGGATCTTATTTTCCCGCACCACGAGTGCGAAATAGCACAGAGCACTGCTGCCTCCGGCCGGTCTGCTGTCCGCTATTGGATGCATAACAATATGATTACGGTTAACGGGCAGAAGATGGGGAAATCCCTCGGCAATTTCATAAACCTTAACAAGTTCTTTACCGGTAACCATCCCCTGCTCTCGCAACCGTATCCGGCAATGACTATACGGTTCTTTATATTGCAGGCTCATTACCGTTCTACGGTTGACTTCAGCAACGATGCTTTACAGGCTTCCGAAAAGGGGCTGGCGAGGCTGATGGAAGCATACGGTAACATTGACCGGATTAGCCCCGACGGGAAAGGTGGCGTCCAGGATGCAGTAAGTGACCTGTCTGTAAAGAGTTTCCAAGCGCTCAACAATGACCTTAACACACCTATCGTTATCTCTAACCTGTTTGAGGCTTCGCGGATCATCAACTCCGCTATTGCAAAGCAGATTACTTTATCGAAGGATGACATTGCCGGAATCCGCGGCTTCTTTGACCTATTTCTCTTCGGTATCCTCGGAATGAAAAACGAACGGGATGATGCCGGCGCGTCTTACGAATCATTTGGGAAGGCGGTAGATATGCTGCTTGATATTCGCCTCCAGGCAAAGAATAACAGGGATTGGACGACATCCGACCGCATACGTGACGAATTGACGGCGCTCGGCTTTGAAATCAAGGACACGAAAGATGGATTTGAATGGCGTCTGTTTTCGGTAAAGCCCGCTACTAATTAAAAATGACGTCTTAATGAAACTCTGGCAAAAAAACACTGCGGTTGACCCGGAAGTCGATAGGTTTACGGTCGGCAAAGACCGTGAGATGGATCTTTATCTTGCTAAAGCCGATATACTCGGCTCGATTGCACATGCTACGATGCTTGAAAGTATCGGGCTCTTGACGGCGGAAGAGCTGAGGATGATAAAAGCCGAGTTGTGTAATATTTACCGGAAGGTCATTGGTGGGGAATTTATAATAGAAGAACAGGTTGAAGATGTCCATTCGCAGGTTGAACTCCTGCTGACGCGCAGGCTTGGCGATACCGGCAAGAAGATACACAGCGGACGTTCCCGCAATGACCAGGTGTTGCTCGACCTTAAGATCTTTACTCGCGGGGAGATCCGCAGCTTAGTTGCCGATGTTTCGGCGCTGATTGATACTCTTCTTGTGTTGAGCGAGCGTTACAGGTCGGTTCTGCTGCCTGGTTATACACATCTTCAGATTGCCATGCCGTCCTCGTTTGGTTTGTGGTTCGGTTCTTATGCCGAAAGCCTTGTGGACGACCTGTATCTGATGCTTGCCGCATACCGGGTCTGCAATCGCAACCCGCTTGGCTCTGCCGCCGGTTACGGCTCGTCTTTTCCTGTTAAGAGGCAGATGACTACCGACCTCTTAGGTTTTGATTCGATGAATTACAACGTTGCTTACGCCCAGATGGGACGCGGGAAGATGGAGCGTACGACGGGTTTTGCCCTTGCCGGCATCGCGGCGGATCTATCAAAGCTTGCTTTTGACGCCTGCCTTTACAGTAGCGGGAATTTCGGCTTCATCACCCTTCCTGCAGAGTTTACGACCGGTTCGAGTATAATGCCGCACAAGAAAAATCCCGATGTTTTCGAGCTTACGCGCGCTAAGTGTAACCTGATACAGGGGCTACCCCAGCAGATAACATTAATTACCAACAACCTGCCGTCAGGGTATTTTCGCGACCTTCAGATAACGAAAGAAATTTTCCTGCCTGCGTTTGGGGAATTGGGCGACTGCCTGCGCATGACGCGGCTGATGCTGGAGTCAGTGGAGGTCAACAGGAATATCCTTGATGACGAAAAGTATTCATTGATGTTCAGCGTAGAGAAAGTCAATGCGCTTGCCCTTTCCGGCGTTCCGTTCCGCGACGCATACAGGCAGGTTGGGCTTGAGATAGAAGAGGGTCGCTTCATAGCCGGGAAGACGGTCAATCATACGCATGAAGGCAGCATCGGCAATCTTTGCAACGACCGCATTGCGGAACTAAGGGACAACATCCTTGCGGAGTTTAAGTTTGAGGTGGTGGTGCAGGCGGAAGAAAAATTAATTTGCATCTGAAATGAGAAAAGCCATTCTAACATTACTTTTGGTTTCCCTTGCCGCCGCCTGCGACGACGAGTACAATTCCCCGATACCTCACTACGATGTACGGTTGGAATTGAACCTGAATACGCTAGATAATGACCTTATACCGGTCCTTGCCGCCAAAGTCTTCACGGCTCCCCGTACGTCTCTTGACCGTCTTGGCTACGGCGGGCTTCTTATTATTAACGGTATTGGCAGCGGTACGGATTTTTCGGGTATTAACCTTTATGCCTACGATCTCGCCTGCCCGAACGAGGCAAAGCCGAACATTCGCGTTGTCCCCGATTCGGACGGCTTGAGGGCTGTATGCCCGCATTGCGGCGCCGTGTTCAGCATTGCCTACGGCACCGGCAATCCCGAGTCGGGCGCGAAGCATTTCTTACGTGCATACAAAGTATATAAGACGGGGGAATATAATTACTTGGTAGCGCACTGAGGGGAATGCTATATACTGTTATATGAAAACAAAAGAAGCGCTACTGCATTATGTATGGAAGCACCGGTTATATGACAGGAGAAGTTTACGGCTAAGCGATGGCAGTACGTTTGAGATAATTGACACAGGCATCCATAACACTAATTCTGGACCGGATTTTTTCAATGCAAAGATAAAGATAGGGGATCAGTTATGGGCGGGCAATGTAGAGATACACGTAAGTTCGTCCGATTGGCGCCGTCACCGGCATGACAGGGATAGCGCCTACAATTCTGTCATTCTGCACGTATCTGAATCGGTAGACGCAGAGATACGTGACGCCACGGGCAGGCTAATTCCTCAGTGGGAGATGTGCACTCCGCAGCATCTTCGCGATGACTACCGGTTTTTATTGGAAAGCGATCTGCCGGTACCGTGTTTAGATCGCATAAGCGAGATACCGGAGATCTATCTTAATGAATGGAAATCTGTATTGTTTACCGAAAGATTGGATCGGAAGGCGAACGACATATTAATGCTGCTTGAAGAATACAAAAACGATTGGAATGAAACATTCTACATCATTTTCGCACGTCATTTCGGCTTCGGCATAAACAACGACGCATTTGAGCACCTGGCAAAGAGTTTGCCGTTGAAGACAGTCTTAAAACACAATTCACGCCTCCAGTCGGAAGCGCTTTTCTTGGGTCAGGCAGGAATGTTGGAGGAAGGGAGGGACATAGACGAGTATTATTCGGCGTTGCGGAAAGAGTATAATTTCCTGCGGGATAAATACGGTTTGACGGCAAGGAAGAACATTTTCAGGAACATGCGTACTCGTCCGGGCAGTTTCCCGCAAGTCAAAATAGTCCAATTAGCCGCAATAATAAGCCGCCGACAGCACCTGTTCTTGGAGTTTGTTAAGGCATTCGACACACTGGATCCATTTGGGACACTAAACGCCGAGCCGGATGATTATTGGAACACGCACTATACTTTCGGTAAAACTTCCGTAACCAAAAGCAAGAAGACAGGTAACACGTTTGTCAGGAATCTTTACATCAACGCCATTCTTCCGACACTGTTCGCTTATGGGAAAAAGAACGACAATCACAGCCTCATGGAGAATGTCCTCCTGAAATATAAAACGACCACCATAGAAAACAACAACATCATCGAGATGTACATTCGCGCCGGCATTAAGGTCGGCAATGCCGGCGATACGCAAGCCCTGATTCAGTTAAGGAACGAGTATTGCGAAAAGAAAAAGTGCATATATTGCCATATCGGACATCGCCTACTTGTCGGCGGCAGGAATAACGAGCACACTTTCAATGTTCCGTAACCTGTCGGTCAGCATCTGTACCTTGCTTTTGCGGATCCTTACGCGGATCAGGCAAACATCACTGATTGACTTTTCCGGCACGGCAAGATTTTCCTCTTTTATAATCTTCATTACGCTGTTTAGGAACTCAAACTTGCAGGAAACGTCAAGATTCTCTTCCACTGTCTTGATGATGATTTCCGCCTTTTCGAGGGCGGCTTTGGCGGCGTTCCGGTAAGCCGAGATTAATCCGCCGGTGCCGAGCTTGACGCCTCCGAAATAGCGCACCACAATAATAATTATATCCGTAAGGCTTGCGGAATTAATAACCCCAAGTATCGGCATCCCGGCAGTAGATGAGGGTTCGCCGTCATCATTTGCGCGAAAAGCCGTACTTCCGGCGCCAATTACATACGCCCAGCATACATGCCGTGCATCATGGTACCGTTTTCGGAGACAGTCTACTGCTTCCAGAGCCTTCGCGGGAGTGTCAACCGGTATCGCGAACGCCAAAAACTTACTGCGCTGTTCGGTAAATGTCCCTTCCGAAACGTCCGAAACTGTCCTGTAACAGTCATCCATATAAAATAGGTTATTGATATAAATAAAGGTGCAAAATTACATTAAAACCCTAATTATTGCAAGACATAATAAGATGAAAGAAATTATTTTATTTATTTGCGCTTTCCCTGTTCGCAGGGAATAGTATAAATACCTGATTTGCAGTCACACCCGTACGTTTTGTACGGACACCCGTACGTTTTGTACGGACACCCGTATATTTTGTACGGACATCCGTACGTTTTGTACGGACACCCGTACGTTTTGTACGGACACCCGTATATTTTGTACGGACACCCGTATATTTTGTACGGACACCCGTACGTTTTGTACGGACATCCGTACGTTTTGTACGGACACCCGTACGTTTTGTACGGACATCCGTACGTTTTGTACGGACATCCGTACGTTTTGTACGGACATCCGTACGTTTTGTACGGACATCCGTATATTTTGTACGGACATCCGTACGTGATGTATAATCCTTAAGCGTATAGCCGTTGTTTGTTCATTGTAGTTTTTTTTTCTAATTTTGCAACGATTTTATGAAGTAAAAATGTACAAAATCAGTAAGCAATTCTCTTTTTCAGCATCTCACATACTCAATATGCCGAGAGCAGACCACCCTTGCGCACGTATGCACGGACATAATTATCTAATTACAATACATCTTAAATCCAAAGAATTAAACAGGTTCGGATTTGTCAAAGACTACAACGAACTGAATACCGTGAAAAAGTTCATAGACGAAACTTTAGACCATCGCCATCTAAACGATGTTATTCCCGCAAACCCAACTTCCGAAAATATTGCGCGGTTCATCTATGAGCGCTTTAAACCGGATTTTCCCGAACTGTATGCCGTTGAAGTTAGCGAAACACCAAAAACTTCCTGTTTATATGAGCCTTAATGTCAAAGAAATATTTTACTCTTTGCAAGGTGAAGGAGAAAGACAGGGCGAGGCGTCGATTTTTATTCGTCTTGCCGGATGTAACCTGAAATGTGATTTCTGTGATACTGATTTTTCAGGCGGAACGAAGATGGAATTGTCCGATATTGAGGCGGCGATAAGTAATTACCCCTGTCAATGGCTCATTTGGACAGGCGGCGAACCTGCCTTGCAACTGACGGCTGTCGATACCGCTTTCCTGAAACAAAAAGGCTATCGTCAGGCGATTGAGAGTAACGGGCACTATCCTTTGCCCGAAGGGTTGGATTATACGGTTGTCAGTCCGAAAGGGAATGTTGGTTATGCAGCGAAAGTTAATCCGATAGTTGATGAAATCCGTTTGCCGGTACGCGTTGGTGATAGATTGCCGGATATTAGTATTTTACCGAAGGCTAAATACTATTTTGTGAGTCCGGTTTTTAATGATATTCTTGCTACCAACGTAGAAAGTACAGAGGATAATATTGCCTATTGTGTCGAACTTGTCAGGCAAAACCCACAATGGCGTCTAAGTTTGCAGATACATAAACTGATTAATATCGAATGAATTTTACGGTAACTATACTTGGCTGTGGTTCGGCTTTGCCGACGAAAAGGCATTGCATGAGTTCACAAGTGATTAGCCTGCGGGATAAACTGTATATGGTTGACTGCGGCGAAGGAACACAGTTGCAGTTTCGTGCGATGAAATTAAATTTCCGGCGGTTAGGACATATTTTTATTTCACATCTTCACGGCGATCACTGTTTCGGATTACCGGGCTTGATTTCAACTCTCGGTATGCTTGGTCGTACTTCAGATCTGCATATTTACGCCCATCCCGACGCAATAGCGCTCTTTAAACCAGTCCTCGATTATTTCTGCCGCGAACTGCCTTATAAAGTGTTTTTCCACAGTTTTAATCCTTCACTCAGTGAATTGATTTTCGAAGACAAAGGGCTTAAGGTTATATCTATCCCACTGAAACATCGCGTACCGACTGCCGGATTTCTTTTTGAAGAGAAACAGTCCGATAAGCATATAAACAGAGAGATGACAGACTTTTACAAAGTCCCTATAGCAAAGATGAAGGAACTGAAAGAGGGCGCAGATTTTGTAACCGAAGACGAAATGGTTATCCCAAACTGCCGGCTGACTTATCCTGCCGACCCGGCACGCCGATATGCTTACTGTTCGGATACTGCCTATTATGAGAAAATTATCCCGATAATTGAGGGTGCAGACGTATTGTATCACGAGGCAACTTTTGCAGAGGCAGACCTGAAACGAGCAAATGAGACTTTTCACTCTTCGGCGGCACAGGCTGCTGAAATTGCCCGAAAAGCCGGAGTTAAACAGTTAATCATCGGACATTTCTCGGCAAGATATACTGACGAGGATTTGCTTTTATCTGAAGCCGGAAAGATTTTCCCAAACACCGTATTGGCTGATGAGAAGAAGGTGTTCGATATTGGACGCCCCCGTATTTGATTATTGGATTATTTGCTTTATTGCTCCCGTTTCCGGATAGAAATATATTCTTACAGGGGCTTTCCTGTCTTCAAACAGAGATGTTGCAAGAGTCTGCTTTTTCCCAAACTGTACTATCCGAAATGTATTTCTGTACATTAAATTGATGCCAAAATACACTTCCACTTCCGCTTTTCCGGGGACATTGTAAACGATGCTCGCCGGTTCTTTTTCCTTCTTTTTAGGGTCAACAGGCATTTCAATCATTTCTTCTTCCGCCCGTTTCACATTAATATAAACCGGACTGCCACTCAAATCGTCCGCATCTACTATTCCTTCATGTTTGGAAAACCGGAAAATAACTTCTTTTTCGATTTCCATTTGAGGTTCAACTTCAAACTCGGCATTAAATGTTTCTGTTATTGATGTTCCGGTGAACAGTTCCGTCAGAGCCTTTTCCTGCGCATCAAGTTGGGCGAGGACAATTTTCATACCTTCTCCGTCGCGTGGTGCATTGTCTGCATTGCCGGTCAGCAGGTCGTTGCGGCTTTCTCGAAGTTCATAAATACGTTTGGCGGCGACTTCCGCCATTTTCATTGTTGACCCTGCTCTAAGGTATTCTTCCGTCAGTATGGATTGTGCGTTAACTGTGGACGCTGTTTTGTTTTCGGTGGATTTAGCGATTGTTTTCGGTAATTCGGGACTATATTCGGCATTTATGGTGCAAATCAGTCCGTCTTCGGTAAGAAAAACAAAAGGCATCGTTGTTTTTGCCTTGAATTCAATCAGGTATCCTTCACGTTTATCGGGCACTCCCGAACTTGTCATCTTTATTTTGTTGAGCGTACAGGTGACACCGTCTTCTAATATTATCGATTTTTTATCAAGTCCGAGGAATCGTTCGGCATATTTGGCATAAATACCGGATTTTTTGGTTGTTCGGCTGTAATCTGCTTCTACAATAAGTACGGTTTTAGGTAAAAAGTACTCCACTCCATAGTTTGTACTTTTAGTGGCGCTCATCTTGACGACTTTAGTCTGTGCGAGACTTCCAAATGGAATCAGCAATAATAACAGTAAGTATTTTCTCATGTTTTTACGTTTGTGAGTGCAAACGTACAACAAATTTTTATAACTACAAAAATATTATATGGGAAATAACTTTATACGGACGATATAAAAGAAAATGGTTAATATTTTAAAATAGATAGCTCGATGAATACAATTATCCATTGTTTTTTTGTACCTTTGCACCCGATTTTTCCTGAATTATTACGATATGAATACAATTCTTTCTTTAAAGCCGGGAGCGATATGGCGGCATTTTTACGGATTAACGCAGATTCCAAGACCTTCGGGGTACTGTAGTGCGGTTGCCGGACATATAGAGAATTTTGGGCGTGAACTTTCCTTGGAAGTCCTTCGCGACGGGATTGGTAACGTCTGCATCCGCAAACCTGCGACGGCAGGGTATGAAGGTAGTCCGACGGTTATTTTGCAGGCGCATCTTGATATGGTACCGCAAGCTGATGATCCTGATTTTGATTTCACGCAAAAGCCTGTTGAGGCGATTATTGACGGGCAATGGGTAAGGGCTGCAGGCACGACGCTTGGTGCGGATAACGGTATCGGGGTAGCGGCGATCATGGCGGTACTGGAAGCGAGCGATTTGAGGCACGGTCCTATTGAGGGATTGTTCACTGTGGACGAAGAGACAGGGATGTACGGTGCTGAGGCAATCGAATCTGGATTTATCAATGGTAAAATCATGCTGAACCTCGACTCTGAACTTGACGGCGAACTGTATATCGGTTGTGCAGGCGGAGAGAACATCAGCGCCACGATTTCCTATTCCGAAGAGTCATACGTCGCAACAAAGAGAGAAGAAGATGTTAAGATGACAATTTCTCTTTCGGGCTTAAAGGGAGGACATAGCGGCGTGGACATTCATCTGGGGCGTGCTAATGCCAACAAACTGTTAGCGCGGTTTTTGCGTGAGGCTGAGAAAACAGTCTCAATGCGTCTAATTTCCCTTGCGGGCGGTAACATGCGAAATGCTATACCCCGTGAGGCATCGGCAACGGTGATAGTCTGTGGGGAAAAAGCATGTCGGGATATTGAAATATTAGCCGAAGAGTACAAGGCGACTCTCATAAAAGAATTTGAAGACATTGAAGATCCTGAAAAACTTTCCATTGACACGAAGCGGGAAAAGCCCGAGGAAATACTCCGTTTCATACCATTCGCTGTTAAGGAAAAGTTAATCAATGTCCTCAACTCATGTCCTAACGGCGTCATAAATATGTTTTCCGAAAAAATACCCGACACGGTGGAAACATCAGTCAATATGTCGATCGTGAATACTTCGGATAACCGCGCGGAAGTAAAATTCCTAGCCAGGAGTTCTTCGAAAAGTAAAAAGAAGGCAATATGCAGCAGCATAGAAAGCGCCTTTGATAATGCAGGTGCGGATGTATATTTCGACGGGAATTATCCAGGGTGGGATCCTGATTACAATTCGTCGGTACTTGGGACGATGAAAAAAGTTTTTGAGAAGCAGCGAGGATATAGTCCCGCAGTGAAAGTGATGCATGCCGGTCTGGAATGTGGGATAATCCTTGCAAAAATACCTGGATTGGATACCGTATCATTCGGTCCGACAATAAAACATCCACATTCACCTGCCGAGAAAGTAGAGATAGAATCCGTAGGAAAGTTTTGGGAATTTTTGACCGCGGTACTGGAAAATATCTGACAAATTGCATACCGTAAGTCCATATCATTAATAGGGTAACATTTTCAGATAGTGGGTTATTTTTGTTGTATTGCAAGGTTTAAGATAATCGCTGCTGGTAAATTGAAAAGTTTTATTTCGTTATTACAAGGCAAGTTATCACTAACTGACAAAAAAAATTAAAACCTTTTTTTAGTTGATGCGTTATAGAGATAAAAGAAACTGAAGCACACAAATAAAGATACTGTTATAACCCGTATAATTTATATGTTCATAACTGTTGAAGGCGGTTGTCGTGAGACACCTGCCTTTTTTTATTTCATTATACTTTTTGGGAATGTTTTATACGGGCAGATATAAACAGCGTGATATTATTCCTCCGCTATTTTACCGGAAAAGTATTAAATAGAGGCGCTAAGAAGCATATTTCTTTATCCGTGAGTAGAAAAGAGTAGAAAATTTATCTGTCTCACCATGCTTCCGAACGTGCTGGAAAAACTTGCCAGCATGCTGAAAAAGATTCCCGGCATGCTGAAAAATTTTCCGTCATAGCAGCGGAAAAGATAATTCATTCTTGCAGAATTTCCTTAAAAGAAGATAAATGTTTTTGTTTTACTTCTGACAAGATACGTCAGCCGGACGCCGATAACCTGGTTGTGTGAAGCCTGGAAAATATCAGCGCGGGTATTGTTGAAGATGTCGGAAAGCCCGAAATAATAATTGCCGTCGAGAATAAATGAGCCGATGCCGGTACGTATCTCTAAACCTGCACCTCCCTTGATGCCGTAATCAAACCTGCGCTGCACAGGCAGGTTATAATAAGGCTTAGCATCATATTCCTCCCTTTCGAGAGTCTTATCATTCAGGAAGTAACTTATTTGCGGACCGACGTTAAAGAGCAACCTAACCCGTTTACCGATATTGAAATAGAGTTGAGTCATTACCGGCAATTCGAGGTAAACCAGCGAACGGGCGTAACGGTTCAAGTAAGAGGTGTCGGTCTTTTCCTGCCAGCCTCGCATTGAATAATTAAGTTCGCCGACAAGCCCAAAATGATTTTCAGAAATATAACGCGCCGTCAGACCGCCGGTTGACTGTCTCAGATTTGATTGCGGGACTCGAGACTGCGAATCGAAACCGATCTTGGACAATGTCATACCGCCATTGATACCGAACGACCATTCCGGCGTAAATTTTTCCTGTGCGTTAATCAATACGAACGCCGGCGAAAAAAGAATGAAACATATTATAATGATTATACGGCTCATATCAGTCAGTTAGTTAATTACATCCTGCCGTATCGTAAAGTCACTTTGATAGTTTACAAAGTACAGACCGGTATTTACAAAGCCGCCCCAGTTGTTTACACGCTCAAAATTAAAGCAGGTCTGTATGCCATTGTATTTGAAACTGCCGATTTTGTTCTCAAACGAGGCGCCGTAGCGATCTATGGCAAGGATGAAGAACATTCCAGTGTCGTATCCGAGAATCCCATAGCGTGGAAACGCAGTCACCGGAGGGCGACCGTACCATTTGTAAAACGTCTTGTAAAACGTTTGTACGTCTTCGTTCAACGGGTTACTGTAAAAACCGGAAAAGAAGATGACATTCATTTTGTTAAATTCGTCCGTCATTGTTTTCTGTGCATCAATCTGCCAACGGGTATAGCCAAACGGCGAAATTGAGTATTCAGGGCTGACTTCAACGATTGATTTAAGCATCACAATAAGTTTTTCAAGAGTATTCTGTGTATCATCGTTCGGCACAAAAATGTTTCTCTTTGAAGGAGAAAGTTCTATTTTTTCAAGATTTACGTCAGAAAGCGAAACAGTGCGGAAATTGACTTTTTGCGCTTGCAAATCGGATTTCAAAGCGCTTATAAAATCTTCTTTATTAGCGTTTCCCTCTTCGTTGGAGACAAGAAAAATATTTTCATTGCGGTATTTCAAGGCAAAAGCGAGCGATGCCTTTGAATAAAGGTATGACTGGGGAGTATTTATCTGGTAAATCTTTGGGTTATAGTAGGGTTCGTCGCAGTCTGAGGTGAAAGGGATAACATAAGGGATGTCACGTTCCCTGGTGAATTGGGAAATAGCCGGTATCTGGGCGGATGTACCTCCGATAATAAGGTGTACGTTCTTCAACTCGCTGTTTTTGAGGATAGAATGGATCTCAGTCATCCCCTGACCGCTGTCGTAAACATCCAGATTGACGGAAACGCCTTTTTGCTTTAACTCTTTCAACGCCAGAAGGAATCCCTCGTAATATTCAACAATCCTTCTGTCTTTTTTCCCTTTGGCATCGAACGGCAGAATAAGCGCTATCTTTATCGGACTGACGGATTTGAGAGGCTGAATACGGTTAAGAAGGGAGTTCGTAGTATTTACCGCCTCACTATCGCCGTTAATCGGTGTATTAACTTGGTTTACAGGTATCCTAATTATCTTTCCAATTAAAAAAGTACTTACAGAAAGACCCGGATTGACATTCATAATATCTTCACCGGTCATTCCGTATTTTTTAGAAACACCGTAAAGTGTCTCCTGTGGCTGAATGGTATGATAAACGTAAGATCCTGACTGCTGCGGGATTTTCAACTTTTGCCCGTCCCTGATTACGGTTTCGCTACCTGGATTAAGCCTTATCACATCATTCTCCGAGACGTGGTACATCCTGGAAATCGAATACACAGTCTGCCCACGCTCTACGGTATGAAGGAAAAAGTCTCCGTTTTGGGCGCATACCGCTGCACCGGAAACGACAAAGAGAATAGAAAGGAGATATTGTTTAAACATATTTAAAGCATTATTGCGCTGCAAAGGTAAGAAAAAAAGTTAAGAGAGGAAAAATAAGAACTAAGCGTTTTTAAGAGATAAAAACTTACGCTCTACACAGGTCTTTGAGTTTTTTCATAAGAGCAAACGTATCCCAGCGAAATATTATAAATTATTGAGTAATTGCAAAAAATACTTTCCTGTAAATCTCCTGTTGAGATGATTTATGTATTGCTACTTTCAGATGCACCTCTATTCTTTTCATACCATTCCTTAAATGATTCTTTCGGTGGCGCAGGCAATTCCCTTCCTCTACCCCAGGCGTTGAGAGGCATGTAGAGTAAGTTACGAGGCAAACGACCAATCATTTTACGGACGGTAACTCCTGCAACATTATACAGTTTGTCTGATGCAAGCGCATAACCGGCTGTACGTAACGCAAGACGTTTTGCGAGCGAAGTTTTACCCTGTTCCGTAAGGTCTTGCCGCCAACGGTACAACTGCTCATGAATATCTATTTTCACAGGACAGACATTATCACACGAACCGCAAAGCGATGAAGCAAACGGCAGGTCGGAATAACCGGCAGTACGTTCCGGTGCAAGAATTGAGCCGATAGGACCTGGTATCACATATCCGTAACTATGTCCGCCGCTTCTGCGGAAAACAGGACAGGTATTCATACATCCACCGCAACGGATACATTTTAGGGAATTGACATAATGTTTATTGCCAAGATGTTTAGACCTGCCGTTATCTACTATCACGATATACATTGCGCCGGCTGGTTTAGGTTTCATGTAGTGTGATATATAAGTTGTAACCGGCTGACCTGTGGCATTGCGAGCCAGAAGCCGCATGAAAACTCCCAGATCTTCCTGTTGCCTCACAATTTTTTCTATTCCCATACAGTGAATCTGCACCGGCGCCGACTGCACACCCATATCCGCGTTACCTTCATTGGTACATACAACTACACTTCCCGTTTCCGCAACGGCAAAATTGACGCCGGTCATTGCTATTTCCGCTGTAAGGAATTTTTTACGCAGATGTTGACGGGCTGCATGAGTAAGGTAAGCAGGATCTGAGGCGCCCTTTTCCGTACCGAGTTTTTCGTGGAAAGTTTCACCTATTTCTTCTTTTTTCAGATGTATAGCAGGCAGTACGATATGGCTCGGAGTTTCGTGTCGGAACTGTATAATTCTCTCTCCGAGGTCGGTATCTACTACTTCTATGCCGCGTTCGAGTAAGAAATGGTTAAGTCCGCACTCTTCGGTCAGCATTGACTTGCTTTTGACAATATTCTTTGCCTGATGTTTCTTCGTTATTATATCAAAAATGATATTGTTAAATTCGTTTGCGTCGGAAGCCCAGAGCACATTAGCGCCATTACGGGTAGCTTCTCTTTCAAACTGTTCGAGATAGACATCGAGGTTTGACAATACGTCTTCTTTTATTGCGGATGCGCGGTTGCGGAGGGTTTCCCATTCGGGTACGGATTGTGCAGCCCTGTCTCGTTTTTTGCGCACGAGCCACAATGTTTCGTCATGCCATTCGGCGCGGGATTCATTGGCGAGGAATGATGTTGCGTTTTGGGAATGATTTGCCATTGTTAACTTCTTTTCTCAGATATTTTATTTCGCCTTCAAGATTACGGATAGTAGTCAGGAGAGCGTTAAGTTCCTCGTTTTCTATTTCGTCGGGATATAATGTTTTGACCCTGCCTATGAAGTCACTTAATACGTTCATGTAGTTATTAAACGCATCGAAAGCATTTTCGTAGGGGCTATAGACGCTTGGACCAGGGAAAAGTTTAGTACTCATGAAATTGAAATGATCACTTGCCTGCAAGTAGTCCCAATCCTGAAGTATCCGGCGATCATTTATGATGCGCACCCTTTCACCGATTCCGTACAGTTTAGTAATTGCTTCCTGTTGCAGTACATTACCTTTCCACGGACTGACATCTTTTTCCTCTCCTGCCCAAGAACAGTGGTAAGGGACGGCAAGTTTACCGGTTGGTTCCAATGTTTTAGCTGCTTTTGAGGGAATAGTGAAAGCGATACCTTTTTCGAGGGCGAATCGTGGAATGGCTTTAAAGAACTCGAAGATACCGGTTTCGGCGGGTTGTTGACTGCCGAGTACTTCATAGTTCATCCACACGTTCACTATTTGTTCATCTTCGGGAGTAGAGTTAATCCAGTTGATGAATTTGTCGGCGACGAGTGGATATTCGTTCCAGTTATAGTTTGAGAAGCGAAAGGAAATATCATCGCTGTATTTCATGTTTCGCACCAGCAGTTTTAGTTTGGGATTGGTGTCTGATGTATAGATATAATTGGGACTTTTCCATCCCAGGACATGTTTTGCTCCTTCCACGAGTATAGCGTTGATGCCCATGTTGTAAATCAGTTCTCCTATTTCGTCATTATAGATCAGTTCGGTATTACGGAAGACTTCCGGTCTTATACCGAACAGCAGTTCTATTTTATCGGCGTGCCGTTTCACTTGATTTTGGAATTCTATTGGGTCTTCCATTGAGGCGAGGGAATGATTATATGTTTCGGAGAGGAATTCTATGCAGTCTGTTTTTGCAAGTTCCCTGAATGAGTCGATGGCTTCGGGGACATACATTTCGAGTTGTTCGAGTGCTATTCCAGATATTGAGAATGACACTTTAAATTCCCCGTCATACTGTCGTATAAGGTCGAGTATCATTTTATTAGCCTTCAGGTAACTACGGTTAGCGATTCCGGTGATTATATCTTCGTTAGCGAAGTCGTCATAATAGTAGGAATCGGCGCCTATATCGAAGAACCGGTAGCGTTTAAGTCTGAACGGCTGGTGGATTTGGAAGTAGAAGCATAAACTTTTCATGGGATTTATTATTATTTATTGATATTACTTGACACCTGTCATGATCACTTCGAGCACATTTCCGGCATCTGTGAGCGCTTTTGCTTTTTTGCGCACATCGTTTGGGGAAATTTTGTTTATGGTCTTGAGATATTCGGTATAATCATCGTACCCGCGGCTGTAATAGGTTTTGATGATGTTTAACCAGTATCTGTTTTTCTGTTCGTTTTCGGCTTGTGCTTTAAGGAGATGTTCCTTTACCTTATCGAAGTTCACTTGGCTGGGACCGTTATCGGCTATTGTTTTTATTTCGTCGTGTATTATTTTATTAAGATATTCCACTTTTGCGGGATCTGTTTCAAAACTTGTATTTAGCACGGCTCTTCCTTTAGGATAATCGGACAATCCGCCACCGACTTGGACGCCGTAGGTACCTCCTTCTTCTTCGCGTACTTTTTCCGTGTATACGACTTTAAGAATATCGAGCAGCATATTTATTTCCAGGCGATTTTTCAGATTATAGTCGAGTACGGTCCAATAGAAATTCACTGCGGTTGATTTCAGGTTTTCCATTTCTTTATTGAAGGCGTTTTTGCGTATACCTTTATTGTAATCTTCATTAAGAGGAATGAATTTTTCTTTTTTGCCGGAGGCAGGCAAGTTACCGAGATATTGTGCGATGAGATTTTTCACTGAATCCACGTTAATGTTGCCGGTAAAGATGAATGTAAAATCGTCTGCGTTGGCATATCGTTCTTTCCTCCAGTTTTCTATGGTCTGGTAGTTGACTTTATCCAGGTCATCGGCTTTAATTCGGAAGTGCCTTAATTGATCTACGTAGATTGTTTTGGTAATGGAGTCCTGTAAGGTGTTTTGCGGTTGTACCTCCATGCTTTTCAGCAGGGATTTTGTGCGTGTTACGAATGATTTGAAGGCTTCTTCGTCTTTCCTTACGTCTGTGAAGTTGAGGTAGATAAGTTGCAGCAGGGTCTCGAAATCTTTTACGCTGGACGAGCCGGAAAGACCTTCTTCACGGAGTGAAATTGTTGGTTGTACGGCTGCTCTTTTGCCGGCAAGCGCTTTGGAGAGGTTTGTTTTGCTGAATTTTCCAAGTCCGCCGATGCCGGTAACCGAGTTATAGAGTTGCACGTTGATTTGGTCGTCTTGTGGAAAGAGGGATGATCCGCCGGGACTGAATGCTGTGAATAAAATTTCGTCGTCCTTGAGATTTGTTGATTTGATAATGACTTTAACGTCGTTGGATAAGGTTAGAATTTTCGACCCAAACTTGCCGTCGCTTTCGGACTTTATATTAACTCCTGTGGGTATGTTTTCGATCAGCGGTTCATTGTTTACTGATTCTTCGATTGGTTCTATTTTTTCGTTGCGCGCTTCGTTAAACCACGAGAGCAGTTGTTGATTTGTCGGTATTTTGACGTCTTCTTTTTCGGGTGCGATCATACATATCACGATATTGCTGTCCCTGATAAGGGTTTGGACGTATTGATTCAGGATATTGAGTGGAATTTGCTCGCTTATTGTTTTAGCGATTGAGTATTCTATTTCTATACCCGGAATATACCCGCCTTTCAGGAAATGATTTACGTAATTGTTGGCGTAATTTTCGTTACGAGTCTTGTCACGTTCGTTAAAATTGGTTTCAAAGGCTGTTAATACGTTGCTTTTTGCGCGTTCGTACTCGCTTTCGGTGAAACCATAGAGGTCTATTCTTTTTGCTTCCCTGGTAATTGTTTTGAGCGCCGTTTCCGCGTCATTGTTTCGCACTGCTGCCATCATGTTCCAGGTTTCCTCGGTGCATGTTACGAGGAAATCGTCATTACCTCCGTCGGCTTGTATGAATGGTGGTTCGGATTTTTGGGAAAGATCACGGAACCGTTCTGTAACTATCTCTTTCGCGACTGCATCGAACCATTCCGAGATAAATGCGCCCATTGTATTGCGTTGGTTGCGCGGGGTCACGGGTTTATGTTTGAAGTCAATGTTGATTATACTTATGGGCGCTTCTTTGTCGGTCACGATTCCGACTATTGGTTCGGCGTTGTCGTCCACTTCGAAGTAGATTCTTTCTGCAGGATTGACGGGTGCGGGAATATCTGCGAAAATTTCTTTCAGTTTGCTTTCGATTTTGTTTACATCAATGTCGCCAACGATAATAATTCCCTGCAAATCGGGTCTATACCACTTCTTATAGTATTGACGAATCTCGTCCGGCTTAAAATTCATGACCACCTCTTCTGTACCTATCGGCATTCTGCTTGCATATTTGTTGTTGGGCATTAAAATCGGCAGGAGTTTTTCATATAATCTCATTGTTGCTTCGTTTCTGCTGCGCATTTCTTCTCGAATGACGCCGCGTTCTTTGTCTATATCCTTTTCCTCGAGTAATAAAGCGCCGGACCAGTCGTGGAGAATCAAGATGCAACTGTCGACAGCGCTTTCCCTTGCCACGGGAACGTTGGAAATGTAATAAACTGTCTCGTCGAAGGATGTATATGCGTTGAGGTTTTCGCCGAATTTCACGCCAATTGTTTCAAGATACTTTGTAAGATTGTTTTCGGGAAAGTTCTTGCTGCCGTTAAACGCCATGTGTTCGAGAAAATGCGCCAACCCGCGTTGATTTTCCTCCTCCTGCATTGAGCCGACCTTTTGTGCGATGTAGAAATCGACGCGTTCTTTTGGCAATTCGTTGTGGCGGATGTAATACGTCAATCCATTGCTTAACTTTCCGTACTTAACTTTCGGATCGACGGGCAACTCGGGATTATTTTGGGAGATTGCCGAACTGATAATGAGGGTAATTAGCCCTGTGAGTAACATTAACTTCTTCATAACCATTTTCAATATTAAATTTTACACTGCATTTTTGTTTATTAATGAGGCTGCAAAGGTAATAATAAAAATTGAGATGATATATACCCTGTTTATGGTATTTTTTACGATGCAAATGTACAAATTCTTTTTCGATTTTTTGTGATTTCCTTTAATGACATTAATGATTTTAAAGGTTTTAATGAGATTAAGGGTAGGGGAGATGTGATTTTGCGATTTCTCGATTATATTTTGCGCGGTACGAGTTATATTTTGCACGGTACGAGTTATATTTTGCACGGTACGAGTTATATTTTGCGCGGTACGAGTTATATTTTGCACGGTACGAGTTATATTTTGCGCG
>JAISYU010000045.1 GCA_031269685.1 Dysgonamonadaceae bacterium | reverse complement strand
TTCACGGGGAGAGTCGCGTTACTTGCTTTCCGGCTTGTAGTTCGCGTTGAGAAAGTCTATGACCTCTTTCGTAATGTCGTAACTTTCGTCAATGTAAAAGAAGTTGTCCGATCCGATGTTGCTGAAAATCATATCATACCTCTTCGGAGTATTGAACTCCCTGATACGGTTTAAAATCGTATCCTGCAACTGCTGCTGGACAATAGCCTGCTTGCGGGAGAACTCCTCCTGGATGCTTGCCGCGAAATGACTCAGTTCCTCCTGCTGCTTGCCGAGCCTCTGCTCTTCCTGGCTTGCACGCTCGCGGGAGATATAGGCGTTCAGCTGCAGCTTACGCTGAAACTCCTCTACTTCCTTCTGAAACTTCTGCTGGCGCTGACCGAGCTTCAGCCGCTGATCCTCAATCTCCTTCATGAGAGACTCATTCAGATCAATGCAATAACGATAATTGTTCAACAGCGAGTCGGTGCGGACATACGCAACCGGTAACCGGAACGAGGCAGAATCCGAACCCGGACAAACATTACCCGCCGTCCTTCTTTCTCCGCCTCCGCATGATTGCAGGCAAAGAACACCAACCACAGCCGGCGCCAAGATCCCTCTAATAATGTACTTGAATTTCTTCATATTCTTAAATGTTGCTTGTATAATAAAGGCGCAAAGGTACGAAAAATAATTCGGAGTGAAGAACTAACAGTGAGGAGTAACTCCTACCCCCCCTCACCTATTTATGCCTGTCCGGGGGCTTTGCCGGGCATCGGGGCTACACCTTCGCGGTACCAGGGTAACTTTCCGAGTTCGTAGCTTTCCGGTCCGTAACGGAGGTTGGAAGCGAGGATCTCTTCCCAGGTAATAGACTTCCCTGTGTATGCCGCTTCCCTGCCCTGTATCGCGACGAGCGTAGAATTGGCAAGGTCTTCCGCCTGGTTGATACGTTTGCCGAGGCGTATTGATTCGACAAGGTGTATGTGTTCCTGCAAGTAATGGTCTTTCTCAGGATTCGCTTTATTGTCGTACGCCCATATAATGTTGCCCTCAAGGTCTTCGAGGTGTATGCCGCCGTTCGTGGTAAACATTCCTTTTGTACCGTAAACCTGTTCGGAAACGTTGTATTCGGTGTCGTCTATTTGCCGTGCAGTCGTCAACATCCTGACGTTTTTGTCATAATAGTAGTCCACACTGAAAAAGTCGTAGATGTCTCCGGTAAGCCTCTGTGCACGACCGCCAAAACCTACGGCGCGGGTGGGCTTTGTTCCCAGGAACCATGTTACAACGTCAATGTTATGGATTCCCTGGTCGAGGATGTGGTCACCGCTTAGCCATTTTATGTTGAACCAGTTACGGATGCAGTATTCCATGTCGCTCCATTCGGGACGCTGGTGCTTGTTCCACCATGCACCCTGATCCCAGTGTGCGGATGCGTGGGTGATATTTCCGATTGCGCCGTTCCGTACACGGAGGTATGCTTCCCAGTAAGCCCTCGAATGTCGCCGCTGGTTACCGGTGATGACGGTAAGCCCTTTTGAGGTCGCCGTACGGGAGGCTGCGATTACGGTGCGTATCCCCGACGGGTCAACAGCACAGGGTTTTTCCATGAAAACATGCTTCCCCGCATCAATCGCGGTCTTAAAGTGCTCAGGACGGAAATGTGTCGGCGTAGTGAGAATCACAACGTCTATATCCGGCAAGGCAATGGCTTTCCTGTAAGCATCAAACCCAATGAACTGGTTTTGCTCAGGTACGGAATTGTTGTATTCCTTTTTCAGGATCTTATGGCTGCGCTCCATCCTGTCGGGAAATACATCGGCAAGGGCTGCAATTTGCAGATCCGGTCCGGCAGCAAGGAATTGCAACGCAGCACCGGTTCCCCTGTCGCCGCATCCTATGAGGGCAGCTTTCAATGGTTTGCCTCCAGGGGCGATGCTGGAAAAGGAGTACATCCCAATGTCGCCCGGTGTGAGGGCTTTTGCTTTCGTTGAGCATGAGGTAATGACTGCCGGCATTGATACCGCTACGGCTGATGCTCCAAGCACTGCGGCTCCGGTTAAAAATTCACGTCTCTTCATTTTAATGTCTGTTTTTATTGTTGATTAATATAATATTGCTTTGTTACCCGGCATAAGTGTGCATGCCGGTGAGGTAATAGTTTACCCCGAAGTATGTCATCAAGACCGTTGCAAATGCAAGTACCGATGCAATGTTGAGTACGATTGCCCGATCGCAGGATTTTATTTGCCGCAGGTGAAGTACGACAGTGTATGCGATGATGGTTATCAACGCCCAGGTCTCTTTAGGATCCCATCCCCAATAACGTCCCCATGATTCGTTCGCCCAAACCGCTCCGGCAAGTGTACCGGCTGTCATGAGGGCAAGTCCAGCCCAAAGGGACAACTCGTTGATTGTTGTCAACAGCGCTGTCTGGCTACCAAGTTGCATATTTCGGCTTCTGCGCCATATTGTGCCTATTGTTATGTTCGTTACACCCAACAACAGGCTTATCCCGAAGAACCCGTATGCGGCAACGATGACCGCTACGTGTATCATGAGCCATGGTGATTTCAATACAGGTACCAAAGGGCTAATCTGGGGATCAAGCCGGCTTAGTCCCGACACAAACAGGATTACACCTGCGAAAAGTGTCGCCAGGGCGAGGGTGATCGTGCTTCGACGGGCAAATATAAGTCCTCCCGCAACAGTGATGAGGGATACGTAAGTCATCGTTTCGTACGCATTGGACCATGGCGCATATCCGGCGATATACCATCGCAGCGCTATTCCATAGATGTGGGCGGCTGCGGCTGCCATGATCAGGACAACCTGTATCCGTATGCCGGTACGGATCGTTTTCTTCTTCTTAAAAAGATATACGACGGCGAACATTAACAGGTGCGCACCAAGCAGGAAATAGAACTTCTTACAGCGGTTGAATATGTTAAGCCGGTTATAATGCAGTTCGGCTTGAAGTTTCCTGTTGTCGATGGCAATAGTCGTGTGCTGCGACTGATAGTCGTAAATGCTTTCCAGTGCGTCACCGGCTTCCGTCCAATCGCCCGAATGTATGGCAACTCTTACCTTATCCAGGTACCGGAAAAGCATCTCTTTGTCGGATTCCCATTTATGATCCTCACCACCTGTTGGGAACAGATTCAGCATGTCGCCAGATACAAGCTGTGAGAAGATATGCACCTGTTCGTTGAGTTTAAGTATGTCTTTGTCGATCTTACTGCGTTCTGCCGGTGATTTGTTGAAGGCTGCTTTGACGGCGCGCGCTAACCGGTAATCCCCGTTTTCGTCAAATATTTCTATGTATGCGATTTGTTTTTCAGGTAATCCGTAACGGCGGGATATTTCCCTGTTCTTTAGGTGTATAAACGGTACGTGCATCCAACGTTCCGGCATCGTAAGCAGGCTAAGCAGGAACCGGTCGGATGTGAGGTTGCCTATCTTGTCGGAGTGATGCAGCTTGCGAAGTATGTCAGCCGAAAAAGTGTTGATCGGCTCAATGCGCCCCTCGTGACTCTGTATCGGAAGAGCGCCGAAACGATCGGCATGTTCCACCGGTATCGCATCGTCCGTGAACAGGTTGCGAATGTCAACCGGTGACTGTGCTGAAGATGTAGTTATTGACAGTGACAGGAATAATATGACCCAGTAAAACACATCAACTATTACCGGAATGAACGGTAAGCGTTGCCGGAATGAACGGATGCGCCCCGAATTAATAATAGCCGGTTTTACTGAGGAGTTTTTCATTGCATGATACTAAAGCAAACTCCACATTACCGTCAGTCCCGCCATGATTATTGCTACCATGCTCATAAGTTTGATTAATATGTTGAGCGATGGTCCTGAAGTATCCTTAAACGGATCGCCTACTGTATCTCCTACTACTGCTGCCTTATGGCTGTCGGAGCCTTTCCCGCCGAGATTGCCTTCTTCAATGTACTTCTTGGCGTTATCCCACGCACCTCCGGCATTCGCCATGAATACCGCAAGGACAAATCCTGAGCCTAACCCGCCAGCCAGGAGTCCCATAACTCCAGCTACGCCGAATATTACGCCGGTAAGTATCGGAGTGATTATCGCCAGCAGTGACGGTAACAGCATCTCACGCTGAGCTCCCCGTGTGGATATTTCTACACAACGTGCATAGTCCGGTGTGGCATCGCCTGTGAGTATCCCTTTTATCTCGCGGAACTGCCGGCGAACTTCTTCTACCATGCTCTGCGCCGCACGCCCAACTGCATTCATAGACAGCCCGCAGAAAAGGAACGCCATCATCGAACCGATGAATATGCCGATCAATACAATAGGATTCATCAGCGTAACATTGTAATATTCCATGAAGTCGGTGAACGATGCGGATGAGGTTTCTACTACTCTTTCGCCTATCTGAATAGTTTCCGTGCCGAGACGTATAAGCCCAATCTTAATCTCTTCTATATAAGATGCCAGCAAGGCTAAGGCGGTAAGTGCTGCAGAACCGATAGCAAAGCCTTTTCCTGTGGCAGCAGTAGTGTTACCCAAAGCGTCAAGCGCATCCGTCCGGCGGCGAACTTCTTCCCCTAAGCCACTCATCTCGGCGTTACCTCCAGCGTTGTCGGCAATCGGTCCGTATGCGTCCGTAGCAAGGGTGATGCCAAGCGTGGAAAGCATACCGACTGCTGCAATGCCGATGCCATACAATCCTAAACTTAAGTTATGCGCCGAAAGCATGTTCGCTACGTCAAACTGTATAGATGAAAGGAATGCAAGAGCGATAGCCATGCCAATAGTTAATACCGGAATAGCTGTAGAGATCATGCCTGTCCCGATACCGGAAATTATCACCGTCGCAGGTCCGGTCTTGGTGCTTTCGGCTATCTTTTGTGTGGGCTTATACGAGTGCGAGGTGAAGTACTCGGTTGCCTGACCGATGACAACGCCTGCCGCCAAGCCTACAATAACCGAAAACGATAACCCAAACCAGTTCTGAATATGTAAACCGTAAAGGATGCCGAATGTTGCAGCCGCGATCAGGATTGAACTTACATTCACACCTCTGCCGAGCGACGAAAGTAATTGTTTCATATTGGCTCCCTCCTTAGTACGTACCAGGAAAATCCCTATTATCGACAGTATAACACCGATAGCCGCAATTAGCATAGGAGCGAAAACAGCCTTTTGCTGCATGCCTTCTACGTCGCCCCTAAACGCTGCCGCTCCAAGCGCCGCAGTGGCTAAGATACTGCCTGCGTATGATTCGTAGAGGTCGGCGCCCATACCGGCAACGTCTCCCACATTATCTCCTACATTGTCGGCAATGGTAGCCGGATTACGGGGGTCGTCTTCCGGTATCCCAGCCTCTACTTTACCTACCAGGTCTGCCCCAACGTCAGCGGCTTTAGTATAGATACCACCACCGACACGTGCAAACAGCGCCTGGGTCGATGCCCCCATACCGAAAGTTAGCATTGTAGTTGTAATCATAATCAATTTGTCGTGATTACCAACATCCGCCCACTTGTCAAGGATAAGATACCAAATTGAAATGTCAAGCAGGGCAAGACCAACAACCGTCAAGCCCATCACCGCTCCCGAACGGAAAGCCACTTTCAGTCCGCTGTTGAGTGAACTCTTAGCGGCATTTGCCGTACGTGCCGAAGCGTAGGTAGCGGTCTTCATACCGAAGAAGCCTGCCAGTCCGGAAAAGAAACCTCCGGTGAGAAAGGCGAATGGAACCCAGTTGTTTTGCAGTCCGAAATACACCATCACCGTAAATATGACCGCCAGGACGATGAACACTGCCGTAACGATTTTATATTGTTGCTTCAGATAAGCCATTGCGCCTACGCGGACATGCATTGCTATCTGTTTCATAACATCAGTACCTTCGTCTTTGCCGAGCATCCAGCGGTAGAAATAGTACGCGAAACCAAGCGCCATCAACGAGGCTGCAGGAACAATCCAAAAGATTGTAGAAATTGTATTCATATATAATTATTGAGTATTAAAAATTGGCTGCAAAGGTAGTAAAAATTTCTTATTCTTGATTATTTCCTTTAACTTTGCACCTTAATCCTTATTGAAAGCAAATATGATTTGGAACAAGACAATCGAAACCATGTCCCGTAATGAGATGCAGGAACTTCAGGGCATACGCCTCAAGCGAACGGTTGAGCGGATGTATCACAACTGTGAGCCATATCGCAGCCGGATGCAGGAGATGGGTGTTTCACCTGCCGATATTAGATCAATAGACGATATCGTTAAACTCCCTTTTACATCAAAAAAAGACCTCCGCGACTACTATCCATTTGGGCTGCTGAGCAGTCCGATGTCGGAGATTGTACGGTTGCAGGCTTCTTCCGGTACGACAGGTAAGCCCATTGTGGCAGGCTACACGCGCAACGACCTCAATATATGGGGAGAAGTCGGCGCCCGCTGTTTTACCGCTTACGGCATCGGTAAAAACGACGTAGTCCAGGTCTCTTACGGGTACGGGCTTTTTACGGGCGGTCTTGGCGCACACGCGGCGGCGGAGACTCTTGGCGGGACCGTGTTGCCCATGTCGAGCGGTAATACTGAGAAGCAAATCATGCTCATGCACGATTTCGGTTCCGTTGCACTAGCATGTACGCCTTCGTACGCCCTCTACCTTGCCGAAGCCATGAGGAACTCGGGTTATCCGCGTGAAGAGTTTAAGTTGAAGATCGGAGTGTTCGGAGCCGAGCCATGGACGGAAGGGATGAGGAAAGACCTTGAAGAGAAGCTTGGCATAAAGGCGTACGACATCTACGGGTTAACGGAGATCATCGGTCCTGGTGTCGGGCATGAATGCCGGTATCAGAACGGCACCCATCTTTGCGAAGACCATTTCTACCCAGAAATAGTCGATCCTGAAACAAGCGAGCCGGTGCCTCACGGACAGATGGGGGAGTTAGTCTTCTCGACCATCACCAAGGACGGTATGCCATTACTGCGTTTCCGCACGCGCGACCTGACCAGCCTCAACTATGATACCTGCGAATGTGGACGCACCTCGGTACGCATGTCGCGCATACTGGGCAGATGTGACGATATGTTGATTATACGCGGTGTAAATGTTTTCCCGTCGCAGGTTGAATCCGTAATCTGCGAACTGCCCGAATTGGAGCCGCATTACCTGCTGGTCGTAGACCGCGGGTCGAACAACCTCGATACCTTTGAGGTACGGGTTGAGGTAAAGGAAGAATACTATTCTGACGAGATGGGCAAGATGCTTGACCTACGCAAACGCATTGCACACCGCCTGCAGAGCGTACTCGGCTTACAGCCCGACCTCAAACTTGTAGAGCCTCGCAGCATAGAACGCAGCCAGGGGAAAGCGAAGAGAGTGATAGATAACAGAAAACTTAAATAACAGCATTATGTTAATACGACAATTATCCATATTCCTTGAAAACAAACGCGGACGGTTCAATGAAGTCGCCACGCTGCTCGGCAGGGAAGGCATCAACATGACAGCCTTCAACGTATCGGAGAACTCCGATTTCGGTATCCTCCGCCTGATAGTCTCTGACCCAACGAGGGCAATCGAACTCCTGAAGCGGAACAGTTACGCGGTGACGGTTACCGAAGTGATCTGCATACAGATGCCCAACATACCAGGTGCGCTGGCATCGGTGATGAACATCATCGACGGGTCGGGTGTATCGATAGAGTATATGTACGCTTTTTCGACGGGCAACAAGGCATTAAGTATCATCCGTCCCGACGACCTGGAAAAGACGCTGAAAGCCTTATCCGACAACAAGGTGGAACTCCTGGCGGCGAACGCACTGTTCTCATTGTAGTAGACGTCTCCGAAGAGATTACCTGACCGCCGGCAGTGAGATAACCTGTAAAAGTCGACGGTCAGTTGTTAACTCTAACTATTCATCATTAATTCATTCATCACTCTTTACCCTTAGTTCTTCACACAAAACTCTTATTATCTTTGAAGATGATTTTTCATTTAGGAATAATTTTGTAATTTTGCAGTGGTATGAATATTAACTCAATATATTACGATGCAATAAATCTGCTGCGGAATCTAATTATGATACCTTCCTTCAGCCGTGAAGAATTCAAGGCTGCAAATTATCTCGAAGAATATCTTAAAATTATAAAACTAAAGCCATACAGGTCAGGAAATAATATATGGCTTAAATCACCGGAATGGGACGACAGTAAAGAAACTGTATTGCTTAACTCGCATATTGACACTGTTAAGCCGGTAACAGGATGGACTCGCCGCCCATTTAGTCCGAAAGAAATCGACGGGATGTTATACGGTCTCGGAAGTAATGACGCCGGAGCATCTCTCGTATCGCTCCTTTTTACATTTATAAGGCTTACCGAAAGAAATCAGCCGTGTAACTTCATATTTTTAGCGTCGGCAGAAGAAGAAGTGTCGGGAAGTAACGGAATTGTATCGGTTTTGCCGTTATTGGGGAATATAAATTGCGCAATAGTCGGTGAACCTACCGGAATGCAGCCTGCTGTTTCAGAAAAAGGACTTATCGTAATAGATGCTATCGTTACCGGAAAGTCTGGACACGCAGCCCTCAACGAAGGGGAAAATGCAATATACAATGCTTTAAATCATATTGAATGGTTTCGTACAAAGCATTTTAAAAAAATAGGACATATGTCCGGAGAGGTTAAAATGAACGTAACAATGATCAATGCCGGAAGCCAGCATAATGTTATACCTGATGAATGTGGATTCACTGTAGATGTGAGGACGAATGAATGTTATTCAAACAAGGAAATTTTCGACGAGATTGCAGCAGAGTGCGGATGCGATGTATATGCACGTTCATTTAAACTAAACTCTTCATCAATATCTATGGAACATCCACTCGTAAAACGTGCGGTATCGCTCGGAATAACGCCATTTGCTTCACAAACTCTTTCCGATATGGCGCTTATGCCGTTTCCCGCAATAAAAATTGGTCCGGGATACTCCGCACGGTCGCATACTGCCAACGAATTTGTTTACTTACAAGAAATAAAAGAAGCAATAGATATATATTTTAATTTGCTTAATAATATTTATTGTTATAACTTTGTACCACTTAATTAAAGTTTTTATGAAGGTTAAAATAATAAATAAGTCAAATCACCAACTTCCTGCATACGAAACAATATGTTCCGCAGGAATGGACATTCGCGCAAATATTGATGCTCCGATAACGTTGAGTTCCCTTCAACGTGCGTTAATCCCTACAGGAATTTTTATAGAACTGCCTAAAGGATTCGAAGCGCAAATCAGACCTCGAAGCGGTATGGCTGCAAAATACGGAATATCAATCCTGAATACGCCTGGTACAATTGATTCCGATTACAGGGGTGAAATAAAGGTTATACTTGTAAATCTTTCCGCAACAGATTTTACAATTAATGACGGAGAAAGAATTTGCCAGATGGTAGTTGCAAGGCATGAAAGAGTGGAATGGGAAGAATGTGACACAATTAGTAATACAGACCGAGGAGATGGCGGATTCGGACACACAGGCAAATAAAGTATTACAAAAGAAATAAAAAATGAAGCGGCTAAAAGTCTTAATAATCTTTGCAATATTGATATCTTATTCAATGGCGGGAGAAGTACGCAATATAAACCAACAAGATTTAGAAAAACTGATAAAATCCGACTCGCTGTTTCTCGAATCAATTATACTAAAAGAAAGCGGAAAATACGAAGAAGCATTCAATGTCATAAAAAAAGCATACGACACCGACTCAACATCATCATCTACACTTGCGGAAATATCAAATTATTACATTATATTTAAACATTATTCGCTTGCAATCGACGCCCTTAAAAAAGCAATGCTAAATTCTCCGGAAATAGTCGATTACAAGATTGCTCTTGCCGAACTTTACTACAACATTTCAAACTATTCCGAAGCGGCAACTATTTATGAAGAACTTATAGCGGAAAATCCAAGAAAAGATGAGTTACTAATAATTCTGATAGATATATATACCAAGCAAAGAGAACACGAAAAAGCAATAAATTCACTAAATACGCTTGAAAATAATACAGGTATAAACGAAGTATTATCAATTCATAAAGCAAGATTATACATTTCCTTAGGAAAAAAAGAAAATGCTATAGAAGAATTTATAAAAGTATGCGAGAAATTTCCGGATAATGCGGACGCTTTCATATTATGCGGCGAATTATACGCAGAAATTAAGCAGTACAACCTCGCTCTGTCAATGCTCCAAAACGGTTTTTTAAAAGTTCAGGAAAACAACAAGATACTTAGTTCAGTTATACTCGGACAAACAGGCGACATTTATCATATATTAGGCGAAAATGAAAAAGCATACGAAAACTACGAAAAAGCATTGAAATACAATGAAAACAATATCGTAGTCCTCAATAACTACGCATACTTTCTGTGCCTTGAAAAACAAGACCTTGACCGCGCAGAGAAAATGATAGTGAAATGTGTTAGCGCACAGCCGACAAACAGTACATACCTCGATACTTACGCATGGATATTTTTCCAGAAAGGTAACTATCAGCGGGCAAGATTATACATCGAGAACGCAATAACAAACATCCGTGAAGATAATGCTGAAATTTTTGACCATTACGGCGATATCCTTTTTAAATTAGATAAAAAAGAACAGGCGGTAGAGCAATGGCAGAAAGCGCTAAAACAAAAACTGAACAGTGGAGAAACAGATACCGTCACAATTACAAGAAAAATAACGGACAAAACATTCTATGAAACAACGGAATAGAAACATATACATAATAAAGTCGATAATCATAGCAGTAATATTGACGTCCGTATCATGCCAAACAATAAAACATTCCATATCTCCGCAGAATTTCAGCACATTTACTTCCTCCATCGAAATAGAATTTACATCCCCAGAAAACAAACGACAAACTACAAACGGGCAAATACGTATCATCAAAGACAGTATAATCCAAGTTTCCATGCGGGCGCCGATTATTAACACAGAGATAATCAGAGTCAACATAACACCGTACAATTTCACATACATTGACAGACGCAACAAAATATTTACCTTTGAAGATATAGAAAACATGAAAATACTACTCGAAACAGAATATGATTTCCAAGGATTACAGCATACCCTCGTCACAAAACAAACCTTCCACGCAGGGCAAAATACCTTCCTAAGACTTTCAAAACAAAAATTTAACAGGAAAACAGAAATTGATATGTCAATACCTGTAAAATACCGCAAAGTGTCAACAGAACAATTAATAGAAATAACAAATCAATACAATGATCAATAAATCTATATTGTGTATTATATTATTGTCAGTCACAATAATAAGCCTGAACGCAAGCGAAAATATACAAAATCTCAGGAAACAGCGCGAAACGATACTAAAAGACATACTCGCGACACAACAACTTATAGATGCGAAAACAACAAACATCTCAAACGCATTAGATAAACTAAACCTGATAGATAATAAAATAACCGCGCACAAGAAAATAATACAACTGCTAAACAGTGAAATAAATATCATAGATTCAACTATAAATGCCAAAGAATATGAAATAAAAGACCTGGAAAAAGACCTAAATAAACGCAGAGAACATTATACTGCCGCAATCCGTAAAATATACACCAACAAAAACGCACTGAAAGATAACATAATGTTTATCCTTGCCGCAGATAACTTTACACAGTCATTCCACAGAATTACATACCTGAAAGATTATCAAACATGGTGCCGCAAGCAAGGTGAAGAGATCGCCGGTAAACAAAAACATGTCCAAAAAGAGAAAAATCTGCTGATAGATGCAAGGTCGGAGAAGCAATATCTTCTTAAAGGTAAGCAAGATCAGGAAGAAAACCTCATAAGAGAAGAACATGTGAAGCAAAAGGAAATTAAATCCCTTGAAAAAGATAAGAAACAGCTTGCAGAAGAACTTGAAAAGAAGCGCAAGAAAGCTAACGCACTCAACAGTCAAATAGAAAAGTATATAGTAGAAGAAACATCTAACTCAGCCCGTAATAAATCTACGGAAAATCGTAAGGAAGAGACCAAAGGTGGATATGCAATGACGCCAACAGAAAAGAAACTTTCGGTAAATTTTGAAGCAAACAAGGGCAAACTTCCAATGCCGCTGAAAGGGAAATACAGAATCACGGCATATTTTGGTGTACACCGTCATCAGGAACTTTCCCACTTGCCGGTCAACAATAACGGCATAGAAATCGAAACTACAGCCGGTACAGAAGTTCGTTCGGTGTTTGAAGGTATAGTTTCACGGATATTCATCGTTCCAGGATTCAGCACAAACAACATTCTGATAAGGCACGGGAATTATATTTCCCTTTATGCGAACCTTGAAAAGGTATACGTAAAGCAAGGTGACAGGGTAAAGACAGGGCAAAGCATCGGAAAGATTTTTACCGACAGGGATAACGCATCTATAAGCACCCTACATTTTGAATTAAGGAAGGAAACTGCCAAACTCGACCCACTCCAATGGCTCGACAGGTAGTTATTAATTCTTAGTTTTTTTACTACCTTTGCAGCAAATTTCAGGAGTTGAAAGATTTCCCATTACTCAAGATTTTTGCTTCCCATCCTAAACTCAAAGCCGTACGGAAAGCAATGGAAGAGAAAATTGCACTGAACCTTTCGGGATTGAACGGTTCGGCGGAAAGCATTGCCATATCATCGCTCTTTGCGGAGTCGAGGCGCACATTCCTCTCTATACTCAACAATCAGGAAGAGGCGGGCTATTTCTACCATGACTGCTGCCAGGCGATCGGTAGCGAAAATGTAGCCTTCTTCCCGTCAGGTTTCCAGCGCGCCATCAGGTATGGACAGAGAGACCCGGCAAATGAAATACTGAGGATAGAATTACTCGGTAAACTGTGCGGGAAAGAGAATAATCCTTCCGCAATCCTAATCGTTACCTATCCCGAAGCCATCGCCGAGAAAGTCGTTTCCTCCGCTGACCTGCATAGCAATACCCTGTCGGTATCCACAGGCGAGAAAATAGATACATCTTTCCTTGAGGATGTACTGGATTCGTATGGTTTTGTGCGGACGAACTATGTTTATGAACCGGGGCAGTATGCGGTGCGCGGATCGATTATTGACCTCTTTTCGTTTTCCGGCGAGTATCCTTTCAGGATGGACTTTTTCGGCGATGAGGTGGAAAGCCTTCGCTCTTTTGACGTTGAAACACAGTTGTCAAAAGAGAAGCTTGATTCTGTTTCTATAATATCCGGTATGGCTGGCAATCGCGAAACAACACTCTTCTCATACCTGCCAAAGGATACGGAACTCGTCTTCCGTAACCGGCAGCGCGTCTACGAACAGATAGATGCCACGTGGAACGAAAAACCGGTCATATCTAACGAAGAGACTTTCCAGACTCTTGACCAGATCCGCCTCTTACTGTCTTCCCCTGATGAAGTAAGGGATTGTGTGGAGAAATTTAATCAAATAGTTATGAATGACGAAACCAAGTCAGCCATTAATTTCTCAACTTCCCTACAACTGTCCTGCCATAAGAACTTTGACCTCGTAGTTACTTATTTCGGGGAAAAGCTTGCAGAAGGTTACCAAATATACATTCTCAGTGATAACGAGAAACAGATAGCGCGGATTCGTTCTATCTTCGACGACCGTGGAGATGATAATATCGCCTTCACCCCTATCATGAAAACGCTTCACGAAGGATTCACCGACCATGATCTGAAAATATGCGTCTTTACCGATCACCAACTCTTCGACCGGTTCCATAAATACAACCTAAAGTCGGAGCGAGTGCGGCTGGGTAAGATAGCGCTGTCACTGAAAGAATTGCAGCATTTTCAGGTTGGCGATTATGTCGTTCACCTTGATCACGGTATCGGTAAGTTCGGCGGACTGCTACGAGTAGAAACCAACGGGCGAACGCAGGAAGTTATTAAAATCATATACAGGAACAATGACCTCATCTTCGCCAGTATTCATTCGTTACATAAAATATCTAAATACAAGGGTAAAGATAACGAGCCGCCTGCCCTCCATAAACTCGGTTCAGGGTCATGGGAGAAGGTCAAAAGCCGTACAAAGAAGAAGGTTAAGGAGATCGCCAAAGAATTGATACTCCTTTATTCCAAGCGCCGTGAAGAACGTGGTTTTGCTTTTTCAGCCGATACTTATTTACAGAAAGAACTTGAAGCGTCATTTATTTACGAAGATACTCCCGATCAACTGAAAGCTACCAACGACGTGAAACAGGATATGGAAAACCTACGCCCTATGGACAGGCTGATCTGTGGAGACGTCGGTTTCGGTAAAACGGAAATAGCGATCCGTGCGGCATTCAAGGCAGCCGTCGACGGTAAGCAGGTGGCGGTACTTGTCCCTACGACTTTGCTTGCGTACCAGCATTACAATACCTTCCGCGAAAGATTGCAAAACCTGCCCGTGAAAGTGGATTACCTTTCCAGGGCGCGCAGCAGAAAAAAGATCCAAACAATCCTTGAAGAATTGAAGGAAGGGAAAATAGACATACTGGTAGGAACACATCGCCTGATCAGTAAAGATGTGCGATTCAAAGACCTGGGGCTGCTCATAATAGACGAAGAGCAGAAGTTCGGAGTTTCCGTAAAGGAAAGACTCAAATTACTGAAAACTAATGTCGATACCCTTACGCTCACCGCAACGCCTATCCCGCGCACATTGCAATTTAGCCTGATGGGTGCTCGCGACCTGTCAAACATCTCTACGCCACCACCTAACCGTTACCCGATCCATACTGAAGTACACCGTTTCAGCGCCGAAATAATCCGAGAAGCTATTGGTTTTGAAATGAGCCGTAACGGTCAGGTTTTCATCATTAATAACCGGATATCCAACCTCAAGAGTATCGAAGATATGGTACGCCGTGAAATTCCTGATGTGCGCATCGCTACCGGACACGGACAAATGGAGCCTTCCTTGCTTGAAAACATTATCACTGACTTCGCAAACTACGAATATGACGTCCTCCTGGCAACCGCAATCGTCGAAAACGGCATAGACATTCCCAATGCCAACACAATCATAGTCAATGACGCACATAACTTCGGCTTGAGCGACTTGCACCAGTTGCGGGGTAGGGTAGGACGGAGTAACCGCAAAGCCTTTTGCTACCTGCTTTCTCCTCCTCTGAATACTCTTTCCGTAGAATCCTGCCGTCGCCTTCAGGCAATAGAAAATTTTTCAGATCTCGGTAGCGGAATCCACATCGCAATGCAAGATTTGGATATTCGAGGAGCAGGAAATATGCTTGGCGCAGAACAAAGCGGATTCATTGCCGACCTTGGTTACGAAGCTTACCAAAGAATCCTTGCCGAAGCCGTTTTGGAGCTTAAAAACGAGGAATTTCCCGACCTCTACCGCGACGAAAATTCAGTTGACACGGGAGAGAACTATGTTGCCGAAACCGCTATCGAATGTGACATGGACGCACATTTCCCCATCTCGTATATCCCTGACGATTCGGAGCGAATCCTTCTCTATCGCGAACTTGATGCGATGGAAGACGAGCCTGATATTGAACATTTCCGTGTAAAACTTATTGACCGCTTCGGTAAAATTCCCCAACAAGGGGAGGAGCTCATCCGTATTGTCCATGTGCGCCGTTTGGCGAAGCGGCTCGGGATAGATAAAATCGTCCTCAAAGCAGGCAAGATGACACTTTTCCTTATTCAAAACGTTGATTCGCCCTACTATAAAAGTGGAGCATTTGAGCGCCTCATCAAGTTTGCGCAAAACAACTATGATCGTACTATGCTTCGCGAACAAAATAACCGCCGTACGTTGAATATCACGGGGATAGACACTCTGGAAAAGGCACTGGATGTGGTTAAGGAAATGTCAAGGTGAATAGTATCCGCGCCGTACAGTACAATATATTTCCGAATTTGCCAAACATTTCTTTGATTATTTTTACAGGGTATCCTGGTAGAATTTTTATTTCTGCGAGAGTTCTATGAACGTTTGCGAGAGTTCTATGAAAGTCTGTGAGAGCTCTATGAAAGTTTGCGAGAGTTCTATGAAAGTCTGTGAGAGTTCTATGAAAGTTTGCGAGAACTCTATGAAAGTTTACGAGAGATCTATGAAAGTCTGCGAGAGTTCTATGAAAATTTACGAGATCTCTATTTGTTTTTTTAGCCGGCAAAATTATTTGAAATATTGTATTAATTTTGTGCCTGATTTTTGTTGTTAATATGAATGTTCTAACTATTGTAAAAGTTGGCGGACAAATTGTAGAAGAGCCTGAAGCGCTTGGCGGACTGCTTAAACAATTTGCACTGATCGCAGGTAATAAAATCCTGGTCCATGGAGGCGGGAGATCGGCTACCGAAATGGCTGAAAAACTCGGCGTGGTAAGCGAAATCGTAGACGGTCGCAGAGTTACCGACGCCGAAATGCTGAAGATAGTAACTATGGTATACGCCGGATTAGTGAATAAAAATATAGTAGCCAGTCTGCAATCTATGGGCGTCGATGCTATCGGTCTGACCGGTGCGGATATGAATATGATGCTGTCTGTAAGGCGTCCGGTGGGGAATGTAGATTACGGATTCGTCGGGGATGTGAGGACGGTAAATGCACAGGCGCTGATAGAACTGCTTCGCTCAGGCTACACGCCCGTCCTGGCGCCTATCTCGCATGATGGACAAGGGCAACTGCTCAATACTAATGCCGATACAATCGCTGCATCAGTGGCTCGTGTGTTTGCCTTTGATTACCGGGTACGGCTCGTTTACTGCTTTGAAAAAAGCGGTGTCCTGCTCGACGAAAATGATGATAACAGCGTTATTTCAGAACTAAATAAGGAGACTTATCTCAATTACAGGGAGGAAGGTATAATTAAAGGCGGTATGGTACCTAAACTCGACAACGCGTTCCTTGCCCTTTCTGCCGGATTGGAAGAAGTGTTGATTACTTCCGCTTCTAATATGACCAACGGTAGAGGTACACATATAAGATGAATTCGCCCGGATGTTGAAAACTTTTTCCCATGCGCCAATCCTGTAAGGCATTTTTTTTGTAACTTTGCATATCTAAAAATCCTGTTATTACAAAAAATAATGCTACAACCATTTGTTCATCTCCATGTCCACTCGCACTATTCCCTGCTCGACGGAATGGCTACCGTGCCCGGATTAGTAAATAAGGCTATCGCCGACGGTATGAAGGCTATCGCCTTGACCGACCACGGCAATATGTTCGGCGTCAAAGAATTTTACGATTATATCGGCAAAAAGAATAAGGGAAAAGAAGAAGGCAAACGGTTAAAACCAATACTTGGCGTAGAGGCTTACTGTGCCCGTCGTTCAATGCTTGATAAATCAACAAAATTAGACGCTAGCGGCTGGCATATTATCCTGCTTGCAAAAAATAAAAAAGGATACCAAAACCTCTGCAAAATAGTGTCGAAGGCGTGGACTGAAGGATTTTATTACAAACCGAGAATAGATAAAGATCTGCTCGAACAGTACAAAGAAGGATTGATAGTCTGCTCGGCTTGCCTCGGAGGAGAAATCCCGCAAAAACTTATGGGACAGAACGCAAAAAACGTTGATGAAGACAATGTAACGTCAGATGCCGACACCGTTGTTGAACAAGCAGAGGATGTTATCCCTGAAATTAACAAACGGAATGCGGAAGAGTCTATACTTTGGTTCAAGCGCCTGTTCGGTGATGATTTTTACCTCGAAATACAGCGTCACAAAACCGATAAGGAAGGCGCTGACTTAGAAACATATCGCAGGCAAAAAGAGGTGAACGAGGCTATTCTCGAACTGGCGGAAAAGACCGGTACAAAAGTAATTGCCTCTAATGATGTGCATTTTGTAGCCGAAGAACACGCCGAAGCGCATGACCGCCTGATATGCCTGAGTACTGGCAAAGACCTTGATGACCCTAAACGGATGCGCTATACAAAACAAGAGTGGCTAAAGACACAGGCTGAGATGAGCGAGATTTTTGCCGACGTCCCCGAAGCGCTAGCAAATACCGTAGAGATAGCCGAAAAGGTAGAATTTTACAGTATAGAAAGTGACGCTATTATGCCGGTCTTCTCCATCCCCGAAGAATTTGGCACGGAAGAAATCTACCGTCAGCGATACACTGAAGAAGCCCTGAAAGAGGAATTTAACCGTGGAGATGAAAATAGGTTTGAGAGACTCGGTGGGTATGATAAGATACTGCGAATAAAACTCGAAGCGGATTACCTGCGCGCCCTGACTATGGAGAAGGCAGTGCAACGCTATGGCGAATTCTCCGAAGAGGTAGCCGAACGTTTAGAGTTCGAACTGGAAACTGTAAAGAACATGGGTTTCCCCGGATACTTCCTTATCGTACAGGATTTCATACAGGCGGCTAAACAGATGGGTGTCTCGGTTGGTCCGGGTAGAGGTTCGGCAGCCGGTTCTGCGGTCGCTTATTGTTTAGGGATCACAGATATTGATCCAATGAAGTACGACTTGCTTTTTGAGCGTTTCCTCAATCCCGACCGTATCTCAATGCCTGATATAGACATAGACTTCGACGACGACGGAAGGGACGAGATACTGCGCTGGGTCACCGAAAAATACGGCAAGGAACGCGTCGCCCGCATAGTAACCTACGGCACGATGGCTGCCAAATCCGCGATTAAAGACGTTGCCCGTGTGCAGAAATTATCTATTTCCGAGGCAAACAGGCTATCAAACCTTATTCCCGACCGCTTGCCTGATGACAAAGACGGTAATGCAATCAAGATTAATCTCTCAAACTGTATAAAGCTCGTGAAGGAACTGAGCGATGCCCGTAATTCAAGCGATAAAAATGTGTCTTCTACGCTTAAATACGCCGAAATGCTTGAAGGTACGGTCAGGCAAACGGGAGTACACGCCTGCGGAATAATCATCGGAGCGGACGACCTGACGAACTATATACCGTTAAGCACGGCGAAAGAGAAAGGCACATACGAAGAATTGCTCGTAACTCAATATGAAGGTTCTGTAATTGAATCCGTAGGACTCATCAAGATGGACTTTCTGGGGCTTAAGACCCTTTCAGTGATCAAAGAAACTCTTGTCAACGTCAAAATCTCAAAAGGAGTTGATGTTGATATAGATACAATACCGCTTGACGACAGGAAAACCTATGAATTGTATAGTCGGGGTGACACAATCGGTACTTTCCAGTTTGAATCGCCCGGCATGCAGAAGTACCTCCGCGAACTGAAGCCTACAAAATTTGAAGACCTGATAGCAATGAATGCCCTGTATCGTCCGGGACCGATGGCGTATATACCAGACTTCATCAACCGCAAACATGGGCGTAAAGAAATAACCTATGACTTTCCCGAAATGGAATCACGGTTAAAAGACACTTATGGAATCACGGTCTACCAGGAGCAAGTGATGTTATTAAGTCGTGATTTGGCTGGCTTCACAAGGGGGCAATCCGACGAATTGCGTAAAGCGATGGGTAAAAAGCTTAAGGACAAGATGGAATCTCTGCACGATAAGTTCATCGAAGGAGCAGAAAAGAAAGGATTTGGACCAAGGGAAAAATTAGAAAAGATATGGGCGGACTGGTCGGAGTTTGCCAAGTACGCATTCAACAAATCGCATGCTACATGTTACTCGCTCGTTTCTTACCAGACGGCATACCTTAAGGCAAACTACCCTGCGGAATTTATGGCAGCCAACCTGACTCGGAACAGGGATAATATATCTGAAATAACGAAGTTTATGGATGAATGTCGGGCGTTAAAGATAACTGTTAAGGGACCTGACGTCAACGAATCGGACTCCAATTTTATTGTGACAAGGGCAGGTGACATACGGTTCGGGTTAGGTGGAGTAAAAAACGTAGGTGCGTCGGCAGTAGACGCTATAGTCAGGGAAAGGAAAACACACGGAACATTTAAAAACATCTTTGACTTTGTAGAGCGGATCAACCTGAATGCCTGTAACAAGCGTGCGTTGGAAGCATTAGCCTGTGCGGGAGCATTCGACGCGCTGCCAGGAACCAGGCGGGAAGATTTTTTTGCAAAAAACACGAAAGGGGAAACTTTCTCAGACACATTGATTCGTTACGGCAACAAATATCAAGCTGAAAAGACATCCAACACAAACACCCTCTTTGGCGGTTTTGATTCGGTAGCCATCGTAAAGCCCGAAATACCGAAAGCCGAAGCCTGGAGCACCATTGAGAGGCTAAACAAGGAGCGTGAATTGGTAGGAATCTACATTTCTTCCCATCCGCTGGACGACTATTACCTTATATTTAACTATATCTGTAAAACCCCCCTTTATGAATTTGATGCGATGAAGATCAAGGAAAACCTGAACCGTGAAATATTGCTTGGGGGGATCGTAACCGGTTACCGGACAGGGACAACCAAACAGGGGCAACCTTTTGGCATCATCAAACTGGAAGACTACAACAGCAGCAGCGAGATTGCGCTCTTCGGAAGGGATTTTTTCGATTACGGAAGATATGGAGTCAACAATACAATACTTCTAATCAGAGGGCAATTTCAGGAAAGCCAGTACAAACAGGGGCAAATAAACTTCAAAATAACCAAAGTCGAACCCGTAACAAAAGCATTAGCAAAAGCAATGATAAGCAGGGTAACAGTCTACCTGCCATTACAAGACTTGAACGCGGAAATCACAAACGAACTGTCCACATTAATAAAGAGTACACAGGGAAACTGTACACTGTACCTCATTGTCGAAGATGTAGAACGGATAATAAGCATATCAATGCGGGCTGAAATGTACAAATTTGACCTGGACAGGAAAATAGTCAGGTACCTCGAAGAACGCGCGATAAAATTTACAATCAACTAAAAAACAAATATAAAAACATGGCACAGAAAATAACAGACGCCAACTTTCAGGAAATGATCGACACGGGGAAACCTGTAGTAGTGGACTTTTGGGCAGAATGGTGCGGACCTTGCCGGATGATTGGTCCGGCGATAGACGAACTTGCGGAACAGTACGGTGAAAAAATCATCATCGGAAAAGTAAACGTCGACGAGAACGAAGAATTACCTGCACGGTTCGGAATCCGCGGCATCCCCACACTGCTCTTTTTCAAGGGTGGAGAACTTATAGACAGGCATGTCGGAGCCACTCAGAAGCAGGATATAGAAGAAAAAATTCGGCATTTACTCTTGTAGTTCTGCCGGAAATCCTCTGCCGGGCGTCTCAGTCCGCCGGAAGCAACCGTTTAACCGTCTCAGCAACGAGGCGGTTTTCTGTTTTTCCGGCAAGTGCTTTTGACGCGACGCCCATTACTTTTCCCATGTCCTTTGCGGAGACCGCACCGATCTGCGTAATAATCTTACGGACAGCGGTTTCGACTTCCCCTGCGGATAGTTGTTTCGGAAGATATCCTTCGATCACTCCAACCTCGGCAATCTCTTTTTCTGCCAGGTCTGCGCGGTTTTGCGAGGTATAAATCGCGGCACTATCCTTACGTTGCTTAACCATTTTGAGGAGAATCTTTTGCGCAACGTCATCATGCAGGTCGCCATCAGCTCCTTTCGCAGTCTTAGCCTCCAGAAATTCTTTTTTAATCCCCCTCAGTGCATCCAGCCTGACCCTGTCTTTTGCCAGCATCGCCGATTTAATATCGTTACTGATCTTATCGAATAAATTTTCCATAGAAATAATATAATAATTAGCTAAAAAAATAATATAAATGAGGCGCAAAATTAATACAATATTTCAAATAATTTGCCGTTAATAAAATAATTTGTATCTTTACCCTTCTTAAACTCAGCAAGCCACATAATTTGGTAATCCAATAGAAATCAAAAGATTTTACAGTATATTTCTGACTATTCGGAAGGGGAAAAATCATTTCAATGATGTGAACATCAAATTCAATTTTTATAAATTTAGATTATGCAAAACAATTTTGAAAAGCTGAGCCTTAGCAGTGTTAATATCGAAGGCAATGTGTTGGGAAAATTCTCAACTTTCAGTATTCTTCAGGAATACAAGAACAATACCGATGCAGTGTTGGAGGTTACTTATACTTTCCCTGTCAGTGCATCGGCTACAATAACCGGTTTTATAGCCACAGTTGGAGGAAAGACGATTAAAGGTAAAGTGAAAGCAAAGGAAGAAGCAGAGAAAGATTATCAAAGAGCTATGGTCAGAGGTGATTCTGCCTATATGATGACTAACGACGAATCGAATATCTTTCGGATGAACATCGGTAAAATCGCCATTGAGGAGACGGTGATTGTGAAGATCGATTATATCGATAATTTTGAAATTGTTGATAATCAACTTCGGATGCTTATTCCTACATTGGTTCCGCCACGCTATAAATCGGATGTTACTGATCAACTTACCTACAACAAAGGAGAAATAGAATACCGAGGCAATATCTTTATTCATATTGATAAAGACATGAAGATTGACGATATTGTATCGAGAACGCACAATATAAAACTCGAAAACAACACGGTTTCCGCCAAAAATATCAAATTGGACAGGGATTTTGTTTTGGATATAAAACTTGCCGAACAAACTTTCTCCAAAGGGTATTACCACGAATTGCCCAACGGGAAAAAAGTTGTTTATCTTTCTTTTTTCCCTGATATTGAAGTTGAGAAGAAAGTAACCTCCAAAGATTATGTCTTCGTGATTGATATTTCCGGCTCAATGAGCGGCTTCAAATTGGAGCAAACAAAAGAAGCCGTACTCAAATGCCTAAAACAACTTAATAAGGGAGATAAATTCAATATTATTGCATTTGACCATGTCTTTGAAACTTTTGCAGACAAGATAAAAGAGTTTAATGCGGATACTTACAAAGAAGCCAAGAAATACATCCAATCGCTTCGCGCTCGTGGTGGTACGGAAATATTAGAACCGATAAAACATGCCATACAAGAGTCTGGAGAAGAAAAAATAATCTTTCTGTTCACAGATGGCGCAATAGGATATGAAGATCAAGTTGCCGGGTGGGTAAGGCAAAATATTGGCAAAAATGCCTTGTTTATTTTTGGAATTGATTCATCCGTAAACAAAAAAGGATTAGCGGAAATTGCGGAAGCAGGACGGGGTAAAGCCGAATTTATTGTCAAGGACGAGCAAATCAAAGAAATCATTGTCCGTCAATTCGCACGAGTATCATTGTCTAATCTTTTTGAAATCAACTTGAATACAAAAACGAATAAAACGTTTGACAGGATTGAAAAATCAAGGGTATTGTTTAACCATGAATTTTATGATGTATTGGTTGAGGTAGAGGATTTGAACGATGATTTTGAATTAATATGTAAAACGGATAAAGAAACATTTTCTTTCCCAATTCTAAAAAATAGCATAGAACAGTCAGCGTTGCCGTTGGACAAGATATATGCTTCGGAAAAAATAAAGAAAATTGAAAAATATATTGAGGCTTGTCGTTCTGGCAGCGAAGGTTATAAAGAGCAAATCGTAGAAATTGCCGTTCAATATCAAATTGACTCAAAATATACGGCTTTTATTGCTATCAATGAGCGGGATGAAAAGTTGACCGACATTCCTGACTTGCAGGAAACTGTTTTGGAATCGCCTAAGGGATGGGATATGATGAAAGGGCAGAGTATGAATCTTTACATGAAGACGTGTAAACTTGTGACTAATTCCGATAGGCTGAGTATGAGATGTTCTTCTACTCTTTCTGCGAAAGAAGAACATCAGAGAGAAAGGATAAGAAAGTCAATTGATAAATTATTTAAAATGATAGTATTATGTGAAAAGCTGCTTAGAAACAACTTGAAAAAGCATACAAATATACTGTTGAAATTGCGGTTGAAATTTATTATTTATAAACTTAAACCTCATTTATCTGCGCCTTCGGAAGAATACAGGGTGCTTTTTGAGCGGATGAAACAGGAAACACCATTAGTTTATAAACAGTTATTCCCTGTACAATAACCGTCGCTAAACTGAAGTTTCTGAGCATGCCAGACTCTTATTTTTTTATTCATATATATTCTTCATCCGGTTAAATGCTTCCGCTTTTGCGGATTCGGATGGCTGGAAAGCAGATGATTTTTCCAGGCTTTTGATGGTGTTTTTCTCTTCCTGAGTCAGTTTTTCGGGGACATAAACACTGATGTTTATCAGCAGGTCGCCGGTTCCGTATCTGTTTACAGAAGGTAATCCTTTGCCGCGTAGGCGCAATATTTTACCCGGCTGCGTTCCCTGTTCTATTTTGATCTTTGCTTTTCCGTCAAGTGTAGGTATTTCAACTGTTCCGCCGGTCGCTGCGATTGGAAAGGTTAATAAAAGGTTATATATAAGATCGTTTTCATCGCGAATCAGTTCAGGATGCGGCTCTTCTTCTATTACGGCAAGCAGGTCGCCATTGATGCCGCCACGACGTGCTGCATTGCCTTTGCCGGAGAGCGAAAGCTGCATTCCTTCCGCGACTCCTGCAGGAATGTTCAATGAGATTATTTCTTCATCCCGAACAACGCCTTCGCCGTTGCAGTGTGTGCATTTTTTGGTAATGATTTTGCCTTCGCCGCTGCATGTGGAACAAACTGATGTGGTTTGCATCTGTCCGAGAATAGTGTTTTGCACGCGGGTGACATGTCCTGAACCTTTACAGGTGGTGCATGTGGTGTAACTTTTGCTGTCTTCTGCGCCTGTTCCGCCGCAGTGTTTGCAGGCAATGTATTTTTTTACTTTTATTTTCTTTTCCACGCCTGTGGCTATTTCTTTTAATGTCAGGCGTACTTTTACTCGCAGATTGGAACCTCGTGTTACGACGTGTTGCTGTCCGCCGAACCCACCAAAGCCACCGCCGAAGCTCGAGAAATGTCCTCCGAAGACGTCGCCGAAATGGGCAAAGATGTCTTCTACGGTCATTCCCCCGCCGCCGAAGCCACCGCTTGCCGCTCCACCAACTCCGGCATGTCCGAACCGGTCATAGCGCGCACGTTTATCCTCATTGGACAGTACTTCGTATGCTTCTGCCGCTTCTTTGAATTTCTCTTCTGCTGATTTGTCTCCGGGATTTTTATCTGGATGATATTGGATTGCCTTTTTCCGGTAGGCTTTCTTTATTTCTTCTGCCGTAGCGGTTTTCGTGATATCGAGTATTTCGTAATAATCTCTTTTAGTTATTGCCATTTTATTGTTGTTTTAGTTTGCCACTACTACTTTTGCATGACGTATCACTTTGTCGCTAAGAGTGTAGCCGTTTTGCAGAGTGTCGATTATTTTGCCTTTTTGTGCTTCGTCCGATGCCGGAATCATCGCTACGGCTTCGTGCAGGTCGGCATCGAATAGCGCGTCGTGAGTTTCTATCTTTTTTACGCCATTCTGTCCGAGATATGTCTGAAATTTGTTGAAAATCAACGATACGCCCTCTTTCAATGCTTCGATGTCGGTTGCTTTTTCTATTGTTTGAAGTGCACGGTCAAAGTCATCAATTACCGGCAAGAGCGCTGAAATCATCTTCTCTCCGCCGGTTTTTATCAGATCGGCTTTTTCTTTGATTGTGCGTTTGCGATAATTGTCGTATTCCGCCATGAGGCGAAGGTGTGTATCTTTTAATCTTGCGAGTTCTTCAGCCGGGGATTCTTCCTGCGGCTCTTGATAGGGCACGGTTTCTTCCTCCTGTCCCTTTGTCGCAAAATCTGCTAAATTGTCAGCAAAATTCGTTTCGTTTCCGTTTTTTTCTTTTTCCTGATCTTTATTCATTTTTCTATGTTTATTTCTTTTTATTTGATTATTAACAGGTTGAGCAGTTATTTATTTCAAATATTAAAAGCATGTATATTTAATTGCAAAATGTTTGCCAATGGAAACCAGACGAAATCAAATTTTATGTATTATATTTGCAGCCAATTAAAATTTCAACTAAAACCGTTTTGAATATGACTTATGACAATAATCTGATTTATCAAATTGGACTTACCCTCGTGCATGGAATAGGTAATGCTACCGCAAAGCGAATCATTGATAACCTGGAAGATGTTTCGCTTTTATTTACAGAGAAAAAGCGTATTCTGGAACTGTTTCCAGGTTTTCCGCGCCGAATTATTGATGAGATCCACAAGCCCAGCGTCCTGAAAGAGGCTGAAAAGGAAATTGCTTTTATTGAAAAATGGCGGATTATTCCGCTTTTTATAAAAAATCCCGATTATCCGCAGTTAATGAAAGAGTGTGTCGATGCTCCGGTAATGCTTTATTATCGCGGATCGGCAAACTTGAATGCAAGAAAAATTATCAGCATAGTCGGTACACGGAAGGCTACTGACTACGGTCTTTCCGTAACCAATCAACTGTTACACGATCTGTCAATAAAGTTGCCTGACTTACTTGTCGTTAGTGGTCTTGCCTTCGGTATAGACGTTATTGCCCACCGCGCAGCCATCAGGGAAAACCTTACTACTGTCGGCGTACTCGCTCACGGATTAGACAGGATATATCCGCCTGCACATCGTAATACTGCGGCGAAAATGCTTGAAAATGGAGGCTTGATTACCGATTTCGTAAGTGCAACCAATCCTGACAGGCAAAATTTCGTGAAAAGGAATCGAATAATTGCCGGAATGGCAAACTGTACTATTATAGTGGAATCTGCTGCAAAAGGCGGAGCGCTTATAACCGCCAATCTTGTTGGTTCTTATAATCGTGACCTGTTTGCTTTTCCGGGCAGGGTACACGACCGATATTCTGAAGGTTGCAACATGTTGATTAAGCAGAAACAGGCTGATATTATCACTTCCGCCGACGATCTTCTTGAGAAAATGAACTGGGACAATCTCTCTTCAAAGCCTGCCACTAAACCCATTCAGAAGAATCTTTTCATTGATTTAAACGAAGAGGAAAAAACCATTGCGGAAGCATTATCTAAAGCGGGTCCAATGCAATTTAATACCATGTCAATAGAACTCAATATACCGATCGGCAAATTATCTAACCTGTTGATTGGACTTGAACTTAACGGCGTAATCCGTAGCAAGCCCGGAGGAATTTATGAACTGTTATAGATAATTTATTTTGTACTTCTCCACAAATTATTAGAAGAAAATCTGCATTTGAACGGCGGCAAGGTGATTTGAGTTTTTTATGCGGTCGTCGGTGTAAATATAATTAAGTTGTATTTTAGTCAGGTAGGCAAAGAAATAACTTACGCCGAAAGTCAGGTCGGTGGTTTCGTTTTGATCTACCGAACGGTCGGAGTCGAAGAAGTCACATTTCACGACTGCTTCCCACTTTTGGGGAACGAATTTCCACACGCCTGAAGCATAAAAGCCATGCCTACGAATATTACCGGTCTTGTTGGCAATGTATTCCGAGCGGACGTAAAAATTACGGTTGTCGAAGACACCGCCTGCTGCGTATGCGTTTCGGCGATGCAGACCGGCAGGAAGACCATTAACTGAATCTGTTGTGATAGCGCCGGAGTAAACTGATCCTCCAAGTTTCAGTCCTTTAAGCGGTTGAATGTATGCTGTACCGATGATGTCTTTGTGATTGTTATTATCTTTGGTATTTAATCCGGTACCGTTAAACAGTCCTGCATAGTATTCCAGAAGATGGTATCCGTCTTTTTCCTGGATTTTGCCGGACAGCATTATTCCCACATCGCGACCTGCTTTTACTCCCCTGCCGTCAAACTGGTTGAAATCACCTGAACTACCTGCCATTGCTGAGACTGAACGTGAAGGGTAAACAGTTTCAAACCTTGACGCTGACATTGGATTTTCTATAGTGAACGGTATTTTGTATTGTCCGAAGCGCACGTTGATCGCGTCTGAAGGTATATATTCGCCGTACAGTTCCTGCATTGAGATGTTAGGTCCGGCGTCAAGCATGATCATGTACCCGAACTTATTTTGCACGCCTATCTTTCCTGTTGCAAACAGTATAATTCGCTGGATGTCGAATGATGAGTTTGAGTTTGTGGGTACCATTCCCGCTTCGGGATGTTGGTTGAAGTTAGCGACTGCCTGTCCGTAACCGATCAGGTTAAACTGTTCGCTTTGGAAGGCTTTTTTGTATTTCCGTGTTATTTCCTGTGCTGATGCGACGCAAATAATCAACGAGAAAACAAATGTAAATGTGAGTTTCTTCATATTAATCGTTATTTATGATTGGTTATTGGTTTTGCTTAATACTTTATCGTAAATCCGCCTCACTTTCAGTCCCGCATCTTCCCAAGTTATTGCGTCGACTTCTTTTTTCCCTTCGATTTTAAGGTATTCATACATTGACGGATATGTTACGATTGAATACATTGCGTCAGCCAGTGCTTCTATATCCCAGTAATCGACTTTGATTGCTTTATCAAGTATTTCGGAGCAACCTGACTGTTTGGAAATGATAGACGGAACTCCGCACTGCATGGCTTCGAGCGGGGATATTCCGAACGGTTCTGAGACGGACGGCATTACATATACGTCGCTTGATTTCAGCATTTCGTACACTTGTTGTCCTTTAAGGAATCCTGTGAAATATAGTTTGTCGGAAATATTCCGTTGAGAGGCAAGGTGAATCATTTGATTCATCATATCTCCGCTGCCTGCCATTACGAAACGCACATTTGGCGCTTTTTTCAGCACGCATGCGGCAGCCTCGACAAAATATTCCGGTCCTTTCTGCATGGTTATTCTACCGAGGAAGGTAATGATTCTGTTTGGGGTATGATTTTGCGACTGAATAGCCTGAATTTCGGCGCTCAGGGGTTCGACGGCGTTATGTACTGTCGTAACTTTTGCCGGATTCTGGTGATATTTCTCGATAACCGTAGAGCGTGTCTGGTTACTGACTGTAATTATATGGTCTGCATGGTCCATCCCGTCTTTTTCGATAGAATAGACTTGTGGATTAACATTTCCTCTGCTGCGATCGAAATCGGTTGCGTGGACATGGATTACGAGCGGCTTACCGGAAACATTTTTCGCGTATATACCGGCAGGATAAGTCAGCCAGTCATGGGAATGGATTACATCAATCTCGACGGTTCTTGCAATCACGCCTGCCACGATCGAATAGTTATTTATTTCCTCGAGCAAATTGGAAGGGTATCGTCCTGAAAATTCGAGACATCCGAGTTCGTTTGTCGGATAATAATTAAAATTGGCATATATGTGACTTTGCAAATCAAAATACAGTTTTGGCGACATCGTCTTACCTATTCGTTTTTCGACAAGTTCTTTCTTAACATCTTTCCATACAATAGGAATATTGTTAAGCCCGATAATACGCAGGAAACTCTGGTCTTCGTCACCTCTCGCACGTGGGATAGCAAATGTAATTTCCAGGTCATTCTGAATGGACATACCCCGCGTCAGACCGTAGCTCGCGGTACCGAGACCGCCGAGTATATGAGGGGGGAATTCCCAGCCGAACATTAAGGCTTTCATAAATATTTAAAATATTTTCCGTGCAAAAGTACAACAAATTTCCGACAAGTCTCTTAAATAGCGATTTTTTAATGTATCAAATAAACAAAAAAACATATTTTTTTCAGAAAAATCTACGAAACCTATTGTCGTTTAAAAATAATGTATTACCTTTGCCGGAAATTTTATACTAATGACAAGTATTACTATCAGCAAAGTTTTTTCAGGAAATACCGCCAATAATTTGGTGGTGTCAAATATTTTGTTAACACACACACACACACACACACACACACACACACACACACACACACACACACACACACACGCCCCTATTCATACCTTATTATATTCGCGCGGGCGCGAGATAATAAAAAAATATTTAATACACAAGAAAGTTCAGGAATATTTCTCAAGAGAGTAGTATTGCCGGAACAAATTCTCGTTTGTAGCAGTTGCTACAAACGTCCTGAAGTAATTTTCTCGTTTGCAGCAACTGCTACAAACGTCCCGGAGCAATTTTCTCATTTGCAGCAACTGCTACAAACGTCCCGGAAGCAAGATTCTCATTTGTAGCAACTGCTACAAACGTCCCGGAAGCAAGATTCTCATTTGTAGCAACTGCTACAAACGTCCCAGAAGCAAGATTCTCGTTTGTAGCAACTGCTACAAACATTTTACAAGAAATTTAAT
>JAISYU010000092.1 GCA_031269685.1 Dysgonamonadaceae bacterium | reverse complement strand
TAATAATATGTCTATTTTAACTCTAAATTCCTAATTTTTCACCCCTAACTCTAAGTTTGCAAGTCATATAACGGGATATTTCCCGCAGATTTGCCGTTATAGAACTTACATACTATGATACACAGTCACCGAGTGTTGTCATCTGGTGCGACTTTCCCGAGATTTGGGTTGTGTTTCCGACCCTATAAGTTGTATTTTCCGAAATACAAGGTGTATATCCTGAAATACAAGGTGTATTTCCCGAAATATAAGGTATATTTCCCAGAATACAACTTGCCCATCCTGAAATACAACTTGTCCACCCTGAAATGCGAGTTGCATTTCCCGAAATACAAGTTGGATTTCCCGAAATGCGTGTTGCATTTCGGGATGGGAGAGTTATATTCCCGTCATTCCAGGTTATATTCCCGTCATTCCAAGTTGGATTCCCGTCATTCCAAGTTGTATTCCCGTCATTCCAAGTTGTATTCCCGGTTTTCTGACTTGGATTCACGGTTTTCCAAGTTAGATTCACGGTTTTCCAAGTTTGATTCACGGTTTTCCAAGTTGGATTCACGGTTTTCCAAGTTGGATTCACGGTTTTCCAAGTTGGATTCACGGTTTTCCAAGTTAGATTCACGGTTTTCCAAGTTAGATTCACGGTTTTCTAACTTGTGTACACGTGTGGCTGTGTTGTATTTCATGAAATCCGACATATATTTACCAACCGTCAACCTGAAAATGTGGTCATGCGTATTGCACACAGGGAAATATGTATGTATTTCACTCATACAAGTGGAAAAATTATCTATAATTTTCTTATCCACCAAAGTTTTCTGGAAAAGTTTTTAATCATTTATAGTGCATTTATGTATGTTTTTCCAAAAAGAAGTGTTATATTTGTCGCCCGATTCTTTAATACTTTTAATATGAATAATAATTATTGTGTGATAATGGGTGGCGGCATCGGTAGCCGCTTCTGGCCCTTCAGTCGTGAAAATAGACCAAAGCAATTCCTCGATTTCTTCGGTACAGGACGGTCGCTGCTACAGCAAACTTTTGACAGGTTTGCTATGATTATCCCTCCCGAAAATATTTTTATAGCTACAAACGAGAAATATGCAGGTCTCGTGCGTGAACAACTGCCTAATATCGGCGAAAATCAAATACTTACAGAGCCAACTCGCCGTAATACCGCTCCATGTATCGCCTACGCTGCGTACCACATAAAGGCGATCAACAAAAATGCAAATATCGTGGTCACTCCCGCCGATCACCTGATTTTGCAGGAACACCACTTCCTTAAAAACATCGAAACCGGACTCAATTTCGTGGATAAATACCCCGCACTACTGACTCTCGGTGTCAAACCTAACAGACCGGAAACCGGATACGGGTATATTCAAACCGCAGAAGAAGGCGAAGATAATATACAGAAAGTCAAAGCATTCACCGAAAAGCCTAACTATGAACTCGCAAAGGTTTTCTTTGAAAGCGGCGAGTTTTTCTGGAACTCCGGCATATTTATCTGGAATGTGCAGACAATTCTCGATGCCTTCAAAAAGCACCTTCCAGACATGGCTGACATCCTCAACGGCGACAAATACCTTACCGATGGCGAACGTACATTTATTGACGAAAACTATCCCAAATGCCAGAATATTTCCATAGATTACGGCGTCATGGAAAAAGCCGACAACACTTATATGCTGGTCGCAGATTTCGGGTGGTCAGACCTCGGTACCTGGGGCTCATTGTACGATCTTTCAAATAAGGACGAAAACAGTAACGCTGCCCTCAAGTGCAAGTCATTCTTTGTCGAAAGCGCCAACAACTTAGTCAGTCTTGCCGGCAACAAGCTCGCCGTCATTCAGGGTCTGGACGACTATATCATCGCTGAATCCGACGATATACTGCTCGTATGCAAAAAACAGGAGGAACAGAGAATCAAACAGTTCGTCATAGATGTAAACCTGAAATTCGGCGAAGAATACCTCTAATCCACTTTTTTGTATTACTTTTGCACGCAAAAAATAATCACCTATAAATAATCGCGAATATGGTACCATTCAAAGTATTCTCAGGAACAAGTTCCCTATACCTGGCGGAAAAGATCTGCAACAGCCTGAACTGCCCGCTGGGTAAGATAAAATATCAACGCTTTGCCGACGGAGAGTTTTCAGTAGCCTACGACGAGTCAATCCGTGGCACAAACGTATTCCTTATTCAGTCAACCTTCCCAAATTCCGACAACTTAATGGAATTACTGCTGATGATTGACGCCGCAAAACGCGCCTCCGCAAAGTCAATAATCGCAGTCATACCATACTTCGGGTGGGCAAGACAGGACAGGAAAGATAACCCACGGGTAGCAATCGGAGCTAAACTCGTCGCAGACCTGCTAAGTGTAGCGGGTATCAATCGCCTGATTACAATGGACCTGCACGCAGACCAGATACAGGGATTTTTCGATGTACCGGTCGACCACCTTTATGCGTCAAGCGTATTCGTAGACGAGATCCGTACGCGCGAACTGCCTAACCTGCTGATAGCAACACCGGACGTGGGAGGTACAAAACGCGCCAATACATACGCAAAATACCTCAACACGCCGATGGTAATTTGCTACAAATTGAGAGAAAAAGCCAACGAAGTCTCAAAAATGAAGATCATAGGCGATGTGAAAGGTATGGATGTCGTACTGGTGGATGACATAGTTGATACGGCAGGTACAATAACCAAAGCGGCAACGCTGATGATCAAAGAAGGAGCAAACTCAGTCAGAGCCTTAGCCTCGCACGCCGTAATGTCCGACCCCGCATCAATACGAGTAGATCAGTCGCCCCTTTCAGAGATCATCTTCACCGACAGCATACCTTATTCCAAGAAAAGCGAGAAAGTGAAAATAGTATCCGTCGCCGACATGTTCGCAACGGCAATCCTCAGGGTCTGTAATAATGAGTCGATAAGCTCATTGTACCTGATCTGAAACAGAACAGTTTATTAAGGGAACTTAGCGTTAACTTGAAACAGTAACTCTTTCATCTTGCCGCTAATATCCCCCGTCTTCTTAATGCCTTTGATGAGGGCGTTCTTTGCCTTCTGAGGTTCATCAAGGTGTATGTGGCATGTGGCTTTATAAACGTACAGTGCATCATCGGTATACGGTTCAACTTTAATCGCAACGTCAAGATAACGGACCGCATCTTTCCACTGCTCAAGCTGAATGCAAAGCCGGGCAGCCGTAACACAGATAATATATGAGTTTTTGTAATCCTTAAAATACTCCTCAATAAGTTCGAGAGCCTTGCCCTTATTACCGTTTTCATCGTAGGCAAATATAAGGTTCATAATGTTTTCTGCGGATTCATTGCCAAGGGACCTGGCAAATTCATAGGCGTCGATGGCTTTCTCAATCTCGCCAAGATCCTGATAAGCGTCACCCAGATTTTGCCAGTGTTCGGCGCTGAGGGGATGAAGATTCTGTATTTTTTCGGCAATTATGTTCGCCGTATCTTTATCGTTCAATGCAACAAGACTATGCATACGCAGCCACAGGAAATCACTGTCTTCGCCTATTACACTGATCGCTTCGCAGGATACTCTGTCGCATGATTCATAAAGGTCAATATCTAACAACGCCTCACACATCTTTATATATGCCATACTGAGCATGTCGCGGTCTTCGTAACCCATACCGCCATATTTCTTTTTCAGAACGCCGAACCAGTTAAAAGCTTCGGCTTCCATACCAAGATGAACGAGAGATGAAAGCTTATGACATTCGCCGTCAATACCTGTCTCGTCAAGTAATTGACTGCTGAGGTTTAACAGGTCGTTCCACAGTTCATACTCGTCAAGGATGTCAAGGATATCGCACAGTATGTCATAATCATGATGCAGCGCGACAGCATACTCAATGGCTTTACGGGCTTTATCCACATATCCTTCCCCAAGATAAATCTCAATTATGTCAAGTATTTCTTCGGGAGTGATTAAGCCCGAAGGTACTCTCCCACGTCGCGCAGCCGAATTCCATTTGATGAAATAGTCGGGATATGGTTCTTTTTCCTCGTCGGCGTTATCGGAATATGTATTGGAATTTAACAAGGTGATTATTCTTTATCTTTTATTTTTGTCCATGAATCTTTCAGCGATACAGTGCGGTTGAATACCGGTCGACCAGGGCGGGAATCGGGATCAAGGTTGAAGTACCCGATTCTTTGGAACTGGAAGTTTTCAAGCGGTTTAGCTGATTCGAGTTCTTTCTCTATCCTACATTCGGTCAGTATACGTAGCGAATTGGGATTAAGCAATTCGCGGAAGTCACGTTCATCTGCTGACGGGTTCTCTACCGAAAATAGGCGATCGTAGAGGCGAACCTCCGCCTTCAGGCTGTGTTCGACCGAAACCCAGTGCAGTGTGCCTTTTACTTTGCGATTACTTTCCGGCATTCCGCTACGGGTTTGTTCGTCGTATTCGGCGTAAATTTCCGTTACGTTACCATTCCCGTCTTTCTTACAACCCGTACAACGAACAATATATGCGTTTTTAAGCCTTACCTCCTGACCCGGTGTCATTCGGAAGAATTTCTTTGGGGCGTCTTCCATAAAGTCTTCGCGTTCAATGAACAGTTCACGGGAAAAAGCAATCTCGTGCGTACCGGACTCGGGATCTTCTGGATTATTTACTGCTTCCATCATCTCTACTTTTCCTTCGGGGTAGTTGGTAAGGATAAGTTTTACGGGATCAAGTACTGCCGAAACGCGCTTGACGCGGGTATTCAGGTCTTCGCGTATGGAATGTTCAAGAAGTGCATAGTCTACTGTTCCCTCAAACTTTGTATAGCCGATTTTATCTATAAACCGGTGGATGGATTCGGGAGTATATCCGCGCCGGCGTATGCCGCAGATGGTTGGCATTCGCGGATCGTCCCAGCCGAAGACAAGTCCTTCTTTGACAAGCTGCAGCAGTTTACGCTTACTCATCACTGTATAGGTCAGGTTCAGCCGGTTAAATTCATATTGTCGCGGGCGACGGTCACCGTCCTCGGTGCGTATTTTTTTCAGTTCATCGACAAACCAGTCATAAAGCGGGCGATGAATGACAAATTCGAGTGTACAGATAGAGTGTGTAACCCCTTCAAAATAATCCGACTGTCCATGGGCGAAGTCGTACATCGGATATGCCTTCCAGGTCGTACCTGTACGATGATGGGGAATGTCTATAACGCGATATATTACCGGGTCGCGGAAGTGCATATTGGGATTTGCCATGTCGATCTTTGCACGCAATACCATTTTACCTTCCGGTATTTCACCGGTGTTCATTTTTTCAAAAAGTGTAAGGTTTTCTTTTATCGGGCGCTCACGATATGGGCTTGGTATACCTGCCTGTGTTGGAGTGCCTTTTTGAGCGGCAATCTGTTCCGATGACTGTTCATCGACATACGCCTTGCCTGCTTTGATAAGTTCGACGGCATAGTCCCAGAGTTGCTTAAAATAGTCGGAAGCATAATACACTGCTCCCCAGTTAAATCCGAGCCATTTAATATCTTCCTTGATGGATTCGACATATTCGGTATCTTCCTTGATTGGATTTGTGTCATCGAAGCGTAAGTTACATATTCCGCCGTATTTACGGGCTATTCCGAAATCCATACAGATGGCTTTTGCGTGTCCGATATGCAGGTAACCGTTTGGTTCCGGCGGGAATCTTGTTTGTAATCTTCCGTCATTCAATCCTTCGGCGAGGTCTTTTTCTATTATGACCTCAATAAAGTTGAGGCTTTTTTTCGTCCCTTCGCTGGTTGATTTTTCTTCGCTCATAAAATTTTTTGTTTTGAGGGTGCAAAATTACAAATTTATTTTGTCATCTCAATAATAATCTTTAACTTTGCACCCGATTTTAATCAATGCCCTGTGGTGTAATGGTAGCACATCGGATTCTGGTTCCGCTTGTCTGGGTTCGAGTCCTGGCAGGGCAACTAAATGAAAGGAATCACTGAAAAGTGGTTCCTTTTTTGTGTCTGTACATTTGTAGTTATCTGATATTTTAGCAAATACAGAGAATACTGAATTAACTTTGGGGGTTAGATAACAGTTTTTTGGCTATTGAACACAATACCTTCTTGGAACAGCCTCTTCCTTTTTGCACTGCGGATAAATAATATTCGCTACCGCTTCACTACCTTCAATGTCTTACCGCCAGCACAAACGAGGTAAACTCCATTCGGGAAATTACCGACTGCTACCGGCGCTGCTTCTTTCGTTTCAATATCAATAGAGGGATGAACAGAAATAGTACCCCCAAAAGGTAATATAAGAACTTGTTTTTCGGTGCTGTTAATTCTATGATATTGTCAAATTCCGACCAACCTGGAGCTACACTATAAGCAGAATAAGAACCTTTCGGTATGTATA
>JAISYU010000087.1 GCA_031269685.1 Dysgonamonadaceae bacterium | reverse complement strand
GCACTTGCAAGATTGTTCCGTGCACTTGCAAGATTGTTCCGTGCACTCGCAAGATTGTTCCGTGCACTTGCAAGATTGTTCCGTGCACTTGCAAGATTGTTCCGTGCACTCGCAAGATTGTTCCGTGCACTTGCAAGATTGTTCCGTGCACTTGCAAGATTGTTCCGGGAACATGCAAGATTGTTCCGGGAACATGCAAGATTGTTCCGGGAACATGCAAGATTGTTCCGGGAACATGCAAGATTGTTCCGGGAACACGCAAGATTGTTCCGGGAACATGCAAGATTGTTCCGAGAACATGCAAGATTGTTCCGGGAACATGCAAGATTGTTCCGGGAACATGCAAGATTGTTCCGAGAACACGCAAGATTGTTCCGAGAACTACCGAAAAAGTAACTGTTTAGTGGTTAATTGTTCACGGTTAATGCTAAATTACGGTGAGATCTACCAACAATTAATAAAGTAATAAGGTTAATTTAGGTAAATCATTGACGTTGGTACTGAGATTGTTCTATAAAATACAATGAGGTAGGAATAAAGTTTGGAGGTTAAGAAAGAAATTTCCCTTAATGTCCTTAAAGCCTTTAAAATCTTTAATGTTTCTAACGGAAATAATGGTGAAAGACTTATCATTTACCGTTAATCAATAGCAATTAACCATTATAAACTCTTCACTGTTCACTATTTCCCGTAATATTTTGATATTTGCCGGAAAGTATATAATTTTGCGGGCAAAATTAATATAAAGTTAATGTACAACTTTCATTCGGACGGCGACAGGTATTTTGAGATTCAGAAACTGAACTGCAAAGAGAACGTGATTCCCTTTATAGAAGAGGTTTACGCGGTTAAGTGCGGTACGCGCGTTCTTGAAATAGGCTGTGGAAGCGGCGGTGTATTGTCGGCTTTTATCGAGCGCGGCTGCATCGGCGCAGGAATTGACATAAGGGAAGAAAGTATTGGCTTTGCTAAGGAAAAGATAGCGGATAACAAGGATGTAATCCTTTTGGTGAAAGATATTTACGACGTGGACGTGGAAGAGTGCCTCAATGGGAAATTTGATATTATAATCCTGAAAGATGTGATTGAACATCTTCCCGACAAGGAACGATTGATGAAGCAACTAAAAAGATTTGTCAGCGATAAAGGAGTGATATTCTTTGGTTTTCCGCCATGGCAAATGCCTTTTGGCGGACATCAGCAGATGCTGCAAAGCCGTATCTTGTCGCGTATGCCATATTTCCACCTCTTGCCGATGCCTGTCTATAAGTATATTATGCGTATTTTTGGAGATTATTCGGAAGAGTTGGTCGAAATCAAAAATACAGGCATCTCTATCGAACAATTTGAACGTATTGCCAAAAAGGTGGGGTTCGTTATCATAAAGCGCCAGCTTCATCTCATAAACCCTATTTACAAGTACAAGTTGGGGCTGAAAAAGAGACTGCAATACGGGTTTATTTCCGCAATTCCCTTTGTATGTAATTTCTTTACAACTAGTGTTTTCTATATTATCAAACCAAATAAATAAAGATGTAAGATGAAGCATTACTTAGTGACCGGTGGGGCGGGTTTTATCGGCTCCAATTTTGTGAAATATTTGCTGAAAAAATACGGTGACTTGCGTATAACCGTCCTCGACGACCTTACGTACGCCGGTAACCTTGGTACAATCAGCGACAACTTGAAGGATTCCCGCCTCGATTTTGTAAAAGCCAACATAACGGATCAAAATGCCGTTAAGTCCGTTTTTGAAAAATATGAGATCGACTTCGTAGTTAATTTTGCCGCCGAAAGTCACGTAGATCGCAGTATCGAAAACCCTCAACTCTTCCTCGAAACTAATATTCTCGGTACACAAAACATGCTCGACATGGCAAAAAAATCGTGGATCACAGGCAAAGACAGTAATGACTATCCGGTTTATCGCAAGGGAGTTAAGTTTCTCCAAGTTTCCACCGATGAAGTTTACGGTAGCCTCGGCGAAACCGGCTATTTCACAGAAAATACCCCGCTCGCCCCCAGAAGTCCCTACTCTGCATCAAAAGCGGCAGCCGATTTCATAGTATTGGCTTACGCGGAGACTTACAAGTTGCCGATTAACATCACAAGATGCTCAAATAACTATGGTCCTTATCACTTTCCCGAAAAACTTATCCCCCTTATCATAAAAAATATACTCGAAGGGAAAAAATTGCCCGTCTATGGCGACGGATCTAACGTGCGTGACTGGCTGTTTGTCGAAGATCACTGCAAGGCTATTGATACGGTCTTGACAAAAGGAAAGATTGGCGAAGTATATAATGTCGGCGGGCATAACGAAATGAAAAATATTGATATTGTGAAACTTGTAATCTCTACAATTCGCCGCCTGATGGAGGAAAATACAGAATATCGCAGCGCACTGAAAACCGGTATCGAATCAATAAACGACAATCTCATCTCTTTTGTTAAGGATCGCCCTGGTCATGACCAGAGATACGCTATCGATCCGGCAAAAATCTCCGGCGAACTTGGATGGACGCCGGAAACATGCTTCAAAGACGGTATCGTGAAAACAATACGCTGGTATCTTGAAAACCAGGACTGGGTGAAGGAAGTCACATCCGGCGATTATCGCGAATATTACGACCGGATTTACGGAAACCGCTGATTATAACTCCACAATACGGTTTATTATCTTCACCGGACCGAGCAATCCTGCCGGTTGCAATTTTGAATTTTTGTTGAAATAATACCAGGGAGTAAAAGTTTTACGCTCTTTAGACGGGCGCGGTTCATCGTTCACAAACCAATCAGGCAAATATTTCATTGCACGTAAGCCCTGGTTTTGGTCAGTCCATTCAAAATCTTCGGGATATTGCTCGTCGCCTACAAGACGGTTTACCCATGTGTTAGTAACTTTGATTTTCACGCGATTATTCCCTGCTTTCAAGTGTTTAGTAATGTCAATAACAAATGGCGCAACCCACAAAACACCGGCATCTTGCCCGTTAACTTCTATCGCAGCCATATCGTAAACTTCACCCAGATCAAGTATAACCCGATTTCCTTCAATAATGTCGGTTTTATTGATTTTAACTGTCTTATCATACACAGATGTTCCCGAAAAGTATTTTAAGGCTATGTCATCTTGCTGGCTAAAATCCAAAAGCCGCGAAAATTTTCTGGAAAAAGGCTCTTCTTTCGTTTGCGGATAAAAAGTTACAGCCCAATTATCTCCTAAAACCGTCGATTTTTCATTGATCACCCTGTACGCCGGCAACTTGGAATACTTAGTTTTGTTTATAGGGAAAATAACAAACAAAGAACCGTCTTTACTTAAATCCAAATCTATCAATGTACCGGTTTTATCCCCGTTGGGACGGATATTATCTCCGTAATCACTTATTGTTCCGGTGTATGCGTCCCAAATTTCCGGCTGAAGATCCGTTATTGGTATCTCAAATGTCCTAATTCCCGCATCACCTGAACTTATATTTCGAATAAAAAAGATTTCCGCTTCGGGTGTACGACGATGCAAGACACTATCATTACGAGAAATAAAAGAACCTTGCTGAAGCAACATCTGACAACGTGAAAGATATGTAAAGAATGCTTTACCAGGCTCAAACCATGTCTGGTTACGGCTGAAATGTGTACCATAATGTGCAAAACCCCATCCAGGCTGATATTTATCATCGAAAGGATTGTGCGCCCATGAATGAAGGTAATAGCGATTGATACCATAGTTGTATCCCATATCGGCAGGACGTTTCAGCATTGCAGGTGTTTCAGTGTACCGGCAGGTAGCTTCCATACCGGTAAACGCTTCGGCTCCGTAAATACGCTTTCCATACCTCGCCGCAGACTCAACAAGTTCGTCCCCTTTGTCAATATTGCGACTATGTACCCAAAATTCCGATACCGGAACGTCGGAAATAGCCACCCCTTCCGCAGTATTGAAAGGCTGCCCTCCAATACTGGTATATGGTTCCCAATAAAACTGAAACCCTGCCTCGTTGACCATATCCTTTCCAATAGTGTAACAGTCGAGAAACAGTCTGTTTATAACCTCTTCCCAGTCGCGGACAAATATTGAGGATTGCTTGGAAATACCCTTTGGCTGACGGAGTTTATTCCGACGAAAATCAATAATACTGTCGCCCTTTATGTAAGCCGCCGCAAATTGCCGCGCAGGATCGTAACCTTTAATACGGATAAAATCCTTACGGAAGTTAGGCGACCAAATCTGGTAACCGGCTTCGTAGCTGTCAATCCAAATGTTATCGAAAGTCGTGCCGATATATTCAGCAAAACGTTCTTTGAAAGGAGTTAACACACCGTCCCAATGCAAACGGGCAGCGACCGGATTCATCTTATCGGATTCAAGAGCCTTGTCCGCTACATCGTCGGGTGCGGGATGGGAGCGCGCGAAAGTTGGGCAGTAGCCGATTCGATAAATCCGCCATTGCCCTGCCGGTACATTCCAAAAGATTTTGCCGTCCTTCAAAAGGCTATCTGTAATATCAATCAACTCATCGGCATCTTTACCGACTGGAACGGCAAACAGTGCTTCGTCGCGGTAATATGATGCGCCTTCTTTACCGGCAGCTGGATTCGGAAGGGTGATATTTACAACCTTTCCACCAATTACAGTAATCTCGCTGAAACAGACGGTCTGCATACCGTATTCGGGTGTAATCCATGGTCCACCGGTCGAAGACCAGCCCGGAGTATTATGTATCCCTACTTTAAGACCCAAACGTTTAGCCTCTTTCAAAGCATGTCCGAGAGCATCCCAGTATTTCTCACTACGATATGTGCGATCTTGCCACGGATTATGTGCGGGATCTATCCAGGATGGGGCGTTGAATACCACTACGCCACCCACGCCTGATGCTTTCATTGCTTCCAGGTCGCGGGTCATACCGTCTTTAGAATAATTTGTGCCGAGCCAGTGCCACCATGCGTGAGCGCGATACTCATCGTTCGGCGAGGCAAACTGTTCGGCGAGGCTCTGCAAAGTTTCAGGTGTTTCACTGTGCGCAGGAACACCTGCTAAGAGTAGGAACAGAAGGAGAAATTTTATCTTTTTCATAAATTTAGAGAAGTTTAGTTTAGATTTTGGCTGCAAAGGTAACATTAATTTATTGTATTACGCTAAAACGGGTAAAAATACAGATATCAGTTTAAGGATACGCGAAAGGCAAACATGACAACATCAAAGGTTTTCCATGTCAATATACCGTCTTTTAATAGAGTTATGCGGAAATATTTGCGTACTATGCAAAAATATCCTTATCTTTGCACCTCAAATAACCATAGTTTTTAATTCAACGTGTTTTATTATGAGATTTGAAAGTCTATTAGATAAAGAGTGTCATCTGGAATGTTCACTATATCAAAAGAACAGGGAAACTATTTTTGATATATTAAATTATGACGAGGGATTCAAAACCACTCGCCAAACGAAAGGTGTAACGCTCGCGTTCCTCACCAAAGGCAAAATTAAGTATTCATACGGCGATAGAGAGGCACAAATCGTTAAGAGAGGATCACTTTTCGTCATGCCTAACCAAACCGAGTTTACATTAAACTTCATAAAGTCCGGATGTTTGCTCTGTTATTATATCCAGCCGGAAGTCGAATTTTGTCACAGGGTAAAAAATACAGCACTGAGAAATAAGCATCACAATGCAAATACCAAAAGCATAAATATTGCAATGAACAAATTCATCCGGGAAACTCTGAAAAGATTTACAAGTGCGGTGGATGAAGGATTATTATGCAAGCGCTTCCTGCTTTCAATAATGGAGGAAATCGTAATATATATCTGCACATTTTATCCGCTTAATATGCTTGAAAAGTTCTTTTCACCTATTTTTTACGGAGAAAGCTCACATCAAATATTTAATGAAAATACGTTCAAGAAGACTGTCGTTAATTACAGGAACAGTGTATTCTGTGTTGCTGAGATGGCAAATCTTACCAATTTAAGCGTGCGTTCATTCAGATTCCGTTTCAGAGAGGTATTTGACATGTCGCCAAAAGAATGGATGAACGAAGAACGAAAAAAGTACATCTACAACGAGTTAACCAAAGGAAGCAAATCTGTAAAAGAATTGTCAATCAAAACAGGATTCCAATATGAATCGGACTTTTACAGATATTGCCGTAAAATGTTTGGTGATACGCCACAAAATATAAGAAAGGGTGGCGAAATATAGTAACTGCTGAAGAAAGAAAAGACATTTTCTCTTAAGATATATTCCATATTGAATAAAATTTTCCTAAATTTGTACACTGTAATTAAAAATTTAGGACAGATGAAAAAGTTATTCAAAGCAGGTTTATTCGGTGCAGGTCTTGATACTTACTGGGCGCAATTTGACGGGTTGCTTGATGTGCTGAACGAATATAAGCGTGAAATCAAGGAAGGGATTACTGCCCGCACGGGAGTAGAAGTTGTTGACGCCGGAATGGTTGATAATCAGGGGAAGGCAATTACCGCAGCGTCACTTTTCGCAGAGCATGAGGTGGATCTGGTGTTTCTTTACATGTCTACGTATTGTTTATCATCGACCATTCTCCCGATAGCGCAGAGACTGAACTGTCCGTTGATTATCCTCAATATTCAACCGGTTCCGGCGATTGATTATGAGTTTATTAACGGTCTCGGGGACAGGGGGAAGATGACGGGTCACTGGCTGGCTCACTGTCAAGCATGTTCGGCGCCTGAGATAGCATCTGTATTCCGTCGCAGTGGATTGAGATACGAGATAATTACGGGTTATCTGAAAGATCCTTTGGCGTGGGCGGAAATAGAAGCTTGGACTGAGGCGGCGCGAGTACGTCATGCGATGCGTAATAACAGGCTGGGCGTGCTTGGTCATTACTATTGCGGGATGCTTGATGTTTATTCGGACCTGACTAAGCAGTCGGCGGTTTTCGGTACGCATATTGAACTGCTGGAAATGTGCGAGTTAAAGAAATATCGCGACGAGGCGACTATGGAAGATATTCAGGCTAAAATCCGCGAGTTACATGACTGTTTTGATGTCGCGCCGGAATGTGAAGAATATGAGGTAGAGCGTGCTGCACGTACTTCGGTGGCGCTTGACAGGCTCGCTGCAAACCGTAATCTTGGTTCTATGGCTTACTATTATGAGGGTTGTGACGGTAATGAATATGAAAACATTGTAACGTCGGTCATAGCAGGAAATACTTTGCTGACGGGGAAAAATATTCCGGTAGCGGGAGAGTGTGAAATAAAGAACGCACAGGCGATGAAGATAATGGCGGAATTTGGTGTCGGCGGCTCATTTTCCGAATTTTATGCGATAGATTTTAATGACGATACAGTGTTGCTCGGACATGACGGACCGGCACATTTTGCGATAGCCGAAGGTCGTGTCAAACTTGTACCGCTTCCTGTTTACCACGGCAAGCCGGGCAAAGGATTATCCATACAAATGACTGTGCGTCATGGACCTGTTACAGTGTTTTCGGTATGCGAAGATGCTTCCGGGATATATTTTTTAGTGGCGGAAGGAGAATCCGTACCGGGTCCGACGCTCCAGATAGGGAATACCAACAGCCGTTACCGTTTCAGTGGCGGTGCGCGACGGTTTATTAACGAATGGTCAAAGGTGGGTCCTTCTCATCATTGTGCAATCGGGACCGGTCATATTGCGGACAAAATCGCAAAACTCGCATGGCTGCTCGGAATAAAGTTTCTGAAAGTATAAAATCCTAGTTAAATTTATTCTACTACGCAACGGACGCTAAGTACGTTTACATAGTTTGTAGACATCTCTACAGTTTAGAAAGACGTCTCTACGGTTTGGAAAGACGTCTCTACGGTTTGTAAAGACGTCTTTACAGTTTAGAAAGACGTCTTTACGATTAAGTAGAACGGATAACTTATTACAAAATACAGAACTTTATTATGATTATGTAGCGGAATAAATAAGTGAGATGTGTGTGTCTGTTAACAAAATATTTGATATACTCGGATAGCAGGAATGACATTATTAATAATGTTATTTTCCTGATTAAAAATTATTCAATAAACATTTTTTTATAATATATTTGGTTGTTTCATGAAAAGTACGTACCTTTGCAGCAAAATTTAGGAGGAGGGGGGCAATGTCTCCCTCTCTTGTTTATTTCTTTATGATTGATAAACAGAACATAGAGTGTATTGTAAACCACTATCTGGAAAGAACCAACCACTTCCTCGTAGAAGTGAAAGTGACGCCCGATAATGTAATTACGGTGGAAATTGACAGCGATAATCCCGTTGCGATTGACGATTGCGTAGCCCTGAGCCGCCATATCGAGTCCCAAATGAACCGCGAAACGGAAGATTTCTCGCTCGAAGTCGGCTCGGCAGGTATCGGTAGCCCGTTGAGGAACGTCCGCCAATATCATAAAAATATAGGTAACGAACTCGAAGTCCTTACCATTAACGGTAAGAAACTGACCGGAATACTGAAGTCCGTAAACGAAAAAGAATTTGTCCTCACAATCGAAAAATTAGAGAAACAGGACAATATAAAACGAAAAGTCAGAATAAAAGAAGATCTGACATTCGGTTACGAAGAAATCAAAAAAGCAAATTATTTAATACGTTTTAAATGAATTTTTATGGCAAGAAAAGCAAAAAAAGAAATTAGTTTAATCGAAACTTTTGCCGAGTTTAAAGAAAGCAAGAATATCGACAGAACAACGCTAATCAGTATTCTCGAAGAAGCATTCCGTACCGTTATCAGCAAAATGTTCGGCTCCGACGAAAACTATGACATTATCGTTAATCCCGATAAAGGCGATTTTGAAATATACATAAACCGCAAAGTCGTCCCTGACGGTGAACTTGAAAATGATAAACTGGAAGTCACACTGTCCGAAGCACAAAAAATCGACCCCGATTGCGAAGTAGGTGAAGAAATTACCGAAGAAGTGAACTTTGAAAAGTTCGGAAGAAGAGCCATCCTAAACCTCAGACAAGCACTCTCTTCAAAAATCCTCGAACTCCAGAAAGATAATATCTATAACAAATACAAAGACCGTATCGGGCAAATTGTTTTTGCTGAGGTTTATCAAGTCTGGAAAAAGGAAATTCTGCTCATAGACGAAGAAGGTAACGAACTGATATTGCCCAGAAGCGAACAGATACCAAGCGATTTCTTCCGCAAAAATGAAACATGCCGGGCTGTAGTCGTGAAAGTAGATAATCAAAACAGTAATCCCAAAATCTATCTCTCACGTACTTCCAACCTCTTCCTCCAACGATTGTTTGAACTCGAAGTGCCGGAAATTCATGACGGACTGATTACCATTCAACGTATCGCACGTATCCCGGGAGAACGGGCAAAAGTTGCCGTAGAATCATACGACGACCGAATTGACCCCGTCGGAGCTTGCGTCGGTATGAAAGGTTCCCGTATTCATGGAATTGTTCGGGAACTGTGCAACGAAAATATCGACGTAGTCAATTATACCGCCAATACCCAACTCTTCATCCAACGTTCGCTCAATCCGGCAAAAATTTCAACAATGAAGATTAACGAGGAAGAAAAAAGAGTTGATGTTTTCCTCGATCCCGAAGAAGTGTCGCTGGCTATAGGTAGAAACGGGCTGAATATTAAACTTGCAAGTATGCTGACAGAATATACGATCGACGTTTACCGTAACCCCGACAAGGTTAACGATCCTATATACGACGATATATATCTCGAAGAATTTACAGATGAAATAGATATGTGGGTGATTGATATTCTTAAAGGTATCGGTTGCAATACGGCTAAAGATGTTCTCGCAATAGACCGCGCCGAATTGTTCGAAAAAACCGACCTTGAGGAAAATACAATCGACCTGGTTTTGAATGTCCTGAAATCGGAATTTGAAGAATATGAACCGGTAATAGACGAAGAAGCAGAAAAATAAAGAAAGAAAGATGAAGTTAAACAAAGCAATAAGAGATTTGAATGTAGGACTTCTGACTGCCGTCGAATACCTGCAAAAAAACGGTTTTGTCATCGAAGCGGATATTAATACGAAAATTACCGATGAACAATATGAACTGCTCGTGAAAGAATTCAGTAAAGACGGATCACTCAAACTTGAATCGGAAAAAATGAGCCAGGAACGACATCAGAAAGAAAGAAAAGAATCCGTCGCCGTAGAAGGTTACGAAAAACCTAAAAAAGAGGAAGAAATTAAAATCGAAATCGCTAAAGAAATTCGACCGAAATTTGTTGTAATAGACAAAATCGACCTCACTCAAATAGGCAAAAAACCAAAACAAGAACAACGTAGAGAACAAAAACCTGAAAATATTTCTACTAAACCAAAGAAAGAAATACCAACTTCCAAATCAAACACAGAACTAAAAACAAATCATAAACCTGTCGCCAAACCTAAAGCAAAATCGCAAGAAGAAAAACAACCTAAACCTGTCCAAACTCCTCTTCCTCAAATAGAAAACGGGAAAGAAACAGACGCCGAACAGAAAAAACCGGAACATATCTACATGAAGGTAGAACAACTGACGGGTCCTAAGGTGATTGGACAAATAGACCTTAAAAAAATCAATTCATTGACGCATCCCCCCAAGAAAACCAAAGAGGAATGGCGCAAAGAACAGGAAGAAAAGACAAAGAAATCTATACAGGAAAAACGTGCGAAACAGGAAACCCTTAAAAATACCCCTAAAAATGGCGTCGCTACCGTAAATAACAACGGAAAAACAACCGGCAAAAGCAACGAAGGAAAAAAACATAGAACCCGCATAGGAGAGAAGAGAGCGCCCATTTTTACTTCAGGTGACAAACCATCTAATATTCCGGCTACGCAACCCGGCGGCAATCGCAATGCACCCAACCTTATCAAAAGAAAGCCAAATAATCTGCGTAAACCTGAAAAGAAAACTGAAATCAGCGAGGAAGATATACAGAAACAAGTAAAAGAAACCCTCGCCAAACTGACCAACAAAGTGCAGAAAAAAGGCGCCAAATACCGCCGCGAAAAACGTGACGAAGTATCGAAACGCCAAAACGAACAGCAGGCTATGGAAATGCAGGAAAGCAAAGTAATCAAACTAACCGAGTTTGTTACCGTAAGCGATCTTGCAACAATGATGGACGTACCCTTTAACAAAATCATATCAACCTGCATGTCTATTGGGATAATGGTTTCAATCAATCAGCGACTTGATGCGGAAACTATAAATATTGTCGCCGACGAATTTGGATACAAAACCGAATATGTTAGCGCCGATGTACTTGAAGCAATAACAGAAGAAGAGGATACGCCGGAAGATCTCGTACCTCGTCCGCCTATCGTTACCGTAATGGGACACGTTGACCACGGTAAAACCTCACTGCTCGACAATATCCGTAATACTAACGTTATAGCAGGAGAAGCAGGAGGAATCACACAACATATCGGTGCATACCACGTCAAACTTGCCGATGGACGCCGCATCACCTTCCTCGACACTCCCGGACACGAAGCGTTTACCGCCATGCGCGCCCGTGGAGCAAGTGTTACAGATATTGCTATCATCATTGTTGCAGCCGATGACAGCGTAATGCCGCAAACCATAGAAGCAATTAACCACGCTTCGGCAGCTGGAGTACCAATGGTATTCGCAATCAACAAAATAGACAAACCCGGAGCAAATCCCGACAAAATAAAAGAAGCCCTCGCCGCTATGAATTATCTTGTCGAAGAATGGGGCGGCAAATACCAATCGCGGGATATTTCGGCTAAACAAGGTATCGGAGTGCAGGAACTGCTGGAAAAAGTATTGCTCGAAGCCGAGATGCTAGACCTGAAAGCAAATCCCAAACGTAAAGCAGTTGGCACCGTAATCGAATCTTCCCTCGATAAGGGACGTGGTTACGTTGTAACGGTACTCGTCAAAAACGGCACCTTGCGCCACGGCGATATTATATTGGCGGGAACGCATTACGGCAAAGTCAAGGCTATGTTCAACGAACGAAACCAGAAAGTAAAACAGGCAGGACCGGCAAATCCTGTACTGATACTCGGATTCAACGGAGCACCTACGGCAGGCGACACTATCCACGTCATGGAAACCGAACAGGAAGCCCGCGAAATCGCTACTAAACGTGAACAGTTGCAGCGAGAACAGGGACTCCGCACCAGCAAACGTCTAACTCTCGACGATATAGGTCGTCGTATAGCTGTCGGCGGATTCCAACAACTCAATATCATCGTCAAGGGCGACGTGGACGGCTCTGTCGAAGCGCTTTCCGATTCATTGCTACGCCTATCAACCGAGCAAATTCAAGTTAATGTCATTCACAAAGGCGTTGGTCAAATTTCCGAATCTGACGTTATTCTCGCCGCCGCTTCCGACGCTATTATTGTCGGTTTTCAGGTTCGTCCCTCGCAACAGGCTCGTAAGCAGGCAGAGAAAGAAGGCGTCGATATTCGCCTCTATTCTGTGATTTACAATGCCATAGAAGAAGTAAAATCGGCAATGGAAGGTATGCTTGCTCCGAAAATCAAAGAAGAGATCATAGGTAATGTTGAAATCCTTGAAGTATTCAAGATTACAAAAGTCGGTTCTGTAGCAGGCTGTATCGTGCGTGACGGCAAGATCAAACGAGGTAATAAAATCCGTATAGTCCGTGATGGCATTGTAGCTTTTACCGGCGAACTTGGTTCACTTAAACGCTTCAAAGACGATGTAAAAGAGGTCGCACAAGGTTTCGAGTGCGGACTGAATATACAGAATTACAACGATATAAAAATCGGTGATATCGTCGAAGCATTTGAGGAAGTAGAAGTAAAACAGACACTGTAAAATCGGGCTGTTAAGAGTCTCGCTTTGACTGAGGCTATCGGAGAAGTAAACCACTTAATCTGCACGGAGCAAAAAAGTTTAATAAACCAAACTATGTGGAATCCCTTTGATTATCTGCTATCCTTAAATACAGCCATTTTTGCAATCTTCATTGTCTTGATCGCAGGAACGGTTATCGTGGTTATCTCCGAAAATCGCAACCCTATAAAAACAATCGCCTGGTTGTTGGTATTAATTTTCGTACCGGTAATAGGACTGATTGTTTATCAAATCATCGGGCAGGACACCCGTCGGATGCGCCATATTTCAGAGCGCCGTTACAAACAACTCAAAGATTTAAGTTTTAAGAATCTCACCTATAATAAAAACACAAGAATTTTACCTGAATACGCCAATCTGATTAATCTATTGAAAAACAGTAATCTGTCGCCTGTTTTACAAGGCAGCAAGATTGAAGTCATTACCGAAGGAAATCGAATGTTTGAGGCGTTACTTTCCGATCTCTCGAAAGCGCAACATCATATCCATATTGAGTCTTTTATTTTCAAGAACGACGAAACCGGAATAAAGGTACGCGAGATTCTGATGAAAAAAGCAAATGAAGGTGTAGAAGTCAGGTTTATTTATGACAACATTGCCAACTGGTTAGTGCCTCGCAAGTTTTATAATGAAATGAGAAACAGCGGAATAGAGATTACTTCATTGATGAAGGCGCATATTACAAAATTCGCCAATCGCATCAATTACCGCAACCATCGCAAGATAGTCGTTATCGACGGGAAAGTAGCCTATACGGGAGGAATGAATATCTCGAACAATTACTTTGCCAATCCCAACTGGCGTGACACGCATCTCCGTATTCTTGGGCAGGGAGTGTTAGGATTGCAGGCTAATTTTTTGATTGACTGGTACAGTTCCGGCAAGGCTTTTCTTGACGATGCAATATATTTCCCCGAAACGAAAAACTACACTCAGAATCTGATGCAGATAGCGACCGGTGGACCTTACAGTTTGTATCATAACCTTCTGCAGGCTACAGTAAATATCATTATCAGTGCTAAGAAATACATATACATGCAGACGCCTTACTTTTTGCCTTCCGATTCTCTGTATCAAGCGCTTCAGATGGCAGCATTGAGTGGCATAGATGTCCGTCTGATGGTTTCTCGCAGGTCTGATTCTGCGTATGTAGATCCCGCTGCCCATTCTTATTATGGGGATCTGCTTGAGGCAGGAATGAAGATCTACGAAATAGAAGGTAAATTCATGCACGCCAAGACTATCGTAACCGACGACATGTTATCTGTAATAGGCTCTGCCAACTTGGATTTTCGCAGTTTTGAAACTAATTTTGAGATTAACTGCTACATCTATGACTCGGATATTGCTAAGCAGAACAAGGAAATATTCTTGTGTGACATGAAAGAATGTCGTGAGGTCCGATTTGAATCATGGAGAAAGCGTTCACAGTGGCACATGTTTATTGATTCATTCATGCGACTTTTTGCACCATTGATGTAAAGTCAATCCCATACATCGTAGTTTGGTTTTACAGGTAAAGAAGATACACTATGTAACTTTCGTTCGGACGTACTCCGGGAAGAAGATACACTATGTAACTTTCGTTCGGACGTACTCCGGGAAGAAGATACACTATGTATCTTTCGTTCGGACGTGATCGGGAAAGAAGATACACTATGTAACTTTCGTTCGGACGTACTCCGGGAAAGAAGATACACTATGTAACTTTCGTTCGGACGTGAGCGGAAAAGAAGATACACTATGTAACTTTCGTTCGGACATGCTCCGAAAAGGATTATCTCAAGAACAGGGTAATATTCTTCTCATTGTATGCCTCAAAGAGAGTCAAGGGGAGATTAAAGTTTTGAAAAAACAAAAAAAGCAGTAATTTTGCAGCCTCAATTAGTATTACAATGGCTAAAAAATTTACCGAATACAACGGTTTGGATCTATCGGATGTAAATCGCGAAGTGCTTGCCGGCTGGGAGAAAGATGACGTTTTCCACCGTAGCCTTGCCCTGCGCGAAGGTTGCACTCCGTTCGTTTTCTATGAAGGTCCGCCTTCGGCTAACGGAATGCCCGGTATCCACCACGTTATTGCCCGCAGTATAAAAGATGTCTTCTGTCGCTACAAAACAATGAAAGGTTTTCTTGTGAAACGTAAAGCAGGCTGGGATACTCATGGTCTGCCGGTCGAACTTGGCGTCGAAAAATCCCTCGGAATAACTAAGGAAGATATAGGAAAAACAATATCAGTAGAGGAATATAACGCAGCCTGCCGCCGCGACGTGATGAAGTTTACCCGCGAATGGGAAGACCTGACTAAGAAAATGGGATACTGGGTGGATATGAATGACCCGTACATCACTTATGATAACCGGTATATCGAGACTCTATGGTGGTTGTTGAAACAGATGTACAACAAAGACCTGCTATATAAAGGATATACCATTCAACCGTATTCCCCTGCCGCCGGAACCGGACTCTCAAGCCATGAACTAAATCAACCAGGTTGTTATCGGGAGGTGAAAGATACTACGTGTACAGCGCAGTTTAAGGTGATCAACGGAGAAAGTTTAACGGTCAACAGCAACGGATTACCGGTGTACTTCCTGGCGTGGACGACTACCCCGTGGACATTGCCTTCCAATACCGCACTCTGCGTAGGACCAAATATAATATACAGTCTCGTTAAGGCAAAGAACCCGTATTCCGAATCCGAAGGTGTGTATATTATAGCCAAAGAAAGGCTCGGCGCTTATTTCGGTGAAAAGAAAATTGAGAGCTTTGAAATAATAGACGAAATAAAAGGTAAAGACTTGACCGGACTGGAATATGAACAACTAATGCCTTTTGTGAGACCTGACGGCGATGCATTCAAAGTCATTACAGGCGATTTTGTGACAACGGAGGACGGTACGGGGATAGTTCATATCGCTCCTACATTTGGCGCCGATGATAATAAGGTTGCCAAAAACTCCGGTATAGCGGCGCTTTTGCTTACAGACAGGAACGGTAAACAGGTGCCGATGGTAGATCTTACCGGTAAATTCTACAAGATAGAAGATCTGGATGACGGTTTTGTAGAAACCAACGTCAACCGAACTCTTTATAAACAATGGGCAGGAAGATACGTCAAGCCGGATTATGCCGAGTTCTTCCACGACGGTACAACGGACGACCTGAACGTAGATCTGTGCGTAATGCTTAAACAACAGGGCTTGGCGCTTAAAATTGAAAAGCATACGCATACATACCCGCACTGCTGGCGGACAGATAAGCCCGTGTTGTATTATCCATTGGACAGTTGGTTTATACGTTCAACCGCTTGTCGTGAACAAATGGTCGAACTGAATAATGCAATAAACTGGAAGCCACAATCAACAGGCACAGGAAGATTTGGCAAATGGCTTGAAAATCTTAATGACTGGAATCTTTCCAGATCCAGGTATTGGGGGACACCATTACCAATATGGCGCACCGAAGATGGATCGGAGGAAATATGCATAGGATCGGTTGAAGAATTGATAACGGAAATAAGGAACGCTGTAAAAGCGGGTGTGATGAAGGAAAATCCCTTCCCTGACTTTCACGTTGGCGACTATTCCGCTGAAAACTATGATGTAAAAAACATCGACCTGCATCGCCCTTACGTTGACAATATTATCCTTGTGTCGCCGTCCGGCAAGCCTATGTATCGTGAGACGGACCTTATTGATGTCTGGTTCGACAGTGGAGCCATGCCTTACGCCCAGATTCATTACCCGTTCTCCAATAAAGAACTGACGGGGGTTTATCCTGCCGATTTCATTGCCGAAGGAGTTGACCAGACAAGGGGCTGGTTCTTTACGCTTCACGCGATAGCAGTGATGGTTTTCGGCAGCGTTGCATTCAGGAACGTAGTATCAAACGGCTTGGTGCTTGATAAAAACGGCAACAAGATGTCTAAAAGGCTTGGAAATGCAGTAGATCCGTTTGCCGCGATCGCAAAATACGGCTCCGACCCTTTGCGATGGTACATGCTGACCAATGCCAGCCCCTGGGATAACCTTAAATTCGACACTAAAGGAGTGGAAGAGGTGTGCCGCAAGTTTTTCGGAACATTATACAATACATATTCATTCTTCGCCCTTTATGCCAATGTTGACGGTTTTGAAGGAACGGAGGACGAGATCCCGTTTGCGGAACGTCCCGAAATAGACCGATGGATATTGTCTTTGCTTAATTCACTTATCAATGAGGTTGACGGGCATTACGATACATATGAGCCGACTCGCGCCGGACGGGCAATCAATGACTTTGTGAATGATAACCTCAGTAACTGGTATGTACGCCTTAACCGCAAAAGATTCTGGGGAGGTAAAATGGATGCCGACAAACTCTCCGCATATCAAACGCTGTACGCCTGCCTTAAGACCGTTTCGCAACTCATGGCGCCCATTGCTCCCTTTTATGCGGACAAACTTTGGACAGATTTAACGGGGAGAGACAGATAAATGTATCCGCTGAAATTCAAACCAATACTGAAAGAAACTATTTGGGGCGGCAGCAAAATATGCCGTTTGAAAGGCATTGAGCCTGTATTGGAAAATATTGGTGAGAGTTGGGAAATATCCGCAATAGAAGGAAACACATCTATTGTTGCAAACGGCGCTGATGCAAATAAATCACTTTCAGAACTGATAGATATACATGCCGGCAAACTATTGGGCGAGAAAGTGATTAGATCGTTCGGCAGGAAGTTTCCACTGCTCGTTAAATTTATTGATGCGCACCAATCCCTTTCTATCCAGGTACATCCCAATGATGAACTTGCGAAAAGGCGACACAATGCTTTTGGGAAGACTGAAATGTGGTACGTTATTGAGGCGGATGCGGGCGCATGCCTTTATGCGGGATTCTCGAAAGACATTACACCGGATCTTTATATAAAGAGTGTTGCGGAGGGTACTGTTACGGAATACCTTCAGCGTTATGAAGTATCCGCCGGCGACACATTTTTCCTGCCTGCCGGTACGGTACATGCAATATGCGCCGGATGTCTGATTGTGGAGATTCAGCAAACATCCGACATTACCTATCGAATATTTGATTACAACCGTCTTGATTCGGGCGGTAACCCTCGCGAACTGCATACCGGACTGGCAATAGATGCAATAGATTATCATTCGTACGAATCCTGCAAGGTAGATTATGTTCCGAAGGCAAATGAATTTCAAACCCTTGTCAAATGTCCGTCTTTTACGGTACAAGTCATTGAATCCGGAGAACATATAATCCCTCCCGATGTCGGTGATTCGTTTACTATATACACAACGATAGAAGGTAACGCTGTTCTTATTGATTCCAACGGTAATACAACCAATCTAAACATGGGAGAAACGGCGCTCATTCCGGCAGCGCTCAAAATAGACGTAATACGGTTCACATCCAACGGTAAAATGATTATTATCAATCCATAAGTATTTATTACCAACTGATATAATATAGTTTCTATTACACATGTAATAATTACCATCACATGTAAGATAGGTTCGGAATTTTATGAGTTGATTTTATTTACTGAAGTATTTTAAGAAAAACAGTATGTGATAGTCAATAGCGCTCTTCCAATAGATATAATCATGCTTGCCGGCGCGGACAGTGTAGTCGTGGCTGATACCGTTTTTGTTCAATGCGTCATGAAGCGATTCGTTAAGGGGAAAACAGAAATCGTCCTTGCCGCAATCTATTATGATCTCAAGATCACCGTCTTTGATATGTTGAACCTGGCTTATGACGGAGTTGTTTTTCCAATTCTCAGGGTGTTCGTTAATGTCGCCAAGTAACTTGACCAATCCGTAATTGTTTCCACGACTGCTGATTGCGACTGCTCCGCTCATGCTTCCGGCAGCGCCGAATACATCTTTGTGACGGAATGCGTTGTAAAGAGCGCCGTGTCCTCCCATACTGAATCCGGTGATGGCACGCCCCGTACGGTCGTTGACGGTTTTGTATGTACTGTCAATGCAAGCGATTAGTTCCGATGCGATAAAGGTTTCATACTTGGAGGATTTATCTACCGGACTGTTGAAATACCAACTGTTTTTCCCGTCGGGAAGAACAAAGATAATGCCCTTTTCGTCGGCGATCTGAGGAAGGTTTTGTTTGATTTTGAGCCATTGGCGCTCGTTCCCGTCATATCCATGAAGGAGGTAGATTACAGGACGGCGCGGTGCGGTGTCGAAAAGGGAATTTTCGGGAACAATAACAAGCGTTTTGACTTTGATATTCATCGATTTACTTTGTACATAAACCGAATCGACACGGGCTGCGTTAATCGAAATTGCGAAAATGCAGCATAAGGAAATGATAAAGATCTTTTTCATTTTGTAAAAAATTTATGTAAGTTCATAATTATTAGTTCTTAACTCTACACTGTTGTTTTTTGCCTGAAGGAAAATATTTAATAGTGTTTTTTCCTCGTTTTCCCACGTTAGTTCGGCGTTCGCAGAAGCAAATCCTTCTTCGTTGAATTGTTGGCTAACCATTTGCAATACAGTCTGTGCGATGTACTGTGGATCGTAATTGGAAATGAGTTTGCCGGTACCGTAATGATTGACGATCCTGTTTATTTCGGGAAAATCCGAAGCCAATACGGGGACGTTCATGCGCATAAAGTCAAAGATCCTGTTAGGAAGGGAATAGTAATAGTTCAATCCCATGTTTTCAAGGAGATTAACGCCTATGTCGGCGCATGATGTGTATGCGGGAAGGGTCTCTAAGGATACGCGACCGGTACAAATGACTTTGTCGCTAAGTTTTAGGCGTTTAATACGCTCTTTTATGTCTTCGAGAATATCTCCGTCGCCTACTATATAAAACATAAAGCCTTCAAGGTAGGGCATTGCGTCGATGACATACTCTATTCCGCGTCCGATATTGACGGCTCCCTGATAGAGTATGATTCTTTTGCCTTTGGCGTCTATCGGTTTATCTTTCAAAGGGATGGCAACAGAGGCTGGAGGAATGTTGCGGACTATTTGCATCGTCATTCCATAACGCCGGTTATAGATGTCGGCTATGGAGCGGCAGACGGTGTACGAATAACGGATTTTTGGGAATATGATGTCTTCGATTTTCGTCCAGATTGCCTTGACTACCAGTCTGTCTGTAACCTCCGGGACTTCGGGGAACATCTCATGGGCATCAAAGACAAGCGGTTTGCGGCGGATACGGGATACAAGGAAATTGGCTGGAAGCGTGTCGGTATCGTTTGAAAGATATATGTCTGTCTTTGAAAATAGTAAGAGAAAAAACAAGCGTATATTGTATTCTGCGTAAAACAGCGCCGAACGGTTGAAAAAGAGTTTCATACGCTTTGTAACGTACCGGCGTTCAAGGGGAATACTGCTGTGTTTTATTTCTCTGCCTATAAGCACGACCTCATATCCATTGCTGAAAAGTGTGGTGCATACCTTATGCACACGATGGTCTGTGACCAGGTCATTGGTTACGGAAACTGTGATCCTCATTGTATCCTGTTAAACCACTTTGAACGAGTAAACATGCCCGCTACAGCCGCAACGGAAACTATCCAGACAGGAGAAACACCCAACATGTAAATCAATAGCGCCGCCACTACCGGAACCGTTACCGTTTTAAGATTGACGCCGATGGCTCTTGCGGTCGTGAAAACCGGCACCGCTATCAACGCGACCATTGCCGGACGGATCGCCCTAAAGGCTTTTGCAATGTATGGATTTTCATTATAATGCCTGAAAAATGCTGCAATGAGAAGTATTATCAGAAACGAAGGCAAGATGGATCCGAGCGTAGCAATGATGCTGCCTTTGTAACCTCTTAGCCTGTAACCTGTAAGTATGGAGATATTGACCGCATAGATCCCCGGCAGAGACTGGGAGATGGCTAGCATGTCAACGAAGTCGGTTTTTGTAATCCATTTCCTGTTGTCTACAACTTCACGCTCCACCAACGGTAACATTGCGTATCCACCACCGACGGTAAATGCCCCGATTTTGCTAAAAGTAAGGAAGAGTTGTAGATAAAGATTCATGCCGGCAACAGGATGTGATTATTTTTTTCTCTTTTTCTTTACCGGTTTTTTCGGCGCCGTGTCGATAATTTTCTTAACCTCCTCAAAGGTTAATGCTGCGGGATCAGAGTCTTTCGGGATCTTGAAGGTTTCTTTATTAAATGAAATATATGGTCCGAAGCGACCTTTCAGGATTTGTATAGACGGATCTTCCGTAAAAGTTTTTATTGTCCTGTTCGCTGCAGTCTTAATTTTCTCTTCAAGCAGTTTTTTAGCCTCATCAACGGTAATAGTAAGCGGATCATTACCTTTGGGTATTGATACAAAATTACTGCCAATCTTTATATAAGGTCCGAAGCGACCGATTGCCGCCGTTACCGTCATACCGTCAATCTCACCCACTGTACGCGGCAGGTCGAAGAGTTTAAGCGCTTCTTCAAGTGTTACATCTTCAATGGATTTGTCTTTGGAAAGAGAGGCAAACTGCGGTTTATTATTTTCGTCCGCCACGCCTAACTGTGCATAAGGTCCGAAACGACCGATCCTTACCGAAACCTGTTTGCCGGATTTCGGATCTGTGCCAAGTAACCGCTCACCGATTCTCGTCTCGGATTTGGAATCGGAGACAGCTATCACCACGGGATGGAACAGGTCGTAAAACTGTTTCATAAACTCTGTCCATACAATCTCGCCATCGGCTATTTGGTCGAATGTTTTTTCTATGTTTGCGGTGAAATTATAGTCAAGCACCTTTGGAAAATTGGCGATAAGGAAATCGTTGACTATAACACCCGAATCGGTCGGTAGCAGCTTTCCCTTGTCCGCGCCGACAAGTTCATCCTTTGTTTTCCGACTGACTTTCCCTTCTGAAAGCATGAATGTAATAAACTGCCTATGCTGTCCTTCCTTATTGCCTTTCTCTACGTAACCGCGTTGCTGAATGGTTGATATGGTAGGAGCGTATGTGGAAGGGCGACCGATGCCGAGTTCTTCCATTTTGCGGACAAGGCTTGCTTCGGTATACCGGAAGGGGCGTTGGGTCAGACGTTCGGCAGCCAATGCGACTGTCAGGTTGAGGTTTTCCTGTTCTTTGACCGGAGGCAGTATTACTTCTTCGCTTTGTGGAGCTTCGTCGTCGTTATCTTCACGGTAAACTCTCAGGAATCCGTCGAAACGGACGACTTCATCGGTTGCAATAAATTTCTCTGTCTTGCCGCCGATACCTATTGTTACCGTTGTCCGTTCAATTTCAGCACATGCCATTTGCGATGCAATTGTTCGCTTCCAAATCAGTTCGTATAGCTGTTGTTCCTGCGCCGAACCTTGTATTGATTTTTTTATGATATATGTCGGACGGATTGCTTCATGAGCTTCCTGCGCACCTTTAGTTTTCGTATGATACTGCCGTATTTCCAGATACTTGTCGCCAAATTCTTTTATTATTTCTTTTTTTGCAACGTCGATTGCAAACGTAGAAAGATTCAGCGAATCGGTACGCATATAAGTTATTTGCCCTAATTCATATAGTTTTTGTGCGACGGACATTGTTCTTGTGACTGAAAAACCAAGTTTCCGCGCTGCTTCCTGCTGGAGGGTTGAAGTAGTGAAAGGCGGGGCGGGAGATCTTTTGCCCGGCTTTGTTATAACTTGTTCGACGGTGAATGTTGCACCGGCAATGCTTTCGAGGAACTGTTGAACTTCTTCGACTGTTGTAAGTCGTCTGTTAAGTTCGGCTTTTATTATTGATTTACCGTCAGGCAGCAGAAATTCCGCAGTGACCTTGAAGTATGCTTCGGCGTTGAATTTGTTTATTTCCTTTTCCCGTTCAACAATAAGCCGGACGGCAACTGACTGCACGCGTCCTGCCGACAGCGACGGCATAATCTTCTTCCACAATATTGGCGACAGTTCAAATCCCACGATACGGTCCATCAGTCGGCGAGCCTGTTGGGCATCTACGAGGTTAAGGTCTATATCGCGGGGATTTTCTATCGCTTCGAGAATTGCACCTCTTGTGATTTCGTGAAATACGATTCGTTTAGATGTTGTTTTGTCTAATCCGAGAACTTCCGCCAGGTGCCACGAGATTGCTTCCCCTTCGCGGTCTTCATCGGACGCGAGCCAGACCATATCAGCATTTTGGGCGGCTTTCTTTAGTTTATTTACTATTTCTTTCTTTTCGGATGAGACTACGTAATCAGGTTTGAAATTGTTTTTAATATCAATAGCAATACCTTTTTCGCGAAGGTCCCGGATATGACCGTAGCTTGACATCACTGTATAACTTGTGCCGAGGAATTTTTCGATTGTTTTCGCTTTAGCGGGTGATTCGACGATTACGAGATTTTTCTGCATATTTTTAACCATTGATTAGGGCGCAAAATTAATAAAAATTTTTTAAAGCCATCTTTTATCATAACAAACGTATAAAAATTATTTGGTGTGCGAATCTGTAAATCGGTTTAAAATAGCAAAGCGCCACGTTTTAAAGCTAGCGTTCCCTCTTTTTAAGATCGTGCTATACGTTTTAAACCGAAAGTTTTATGTTTTGGATTCAGAATTGTTGAAAACAGGTTAAAAAATTCCCGTCCAGTTTTCGCAAAGTTATTAGTTTAGTTATTACCTTTGCAAAAAATTTCAGAAATGGCGAAACAAATGCTTGATGCCGGCAAGAGACCGGCGAAAAAAACACAGACAACTGCCGAAGATGGCAGGAAACAGCCTCAAGCTACGGATCTCGAAGAGGCAATACTCGGTGCGTTGATGCTCGAAAAAGATGCATTCAATGCAGTCAGCGATATGCTTACCCCAGACAGTTTCTACTTGAAAACTAATGGGTTGATCTTTGAAGCAATACGCAGTCTCGCTCGTGATACTAAGCCGATTGATATTCTAACCGTCGTCCAACAACTGAAAAAAGACGGTACACTTGAAGAAGTCGGGGGAGCTGCGCATATAGCCCAACTATCGCAGAAGGTTGTATCGAGTGCGCACCTTGATTATCATGCCCGTATCATTTCGCAAAAACATCTTGCGCGGGAATTGATTTCTTATTCGTCAAATGTAATCAACAAGGCGTTTGACGAAACTAACGACGTGGATGACCTGATGCAGGAAGCGGAAGCCAATCTGTTTGAGATCACCCAAAGAAACATAAAACGCGACGTCTCACATATCGACCCGATTATCATGGAATCAATGGGACAGATACTCGATCGGTATCAGAATCAGGACAAGATGAGCGGTGTTCAGTGTGGCTTTGACGCTCTGGACAAGATTACACAAGGCTGGCAAAAGGGTGACCTGGTTATTATCGCTGCCCGTCCGTCAATGGGAAAAACTGCGTTCGTGCTTTCGATGGTTAAGAATATGGCAGTAAATTTCAAAACCCCGGTTGCAATTTTCTCTCTTGAGATGCCTAATATACAACTTGTAAACAGGCTTATTATGAACGTTACTCAGCTTGAAGGCGAGAAAATCAGAAGTGGCAGACTTGCTCCCCATGAAATTGAACAACTTGATATTATGATAAACAAACTATACGGCGCACCGATTTATATAGACGATACGGCAAGCCTTTCGGTGTTTGAACTTCGTTCCAAAGCGCGGCGACTTGTGCGTGAGCACCATGTAGAGTGCATCCTTATCGACTACCTGCAACTCATGAATGCAAGTGGTATGATGAATTTTTCAAGCAGCAGGGAAAATGAAGTAAGTACTATTTCCCGTAACCTTAAATCTCTGGCAAAGGAACTTAACATACCTATTATTGCTCTTTCGCAGTTAAACCGTAAAGTAGAAGACCGTACAGGAACCGGCAAAGATGGTCCGACGGTTAGACTTCCCCAACTATCCGACCTCCGCGAATCTGGCGCAATCGAACAGGATGCCGATATTGTCTGCTTTATCCACAGACCGGAATACTACAAGATTTTTGAAGACGAGCATCAGAATGATCTGCGTGGTAAAGCGCAAATCATTGTTGCCAAACACCGTAATGGTAAAACCGGCGATGTCTTCCTGGAATTTGTCGACAAGTTTGCCCGCTTCCAAAATCTGAACGAAAACAGGCTGTTGGAAGAAGAGGATCTGCGATCGAGGGTGAACAGCCTTAAGGACGAGATGCCTCCGGAAAGAAATAGAACAACTGCAAGTGGAATGCCGTTCTGAAAAAATTGAAAGGTGTATGCGAAGTAAGACAGTATTGCCGGAAATTATTCCTCCAGGAACCGCAATAGATTCCGTAAAGCTATCCGTCCCTCATATATTGCCTTACCGATAATCACGCCATGGATATGCGCCTCTTCGAGTATTTCAATATCACGCACAGAAGAGACCCCTCCGCTGGCAATAAGGAACAGTTCCGGTTCGCGGGCGATTATTTCCGCATATAATTCCGTATTAGTTCCTTCCAACATGCCATCTTTACTGATGTCGGTGCAAATTACTCGCCTGACACCCTGATGTCGCCAGTGAGTAATAAACGGCATCAGTTCGGTGTCTGTATGTTCCGTCCAGCCGGTTACTGCTATTTTATTTTCTTTGCAATCCGCACCGAGTATTATTTTCTGCGGACCGTATTTTTTTAGCCATGAAAGGAATATATCCGGCTTTCGGACGGCGATACTGCCTCCCGTAACCATCTCCGCCCCACTTTGGAATGCTATTTCTATATCTGCGTCCGATTTGACTCCACCTCCGAAGTCAATGATGAGAGATGTTCGTGTCGCGATGTTTTCCAGCGTCTTGTGGTTTATTATCCGGTTAGCTTTTGCTCCATCGAGGTCAACGACATGCAGCCGCCGCAGACCGTGATCTTCAAATTCTTTTGCTATTTCTACCGGATTTTCGCTGTAGGTTTTACGAAGCGAGTAGTTTCCCTGTGATAATCTCACGCATTTGCCATCTATGATGTCTATTGCGGGTATTATTTCTATCATCTTTCTAAATCTTATTGCCGCGTTTTATTTCTATCCGTTCATTTGCCTCGGTTTGGAATTGAATTATGTCGCCTTTTAGAAGTTCTGCTTTTTTGCCGTTGCGATATAGTTTTACGGAGTGTTGGGGGAATGGGTTAACTATTGTGCACGGCTTCCCTTTTTCGCTAAGTATTGAAAAGTGTTGTATATTTCCGTTTTTGAGTGTGCAGTTTACAAGGAAAGCGCCTGCAGCTCTAATGTTACTGAACGAGGCGTCGACTTTTTTGTTCCAGTTTGGGAAGAGTCTGATTTTGCCGTCGTAGCTCTGCATGAGACATTCGTTGATGACGGCGGGCAGTGCGAAGTTTTCGAACCAGATTCCCATGTGCGCCATGAAATCGTACTCTCCCAAGTCGCTGTATCGTCCTCCGACCTGCATAACTTTGTCCGTTGTTGTGCCGTTTACGAGGGTTGCGTACCGTATTTGCCGTTTGAACCGTTCGACGTCAAGTTTACCGAGGCGGGCTGCTATGATGCTTAGGAAAACTATATCGTTGCCGCCTTCGTTTTGGTGGGCGTTTAGTGTATTTACGAGTTTTTGGTAAACATCTTTCGGTGCGTCGATGCCGTATTCTTCGCCTGGGAAGACGTGCATAAGATTTGCCGGGCAATTATATACAATTTTATCTGTTTCGTTAGGTACCGACGTATAAATTTCGCCGTACCTGTCTGAGGTGACAGTGGAATAGTCGGGTATTTTGGTTAGGATCGTTTCGACCTCTGTTATAAGTTCTGCATTTTGCTCTTTGTTACCGAGTACATTTACGGCTTCTATGAATGCTTTAAAGATAAACTTTGCGAGTGTTAAATCTGCTTGCGTGTCGTAGTTATGCAGGAAGCCGGGTTGAATGCCGTACAGTTCGGGTGGTACCGATGGAAAGATATGGTAGCAGTCGTCACCCCATTGTTGACCGTGCGCGTCGTCGCGTTTCATGTAATCGACGAGGAACAGGACGGCGTCTTTGATGGGTTCAAAGGCTTGTTGGCGGAGGAAGTCCAGGTCGCCGGAATATACGTAATGCCACCAAAGACCTTGCACCGACCACGGTGTTTCAAACACTTCCCATCCCCATTCCGGTGACGGGTACGGGTGAAGTGTCATATCCACCGGATAGGCTGAGTGTGGGAAGAACGCGCCGCGCATCTTGTAGTAATCTTTTGCCCATGCGCGACTGACGGGTAATAATTTATGAATCATGTCTACGTATGGCAGGTTCTTTTCTAAGTGATTCGATGAGAATGTGAGCCAGAATGGTTGCTGGGTGTTGTAATTCATGTGATAATCTCCATGCCATGCGGTGCCAATATTGCCAAAACTCCAGTTTGCGAATAATCCCGGACATGTAACTCCTTCTTTCACCGCACAGTTCATGAAATACAGATTCCTGTACCATGTTGCCTCTAATTCTTTGTCGGCGAGTATTACGCCGGATTTATCCCAGTATGATTTCCATATATCTACCGAGTTGGCTTTTGCCGTCTCGAATGTTTTATTATCGACGTTAAGCGGTTCATTTAAGTTATTTACTTCGCTTGCCAATCCTTCTTTCAGGGATATGCAACCTACGAACGGGGCTTCGTTTTTGACTATGTATTTTTCTAGCGTTCGTAAAGGTCTTGCGATTCCTGCCGTGTTGTAGTGTACGCCACCTGTGATTTCTGCGTTTATTTTCGCTTCGAGTCTGAATGCTTTGTCTTTCGGGTGTCCTGTGGGGTTGTATTTATCGGGTTCCAGGTAGGGTAGGACTTGTGTAAATCCGAGTGTTGTTTCCGTCACAATGTTTTTATATTCGGGAATATCGCGTGGCACATGCGGGTCAGGCACTACCCTGAACCGGTTAAAGAGTGATGCTACCGGCTCATTATTTTCATTTACGAGACGGAAACGTAACTTATCTTCTTCCATATCTGCAAAGACTTCCAGGAAAAATGTTTGTTCTTTATGTTTAAGTTTGATTTTGCACTGTCCGTTTGCAATATTTAGATTGTGTCCGAGTAATTCTGTTTCACGGCGGTCGAAACCGAGCAGTACAGTTCCGCAGGGGAATGGTCTGGGGTATAATTTGTTGTAGTTTTCTTGCACCATTTCGATGTAATCTTTAAAGAACTTGTCTTTGTACACGGATTTCATTTCTTGTGGAAGCGCCTTTACACGTTGGAATATGTCTTCAAATGTTCCGATTTTCTCTCTGTTGTTTTCGGCTATCCGTATATCCCACACATTATTATGTCCGAAGTGGAAATATATAGCATCAGGGAATGTACGTACTATTACACCCATTCCGCCGTTACCGAGCACTGCTCCTTCAAAGAAATGTGATGCAGGTTTGTCGAGTACGATTGGATGATTTCCCGCTATTTCGGTAGAATTTATTTCCTGCTCCGTGCCGCACGTGCACGAATAAAGGCAGACGATTAATACTGACAGCAGGGAAGTTAGCCCTGTTGTGTAATTTTTTACTTTGACCGTCATGCGGTCGATAATAGATAACTTGTTCATGACTTATGATGATTATAATTAAGGCTGCAAAGTTATTAAAAATAGTTGGGAGTTGAAAATTAAGGGCTTTATATGGAAGATTTTTATTCCCGACCCTCGGTTCTTAATCTTTCATGATTATTTATAAGGCGTCTGTGATGCTGAAAGAAACTGTCTTTTTGTTTTTGTATCCGCCTTTTCCGCGAATGATGCACTGCGCGTTGCCCGGCTCGAGGTTATCTTTAAACGCCAGGTTGTAGTCTTTGCCGAGTTCGAGGAGGGTCGTTGTTTCCTCTACCGATCCCGTCTCCGCGTTTTTCTTCCAGGAGATATAAAACACCTCTGGGGTCGGCGTGATGGGCAATCCGGTAGCGGGCGAAGACGGTATTTCTTCCACCCTGCAACGTGCGACGCTGTACCTTACGCGGCGGTTTTCCATATTCAGGCGGTCGATTTCGGGATTTAGCAGGTTTATCAGCGCCGAGAAAGCGGGCGATGTGTCCGCCCCAGCATTCGCGTTGACGATGGCTGCGATTTTGCGGTATATCGGTTCAATTTCCCTCCTGATTTGCTTGAACGTCAAGCCGGGCTTGAGGATTGACTGCGCGTCGCGCTCTTCGAGCAGATTTTTAAAAAGTTCGTTCGAGGCGACAAGTTCGGCGATCCTTTCATTGATTGACGGCGCATCCTCAGAAACCGTCTGCACGTCCTCATAATATTCCCCGCCGGATGAGACAAGCCTGATGACGGATTCGATGTATCCCGCCTGGTCTTCGTATGGTTTACGGCTGATATTGCCCGATTCCATAAGCATGGTATAAACTTTCACCGCAGCGTCGGCAATGGCTTCCGTCGCGCTGAATTTCTGCGCGGAAACTAATTTGCGGATTGCGATTAGCGCGCGGCATTGCCTCCGGCTTGCATCAAAGATTTTACCGGTCAGGTCGCT
>JAISYU010000069.1 GCA_031269685.1 Dysgonamonadaceae bacterium | reverse complement strand
CTGTCCTTGCGTATCGGAATAATAATCCCAATAAGCGACAAGATAAGGCGCTGTTTGGCTCTCTTGATAAATAGAATCCAAACCATGACCTGCCATACAGCCCCACTGATTGTGAATCCAACCCCAACTACCGTCTAATGAGTCTTGACCACACGGTAAATTTGCAGATTGGCATTGACAACTGTCACCCGTGTAACACTTGATGGTGAAACAGCGGGCGTCGGCGTCTTTTGAAGGGGTAAATCCGCCCCAGTAACTGAATGTGTCGACGCCGGAGTTATGGGAGAAATGGAACTCGCCGGAGTTAAAACCGCCATTGTTTCCATAAGTTCCCGTCCAGAATTCGCCGTATCTGCAGCTGTTTGGAATGCTGGGCACATACGTAAACGAATCCCTTTGCAAGTTCAGCGTCAGTGTGTCACCGACGCTTTGAGGGTTCTGTGTGCTACTTTTATTCACACACGAGGTGGCGATGCTCAGCATTAAGCAAGCGATAGCCACTAAAAAGATGAATTTTCTTCGCTTCATACTCTTTTGATTTTTGAATTAAACATATTATTATTATTGTATTATGATTTTTCTCGCTATATTTTTATATTTGAGGATATATATTCCTTTGGGTAGATTGGAAATATTTTGGTTATTTACTTCCGCACCGTATAGATTGTATATTTTCGTTGGTTTTTCCTGGATATTATTCAGGTTTTGGATAATAGTCCCGTTTGTTGTTGAGAGTATTATGGACGCTTTTTCGGATTTATTTCCGGCATCGTCACGTGCTTCTACTTCTACTATGTAAGAAGTTTCGGGATCGAGTCCTGTTAATGTGCATTGGGTGATTGAGACTCGTTTTTGCCGTTCGCCATTCAGGAATATGTGATACTCGGTTACTTTTACGTTATCGGTAGAAGGATTCCAGGCGAGAGTCATTGTATATTTTGTGGTTTCACCGGAAAGGTTTTCGGGTATAGTCGGCGGTGTTTCGTCGGTAGTTTTTACTGTTACCGATGCTTTTGGTGAATTGAAGTCATTATTTGATATTGCCTCGACCGAAACTTTATACGAGGTGTATGGATTAAGGTTTTGGAAGGAGTAGTTTGTGTTTGTGGTGAATATCGGCGAATTATTTCCGAGATATACGTTGTAACCTTTGACTCCATCGGCAGATGTGGACGGATTCCATGAGATATTGAATCCCGATTCGTGAGCATCGGCAAGTAAACCTGTTGGTCGGGATGGGATATGGTCATCTGTTAGGGATTTAACCGAAAGTTTGTCGAGACAGAAATAAACTGCGGTGTTTGGTCCGTAAACAGGGTCTTCATTGGATGTTTCCATTGTGAAATATATTCCGTTTACTGCTCCCAATGATGAAATATCGACGTATTGCCAGTCTGGATTTTGATGCAGTTCTCCATTTTTGAATTCCGCGAGTATATGTTCGACGGAGATACCTGTATCTTCCCCTACCTCATTGAGACCGTGGACGGTAAGTTTAAAGAAATCGCCTTCCGAATCGAATTTACCGGCGAATCCATCTCCGTGTATATTGCCGTAATAGGGCCAAGGATGATTATTAATATAAATTCCGAGAGGCATATACATGTTTCCGTCGTTAAAATTTATTTGCAGGCACGGCTCACCGTCGCCAAACATTTCCATATAATATCCCCAGTAAGCGACAAGGTAAGGTATTCCTTTCTCGACTGATATTTTCCCTGACTGATCGGTAATTGGGTTACCGTTATCGTCGGTTTTGATTCCCCCACCAGCCATACAACCCCACTGATGCGGCAACCAACCGTCCGACATTCCGGGTTCGCCGTAATCATTACTGTCTCCGTTGACACTAATTGTAAATCCGTCCCAGTAAGACATTCCTCCGCCGACATCAGTTCCGCCGAAACCTCCCGGAATATGATTAAGGTCAAAGATACCGAACTTGATTGTACGGTAAGCGTCTTCTGTGTTATAAGTTTCCGTCCAGCATCCTTTTTCATCATCAATTTCGATGACCGAAGGATGCGTTGGGGAAGAAAGGTCAAGTGTAATGATTTCTTCCGAACATATTTTGCCGGCAATAATTAACATTGCGGCTAAAATCATTGTCTTAGTTTTATTCATATTTTTGTTAAATTTATTAATATATTATTTTTATCCAATTACAGATTATTTGCTGTCCAATATATGTAATTTGTATTCTTCTACTAATGAATTATCGTTAACTGCAAGTAAATTAGAGGTTTCTACAAAGTAGTTGCAGTTAACTTCCGACAGATTACAGTCAACTACAAAGTAATTGCAGTCGACTGCAAAATTATTATTCCTAAACAAAAGCATATTTTTGTTAAATTATTTTTTGATGAATTTAATGTTATTTGTATCGCATTTGAGAATATATATTCCTGCGTCAATGTTATTGAGATATACTTTGTTCATACCCTGATATAATTTTATATTAAGCAGTAATTTTCCGTGTATACTGTAAATTTCTGCATCTATATTCTTATTTGATACGATTGTCAGCATATCTTTTACGGGGTTTTCCATAATTTTGACGAATTGATTGCGTTTTACATCGGAAATCTTTTCCGTACCGCCGACCCAAGGCAATAAATGTAAGTCCTGAGCGCCCATTACTTCGGTTGAAGTCTCGCCAAGCCATCCACAATACTGGTTTACGCCGGTCATAACCTTTACGAAGTGTATCCCGGGCAGGTTAACCACTCCCCCACTCTTATCAACAGCCCACGAAATATCAAAATTTGATCCCGTATCATTATTTGGGTGATTGTCAACGTAACCATATTCGTACGCATATTGAACATAGTAAGTCCCGTTTCCGCTTTCGTCGACATAATTGTCGTTAAGTTTGTCGCCTTCAAAGGTTAGATGATCCTCATCCGTCCATAGGGGGAAATAAGACTGTAAATGATATACATTGCGCGAAAGATAACCGTCCCCATGCCCATTTGTTGTCCATTTAATGTAAGTTGTGTCATTCAGATACGGGTAATTATTGTCCGGTGTCGGTATTTTGTTGGGATCAGGGCGATAATAGGTAATCTGATAGTCTTTTATTGTCTCCGGCTTGCCATATTCGCTGCCAGCAAGTTCGTACCATTCGTCATCAGGCTTATAATTCCCGTTCGCATCGTAAGATACCATCACAATACCCGGCTCGCAGGACCCCCCTTTCTTCGGTGCGTATGGATTAGGATTCGCATTGGCGTAGAAAGCATTAGCAAGGATCTTAAAATCATATTCTCCGGCGATATTTTCGACAAGATGGTCGAAACCAAAGATAACATAACCACCGTAACCACCAAGTGAGATAAGGATACGCTCGTCTTCGGCGATACATTCCTCTGCCTTGAGGCGCATATCGTTGCCTGTGTCGTCCGTTTCGTATTCAGGTAACTCGTTAATGAATTGTCCGGGCGCAGGACTGTATTCATAAACCTTGGAAATGTAAGGACTGACGCCGTAAAGATTATTTGCGACGACAATAAGCAAAATAAAGATGATCTGTTTCATATTCTTTTAAATTTAATATGTGAAATAATTTTATTTGTCCGAAGTTTCGTACAGGAAAACAAAATGAGCGGGAATATCTCCCGTCCTAACGTTCCACTTCTGTTTCCCATCGCTGCCAAAACAATAAAGTGTGCCAGGTGAAACGTAATTTTTTGCATCCGTAACGTAAATATCTTTCGTTACAGGATTGACAATGATGCCGTACGGTATCTTTATCTTGGCGTCAGTACCGTCAGTGATGAAATTATGCGTGATGATTTCCTTTTTATTTACATCTACTATGCCGTAAGTTACCGTATTGCTCATCGTAACGTATGACCACTCAACACTGTATATATATAATGAATCCCCATCAAGATGAAAATTGGAAACAGCAATGTTAAGGGAGTCAATTAACCTGTTTGTACCTGTGTCAATGTAATACAGCCTCGACGGTTGCGTGTAATAATCACCCCGAGACGTAACCCACAACATCCCATGACGGTCAATCCTCAAATGATGCAGATTGCGGGCAACCTCAATCCTATCAATCTCAGTGAAAGTCGCAATATCGATCACCGAAACCGTGCTTTCGTAATTCGGAAACATATATCCACCGGAATTAGCAACATATATCCTGCCCCCATATATCTCAAGTTCGTCCGGCTGGAATCCTGTCATACACCTGTCCACAACTTCTAACGTCGCAGTGTCAACTTTGGCAACGTAACCCAACTGTTTGTACTCAGGATTCAATTCAACCGGTCCCGCATACGATGTTACGTACGCATAACGCCCCTCAAACCTGATGTAACGACAGTTAGGGATGTTTATTTGTCCAATTCTTTTAGCCGTATATTTGTCCATGACCTCCACTTTGTTGGAGCAGTTAATAACAGCGTAAAGTTTTTCACCGTAAATCTTAATATCATTGCCAACATCACCAAGTTCCTTCGGAACAGACGGATTCGCCGAACCAAATATATTACGATTATAATCCCCAGTCCCGTAATCGTAATAATCCAATGTAGATTTGTTACTTCCCATGTTGCCTTCGTTCAACAAATAAAAGCCCGAAATGCCAATATCTTCCGATCCGGCAACCGTTTCCTCTTCCTGCTTAAACACTTCCATCTCTTCCCTGCACGAAAACAAAACAAGGAACGCAAAAACTAAAAATAAGTAAATGTTCTTCATATCTCTGTCTTCAAAATGATTTTATAATTCCTCCCAGGCATCGGATAATTTAACACAACATCATACTGCTGATCCAATAAATTATTTATCTCCGCCGTAACCTTACAATTAAACTTCCCAAAACAAAACTTCTTCCCAACAGACATGTCATGGGTATACCATGGACGCTCATAGTTTATCGGAATGTTGGCTGAGTAATGATAACGCTCGCCTGAGTAAAGGAAACTGTAATTAATATCCCACCAACGGTAAATTCCATTCAAAATAACCGAGCCATTGTGCCACGGAATATAAGGTAACTGTCCCCCATAAGAAATTTCTTCGTCGGAATACGTAAAATCCTGCGCCCGCTGGTAAGTATAACTTAAATTAAAATTAAATACTCCGTCGGGAAAAGGATTAAATGTAGTCCTAACATTAACATCAATGCCGCGAATCTCAACATAGCCGAAATTAATCATCATCCACCTGTACAAACCTCCACTCTTTCCGGGAACAGCCACAATTTTATTGTCAACTTCATTATAATAGGCGTCCACTTTTACAAGAAACCTTGAAAATTTTCTGCCGTATTTAATTTCTTTGTCATACATGAAACCCAAATTGTACTGTATAGTGTACTCAGGCTCAAGATGAATGTAACCAATCTCAGGATAGTACAAATCATTAAAGGTCGGCATACGGAAAATATGCTTGTAAAACGCCCGCAGGTTGAAATCTTTGCAGTGAAACGGTTTATATGATACAAACACCGCAGGCGTTATCTCCCTCTTGTCATCAGGGGTGCCCCTCTGTACTCCCGGTAACAACTCATCATCAGAATAGCGCTCTATCTTCTTCACATCCTCAAACACAAAAGTCCCTAATACACTCCCCTGCGCCTTTATCCTCCAATACTCAAAAGCAGTGGCGGATGATAAAAGAAATGTATGACGCTTAGGATAAATAAAGTCACGAAGACTCGCATCTAATATGTTATATTGATAATCAGAGGATAAACTTATATCCCAATTCCCGGTAAGAGAATACTTATTGGCTACCGAAACGTAAAGTTCCTGCTGCAAAAAAGTATTATTAATATACATCAACGTACTATCAGGATTGATATAGTGCATCCGGTCATTCGCATACTTAACATTGGCAAGGAAATCATAACTGTCGGATAATTTCTTTTGAAACGATCCCTGCGTAAAGAAATTCCTGTCAGACTGACGTTCATAATGTTTCCATACATTATTAACAATAGCGCCAGGAATACCACGATCCGAATCATAGAAATAAGCCTTGGCGTCCCATTTTCCACCTTCAATGTACCCGTTTAATCCTCCCTCAACCCGAATCGCCCTTAAATCACCATTTTCCCTGACAGCGGTAGTATCCCAAGCAGTAGAACCGTCGGACAATACCCTACGGTAACGAAACTTGTACTTTCCCGAAGCATCAAGAAACTCTATATTAACCGACGACGCAACATTATTGCAAATCTTCTGTTCCCACAATACCGAAGGATTTATTAAATCAAACGAACCTCCCCTTATAAAAGACCTGACATTGAATTTCTTGTTTTCATAAAACTTTGGGCGGCGCGTACGCAAATATACCGAACCGGAAGATCCGAAATCTTTTGCCGACTGGAAAATTTCGCTCTTCTGACCGTTATATAACGATATTTCTTCTATGTTATCCAAAGAAAATTTTCCTAAATCAACCTGACCGTTCTGAGCATTACCAAGCTCGATTCCATCATAGAACACCCCCATGTGGTTAGTCCCCATACTGCGTATATCTACGGTCTTAAGTCCGCCGATACCTCCGTAATCCTTTATCTGTACACCGGAAAAATACCTTATGGCGTCGGCAACAGAAAAACTGTTCAACGCCTCCAATCGCTCTCCCGAAAGACGCTGTGACGGTATGACTTCCCGATAACGCTCTCCTACTACCGTAACTTCCTTAAGTGGCAGCAAACTATCCAAACTGTTCTGCGCCGCAACACTAATCGCCAGAATAATCAACGCGCACGCAGTAAACGCTTTCCTGCTATTCATAAAAGACTGTTTAATCCTCTAAACAGCCTTCGAAGATATTATTTCGGGATAAACTTTGGTGCAGCATAAACTAATATCAGCAATCCTGCTCCTCGTCTGTCTCCGGCTTTATTCCTCGAAAGCCTTAAAACTGTTTCATTTGGCAGGTCTTCTGACTTACTCCTCCGTTGATGCCTTCCCAATGGTTTCCATCAGTGGCTTAAAGATTTTCAACGGTTTATAAAGAGCTTACAGCAGCGGGTCTGTTCAGGATTCTCACCTGATTCCCTTTTCAGCGTCCTTCCCCAGGATAGGAAAGTTCGCCACCAAAATCGGCTGCAAAGGTACGGAAAAATAATTAATAATTAATAATCTTTTCGCAAAATGTATTGTTTGTACATTTTTCTGAAAAAATATTATTATGATTTCAGCATATTCCTGATGTCGTTCAGTTTGTTCAGCGCTTCTATCGGCGTGAGATTGTTCAGGTCGAGTTTTTTGATTTCGTCGCTGATTTGCGACAGTACAGGATCGCTTACCTGGAACAGGCTGAGTTGGTATCCTTCGCGTTCATGTGCGATTCGTTTCACGGGTTTGGCTATACCTGACCTTTGGTTGGTTGTTTCCAGGTGTTGCAGGATTTCATTACTGCGGCTGATTATGCTTGGCGGCATTCCAGCCATTTTTGCTACATGGATACCAAAACTGTGTTCGCTGCCGCCTCTAACTAATTTACGGAGGAATATTACTTTGTTTGCTTCTTCTTTGACTGATATGCTGAAGTTTTTTATCCGTCGGAATGAGTGTTCCATTTCGTTGAGTTCGTGGTAATGTGTTGCGAACAGCGTTTTTGCCGGACCCTTCCGGTTTTCGTGGATGTGTTCGACGATTGCCCATGCGATTGATATTCCGTCGTAGGTTGATGTTCCTCGCCCAAGTTCGTCAAATAGTATCAGGCTGCGCGAGGAGAGGTTGTTGAGGATGTCGGCAGCTTCGTTCATTTCGACCATGAATGTTGATTCGCCGAGTGATATGTTGTCGCTCGCGCCGACCCTGGTGAAGATTTTGTCTACCAGTCCGATGACGGCAGATTCGGCTGGGACGAATGATCCGGTTTGCGCCATCAGGGTTATGAGTGCTGTTTGGCGGAGGAGTGCGGATTTTCCTGCCATGTTCGGTCCTGTGATGATGATGATTTGTTGTGACTGGTCGTCAAGGTAAACGTCGTTCGGGATATAGGCTTCGTCAGACGGGAGTTGGGTTTCGATGACGGGGTGCCGTCCGGCTTTGATGTCAATGGTGTTTTCTTCGTTGATCTGTGGTCGGATGTAGTGGTTTTGCAGTGCCGTTTTGGCGAATGATAGCAGGCAGTCGAGTCGTGCAACGAGTTCGGCATTGGTTTTGATTGTTCGGATGTATTGGATTAGTTCCTGTACGAGGTCGTTGAATATTCGTGTTTCAAGTTCGAGTATTTTGTTTTCTGCCCCAAGTATTTTTTCTTCGTATGTTTTCAGTTCTTCTGTAATGTACCGTTCTGCCTGTGCGATTGTTTGTTTTCGTATCCAATCGGTCGGCACTTTGTTTTTGTAGGTATTACGGACTTCAATATAGTATCCGAATATGTTGTTGAAGCTTACTTTGAGAGAAGGGATCCCGGTTCGTTCGCTTTCGCGCTGCTGTACTTTCAGGAGATAGTCTTTGCCGGAATGGGCGATTGTCCTCAGGTTGTCGAGTTCGTCATTGACGCCGTCTGCTATTACGTTCCCTTTGTTTACGATTGCGGGTGGGTCGGCGGTTATTTCGTGTTCTATTTTCCGGCGGATAATGTCGCAGGGATTGAGTTGGTCGCCGGTTTTGCAAAGAAACTGGTTACCGGATTCGAGGCAGGCTGTTCGTACGGGTTCTATTGCGGCGAGGGCAGTTTTGAGTTGCATGACTTCTCTGGGGTTGACCCGACCGACTGCTACTTTTGAGATTATTCTTTCAAGGTCTCCGATGAGGTTGAACTGTTTTTCCAACAAGTCTCTGGCTTCGGGTTGTTGGAAGAAGTATTCCACGACCGAGAGGCGGTCTTCTATCGGTTTTACTTCTTTAAGTGGAAATACGAGCCAGCGTTTCATCAGTCGTGAGCCCATCGGGGTAATTGTTCGGTCAAGTACGTTTAGGAGTGATTTTCCTCCTTCGTTCATCGGTTCGAGCAGTTCGAGGGATCTGACTGTGAATCTGTCCAGCCTGACATAACGGTCTTCTTCTATCCTGCGGATTGCAGTGACGTGGCTTGTTTTGGTATGCTGTGTAATATCAAGGTAATACAGTACGGTTCCCGCGGCGATGATTCCGTTAGTTAGTTGTTGTATGCCGAAACCTTTCAGGCTTGAGGTTTCAAATTGTTGTAGCAGGCGACTGTTGGCTGTGTCTTCCGTGAATATCCAGTCGTCCATTTCGAAAGTTGGCAGTCGGGTTCCGAATGTATCGGTGAACTGTTGCTTTCGCCGGCGGTCGATAAGGATTTCTTTTGGTGCGAAGTTGTTTATCAGTTTGTCAATATAATCTGCTGTTCCTTCTGCTGTGAGGAATTCCCCGGTAGAGAAGTCAAAGAATGCGATTCCGAGTATGTTTTTATTGAAATGCACTGCTGCGAGGAAGTTATTTTCTTTATGATTAAGCACGTTGTCATTGACAAGGATACCGGGAGTAACCAGTTCGGTGATTCCTCGCTGGACGACGGGTCCTTTTGCGAGTTTCGGGTCTTCGAGTTGGTCGCATATAGCGACGCGTCGACCGGCACGGATTAATTTAGGCAGGTAAGTATCGAGAGCGTGGTGTGGGAATCCTGCAAGTTCGACGAATTGCGCGGCAGGTCCGTTGTTTCGTTTGGTAAGTGTTATACCGAGTATTTCGGCTGTAGCGATTGCGTCTTCCGAGAAAGTTTCATAGAAGTCTCCCACTCGGAAGAGCAGTATAGCGTCCGGGTGTTCCCGTTTTATACTGGCATATTGCTTCATCAAGGGTGTCTTGACTATTTTATCAGACATAGTTTAAAATTGACTTGCAAAGATACACTTTTTTTTGTTTGGAGAAAAATTCGCGAGATATATTGCTTGTTGCCAATAGTTGCAAGCAACGTTTCGAGGTGGTAGTCGAGCAGTCATCACAGATGACAAGTTCAAAGTTACTGTGTGTATGCCGCAGGATGGAGTCCAACTGTTGACGCAGATAGCGTTCGCCGTTGTAAGTTGCCATTGCGATGGAAATCCTTGTGTTGCTGTCTGTCATTGTAATCGAATTTAATATAAAGCAATAGTACTATTTGTAATATATCCAAAAACGCGCCAGTCTCAACAGTGTCCAAATCCACTTTGGCTTGCGCCGGAGGTTATCTCTTATGTTTGCCAGGAAAATAGGAGTGTAAAGAATACGGAAAAGCATCTTATCTGAATTCCGGTAGAAATTTTTCGCCGAGATTATCGTGTTTTTAATATCAATGTCCATATCAGGTACACGCTTCAGCAGTTCGCAGCACTGTTCATAACGGCTTTCCCTGCCGCTTCTTATCTTTTGATATGAAATGTCTCTTGTTATTTTAATGACGTTTGTTGTAACAAGACGCTTGTCGTAGGAAGTATTATTACCGTGCTGTCGCCAAAGGGTTATAACTTTGTCGGCAGAGGCAAATGAACGGGATGCGGAACAGAGGGATGCTATCCATAAGTCGTGAGACATTGTGCCGGGTATTGGAAAAACGTTAGGAACAAGCGATTTGTGTATAAGCATTGACGCTCCCTGATAAAAAGGACTGTTATAAAGCAGGTATTTAAGCCTTTTATGGTCGTCTTCTGCGTATTTCACGAGAGTTTTTCCATGTTCTGCTTCTGCATTTCCAATAAGGTTCTCTGTTTCGTCAATGAACAGGAATTTTCCGCAGCATAGTTGTTTATCACCAATAGTTGCAAGCAACGTTTCGAGGTGGTATTCGAGCCAGATGTCATCCTGGTCGCAAAAAGCAATGTAATCACTCTGACAGAGATTGATTGCTTTCTCAAAATTCTTTCTGTATCCAAGGTTCTGTTCGTTTTTGTAGCAGTGCAGGCGAGGATCTTTTACCAGGTATTCCTGCAAAATAGACCAGGTAGAATCCGTCGAGCAGTCATCACATATGACAAGTTCAAAGTCACTGTGTGTCTGCCGCAGGATGGAGTCCAACTGTTGACGCAGATAGCGTTCGCCGTTGTAAGTTGCCATTGCGATGGAAACCCTTGTGTTATTGTCTGTCATTGTAATAATCTTCTTTTAATAGAATCAAGTATTCGTTTGGGTATAATCAACCTGACGGCTATTGTAATTACAGGAGGAATCAATGTCCGTAAGTTCCGGTAAGTAAAGAATTTCCCTTGGTTTTGATAATATCGCTTCAATCCGGTAAATTCTTCGTTATATTTGTAGTCAAGGCATTTATTATACAAGTCTATCATTTGACAAATACTTTGTGTGTGCTCTGTACCGGTATTTCCGCTCCACAAACCTTTGGAATGAATCCTGTATACGGAAGACAAGTCTTTATGTTTAACCAACAACCCATGTTGCCCCAGAAACAAGCCGAGAAACCAGTCTGCAAAGCCCATTTCAAACAGGTCTTCGGTCATCTTCTGCAATACGGAACGACGGAATACGCAAGTGGACAGATTACCCATTTTGTTACCGGAAGCCATATCGCCGGCGGTGATGTAATAATAATCGCCGTCATGGTTCCATTTGGGGATTTCAAAACGTAAACTTTGCTCGTAAAGCGAGATATACCTATTGAAACTCAACACACATTCCCTGTGGTTATCCAGAAAGTTGACGTGCTTTGCAAGCCTGTCCGGCGCCGTCCAGTAGTCGTCACCTTCGAGAATAGCGATATATTCGCCCCGACATGCCGTGTATGCCCGTTTGTAATTCCGGTGCATACCTAAGTTTTGTGAAGTTGGCAGGATACGGTAATTCATCTTTGCCCTGTTTAAATATTCTTCGATAATCTTCAGGGTATCATCCGTCGAGCAATCGTCGGCAACAACAATCTCATATTCAAACGGGAGATCCTGGAAGATGAGTCCGTCAAGGCAATCCCGTATGTACTGCTGTTGATTGTAAGAGATAAGAATAATACTGATCTTCATTTTTGGGGTAGAAATAAACTTTGCAAAGATAAATAAAAGTTCTCACATATACACAGACGCATAAAAATATGTAAGTGCCTGCTTTTATAATAAATACTTGAAAATTTTTTTGTTTCTCCTAAAAATCACTACCTTTGCAGCCTGTTTTTGAAATCATTCCTGAATAATGAATATATCCTACACCTGGCTCAAAGAGTTTCTCAACTTCACGCTCACCCCCGAACAGACGGCGGATGCACTGACTTCTATCGGACTTGAAACCGGAGGAATAGAAGAAGTTGAATCCATACGCGGCGGACTGAAAGGTCTTGTTGTCGGCAAAGTATTAACCTGCGTCGATCATCCCGATTCCGACCACTTGCACGTTACAACCGTCGACCTGGGCAACGGCGAACCTCAACAAATAGTCTGCGGAGCGCCAAATATCGCTGCCGGTCAAACCGTCATAGTTGCCACCACAGGTACAAAACTATATCAGGGCGAAGAATCGTTCACCATCAAAAAATCTAAAATACGCGGAGTAGAGTCTAACGGTATGATCTGTGCCGAAGACGAAATAGGCGTCGGGACAAGCCACGAAGGTATTATCGTCTTGCCCGGCAGCGTTGCAGCAGGCACTCCGGCAGCCGAATATTACAAGGTCGAAAACGAATACATACTCGAAGTTGATATTACACCCAACCGTATAGACGCCGCGTCACATTACGGAGTGGCACGCGATCTTGCAGCATACCTCGCAGCTTCGCCGTTAAGAACTTCAGAACCCGCAATACTTAAAAAGCCCTCCGTCGACGCCTTTAAAATCGACAATCATTCACCTGCCGTAACCGTGAAAGTGGAAAATACAGAAGCCTGCCCGCGCTATTCCGGACTGACAATTAGAAACGTAACGGTAAAAGAAAGCCCCGTATGGATGCAACGCAGGCTTGAATCAATCGGCGTACGGTCAATAAATAACATAGTAGACGTGACGAACTTTATCCTGCACGAAACGGGTCAGCCGTTGCACGCATTCGACCTGAAAGAAATACCAGGCGAAGAGATAACTGTAAAGACATTGCCTGAAGGAACAAAATTCGTTACCCTCGACGAGAAAGAAAGATCACTCTACGACCGTGACTTGATGATCTGCAACAGGGAAGGAGGAATGTGTATCGGAGGCGTATTCGGAGGACTGCAATCAGGCGTAAAAGACGCAACTACCGACATATTCCTCGAATCGGCATATTTCAATCCGGCATGGATCAGGAAAACCGCCCGCCGGCACGGTCTCAACACAGATGCATCATTCCGGTTTGAACGCGGTATCGACCCGAACAACACTGTTTACGTCCTCAAACGTGCAGCCATACTCGTAAAAGAAGTAGCCGGAGGTGAAATCACCGGCGAAATACAGGACGTCTATCCTAATCCGGTGCCAAACGCCAAAGTCGAACTTTCCGCCGGAAAAGTATGGAAACTGTCGGGCAAAAAAATCCCTTCCGAAACAATAGAAACCATCCTCAAGAGCCTGGAAATAAAAATCCTGAACAAAACCGGCGAAGGATGGTCGCTTGAAATACCCGCTTACAGGGTGGACGTAACCCGCGACGTAGATGTAATAGAAGACATACTTCGGATTTATGGGTACAACAATATCGAAACAGGCGACTCGCTCAAATCAAACCTCTCGTACCGGACGCCAACCGACCTGTCCTGTAAGCTCCAGAACATTATATCTGAACAACTAACCGGATACGGTTTCAACGAAATACTGAACAACTCGCTGACATCAGCCTCATACTACGAAACGCAGACAACATATCCCGTTGAAAATTGCATACACCTCTCCAACCCGCAAAGCGCCGAGCTCAATGTAATGCGCCAAACCCTGCTCTTCGGCGGACTCGAAACCATTCGTTTCAACCGTAACCACAAAAACCCCGACCTCCGGCTCTACGAGTTCGGCAACATATACAAATTCAATCCGGGCAAGGCGCAGGATGAGAACAAATTCGCTGCAATAAACGAAGAATTTCACCTTGCACTATGGCTGACAGGCGACACGGCAAACAACAACTGGCTGCGTCCAGCCGAAAAAACATCAGTCTACGAACTCAAAGCAACCGTCGAAAACCTGATACTGAGGCTCGGTATAAACAACAAAAAACTCGCATATAAACCATTCAGCAGCGAAATATTCTCCTCCGCGCTGTCGATAGAAACCTTGCCGGGAAAACAGATCGGAACAGTAGGGATAATCGCAAAAACGATACTGAAGCAATTCGACATCTCCGCCGAAACATATTTCGCCGAACTAAACTGGAATACGCTTATAAAAGAGCACAACGACACAACAATCCGCCAGCGGGAAATACCAAAATTCCCTGCTGTAAGGCGAGACTTGGCGCTGTTGATTGACAAAAACATCACATTCGCCAACATAGAAAAGACTGCGCTTAGGGCAGAGAAAAAGATACTGAAAGAAATCTCCCTCTTCGACGTGTACGAAGGGAAAAACCTGCCCGAAGGTAAAAAATCATACGCAGTCAGTTTCACGTTGCTGGATGAAGAAAAAACCCTCAACGAGAACCAAATAGAATCAACTATGACAAAAATCCGTAAAAACCTCGAAGACAATCTCGGGGCAACATTAAGATAAACAAAGACAATGGGAAGAGCATTTGAATACAGGAAAGCAACCAAAATGAAACGCTGGGGCAATATGGCGCGCGTTTTCACAAAACTCGGTAAACAAATCACAATCGCCGCACGGGAAGGCGGATCGGATCCAGACAGCAACCCGCGGCTCAGAATCCTCGCACAGCAGGCGAAAAAAGAGAACATGCCAAAAGAAAACGTGGAAAGAGCCATCAAGCGGGCTACACAAAAAGACGCAGCGGACTACCGCGAGATAATCTACGAAGGATACGGTCCCTTCGGAGTTGCAATACTCGTCGAAACCGCCACCGATAACAACATGCGAACCGTAGCAAACGTCCGCAGTTATTTCAACAAATACGGCGGCTCGCTCGGCACCAGCGGAAGCCTGCAATTCCTTTTCGACCACAAATGCGTATTCAAGATTACGCCCAAAGAAAACACTAACCTTGAAGACCTCGAACTTGAACTGATAGACTTTGGAGTGGACGAAATAGAATTGGATGAAGAAGAAAACACGATCTTCGTGTACGGCGAATTTCAGTCAAACTCGGCAATCCAAAAGCACCTCGAAGAAAACGGATACGAAATTCACAGCGCCGAATTTGAGTGGATACCGAACGATTACAAAGAAGTCTCCGCCGAACAACGCGCATCAATCGAGAAACTGCTCGAAAAATTTGACGAAGATGAAGACGTACAAAACGTTTTTCACAACATGAAAGACTGATTATATATTGTGCTGCAAAAAAAACTTTTTCGCAAAAGGTATTGTTTGTTCAAAAAAAGTGCGTACCTTTGCCGCCAATATGAAGACAAAAGTCATATACAGTATCACAAACAGGATGCCGAATACGGAAAAGTACTTTATAACGTCAGGCATTGTCGGTTCTAAATCAGGGCATGATTTGGATATGTCAAATATTTTGTTAACACACACACACACACACACACACACACACACACACACACACACACACACACACACACACACACACACACAGCACCTATTCATACCTTATATATTACGCGCGGGCGCGAGATAATAAAAAAATTTCAGATACACAAGAAAGTTCAGGAATATTTCCTAAGAGCAGGGAGTATTTCCGAGACTTTTTCAAAATATTCTTATTTCTTCCCGAAGACTTTGGGACACTTTCAGAACGTTCTTATTTCTTCCCGGAGACTTCAGGACGTTTTCAGAACGTTCTTATTTCTTCCCGGAGACTTCGGGACGTTTTCAGAACGTTCTTATTTCTTCCCGGAGACTTCAGGACGTTTTCAGAACGTTCTTATTCCTTAATGCCCTTAAAGTCTTTAAAGACCTTAAGGGAAAAACAAGAGAAAAGAAATAACAAAAACTATTTATAAACTAAAATTAAATTGTTAAAGAAGATGGGAAAGATTAACGGAAA
>JAISYU010000050.1 GCA_031269685.1 Dysgonamonadaceae bacterium | reverse complement strand
TTACTTTTTCGCAGGTGCTACTTGTAATCGTCCTAGAATTTCTTATTTTTAAATGAAATTGACTTCACCGCCTTGTACTGCGGACTCCTGGTGCCGAAAGCGGCTTTTACATATTCCTTTACGGCGAGTGCAGTGTCCATCATACCGGTGCCAGGAGCGTATAGTAATGCGTTACGTTTATCGCGTGCATCGTCCAATATGCGGTTCGCTTCCCGCGCACCGTCATTCGTTATACCCATCTTATCCTTTAACTTACGAAGTGACGGGACGGTTAAGTCATCCTCCGTGGGCGCATATTCAGGATGCGGGGCAACGTAGGTAATCAGCTGGTGAAAGTGTTCTATTTGCTCGTTGAAACTCTTCTGTGACACAGAGATATGTTTCTTCGGCTCCTCATCTTCCAACAGCGGCTCAACCTTGATAGGCTTCGCCCTGTCGCCGCGGATTTTACGGACGACCTCCTTGATACGCACCAGGACAACGTCCGGCAATCCGAGGACGGTCGCCGCCGCCAAGACGCGCGTTGCGAGCGGAGGCAAAAGCGCGAACGCCTTTTGCCTGGCATCTTCGGCAGTTGCCACGTTCGACATCCCATAGTCCACGTCATTTATCGACGCCTTGATGTGCACCGACTGCGTTTTAAGGGCAGGGATTTTCAGATAGTCGGGTTTGGGGCTATAAGCAGGACCAAATCCGTCACAGATTCCGGTCAACTCGTCAAAGTTGCCGACATAGGTACTCGTACCTGACTCAGTTGTTGATTTTATGTTCATATTTTACAAATTTTATGTTATACTGAAATGTTTTCTTAATAAATTTTGAACCGCAGGCAAATGCAGGGGCAAAACACCCCTGCTCCTGCGCTCAGTTCCGGTAGGTAATCTGTTAAATGTCAGCAAAATTTGCCAGTTCATCTTCATAACCTTTGATTCTGTTATTGCATTTCACAAATTTTACAATATTCACAATCAAAAGAATCGGCGCCGCAATAGCGCCTACGACAACAGTGAACAATACCCGTATAAAAAACCGAATAATGCTGTTAAAAAATCCACTGCCAGTGCCTTTGTACTCTGCAACCGCATCGTCAATTTTGTTTTCCCATTTTTCTTCTTTCGAAGGCGAAAATAGTTTCCATGCGGTAGGGATACCTCCCAGTGCAATTACCACGACTGCGAAGATAGGATCTCCGCCGCCAAGTAAAACAATCGTACCTAACACAATAAACAAAGCATTAGCTATCAATTTTGCCAATAGCCACTTTTTTGCTTTCGTGTCGTCTCTCAACAATTCGTTGATAAGATTAAAGTTACAATCCCTGCAAAAGGGTTTGTTGTCTCTCCTGTACTCGGAAACTTTAACACATTCCGAACACAGTCCTGCGCCGCATTCAACACATTTTGATACGGCTACTACTTCTGGATGTTTAATACAATTCATAATAAAAAATTAATTAAATAAATAAAAAATGAATATTTTTATATAGATGTCTCTAATTATCGAATTATTGTTGCCAGTAAATGAATTTGCAACACGTGCAGAAAAACTTTCAGCGCGCGTAGAACAGTTTATTGTATATTGCAGAGGGAGTCTTGCTCCCAAATTCTGAACTTTCTTGCGTATGAAATATTTTTTTATTATCTCGCGCCTGCGTGCGTGCGTGCGCGTAATATATAAGGTATTAATAGGTGCGAGTGTGTGTGTGTGTGTGTGTGTGTGTGTGTGTGTGTGTGTGTGTTAACAAAATATTTGACATATCCAAATGTTCTTTCACTTGATAAGTGGAAATGCAATATACCGTCGGGTATTTTTCAGTATCCGGCGTCCTTTTCTCTGTGATATATAAAGTTTTTGTTTTCATAATCCGCGACAAAGATAAAACACTTTTTTTAATCTACCAAATATTTGTGAAAAATTTGTTTTCTATTTATTGACACCATACCTTTCCGTATCCGGCATCTTGTTTCTGCTACTATATATGTTTCTTATATTCATAGCGGAGGCAAAATTACGCAAAGTTTTTTAATAACCAAATTTTTAGATGAATTTCTTTAAATAATTTAATTGTTAGCCGATCGCAGTCAGTACAAAATCATCCGCTATATAATAATTTATGGCAAATGTCTCCCGTATTGCAGTTTTTGTTTCCTGAGCATGGAAAATACCCCACTCGCCTTGAAGAGGCTTAAAAGGTGCAATATAAATGTGTTCCCGAAAATCTACACCCGATTCGTCAATATACTTGAATACCGATTCCTTTGCCGACCAGTGAAGCAACCAATAAACAATTTCACCGGTAAGAGGTGTATTTTCAAGTTCTTCGTTACTCATAAAGCGGTGCATCACGTTTTTTACGCGGGGCGAAATAGTTTCTATGTCTATGGCTACCCTTTTTTGAGGATTAAGAATAACCGCTACATAACCTTTGGTATGGCTTATACTTATATTGTATGAACCGTCGGCAATATACGGCTTACCATTTTCACGGTAGAGAATTTCCTTTTCTTCCCCAAGAATTTCCCTTATCAACAACCGGACGGAAAGCCATTCACAACGGCGACGTATCGGCATTTTTTCTATCGAAGAAAGATACATTTCCACATGCGACAGACGGTTAAGAATAGATGCCGGATCCCGTTCGATCGGTGCGATGCCGAGCATTGTATCCTGTATTTCGATGATTTTCACTAAAACTTATCTCTTAATTAGCCTTATCACCTCCCCGAACCACAAAACAAGTGAGGTTATTCCGATGATGATACCCCAATCGGCTATTCTAAGCGGCGTAACGTTGAACATCTCACCGCCAATGGTAACAATGAGCCATTGTCCGGCAAGGATGACGGCTGCAATCGCTAAAAACCCGCTGCAACTGCCAATAGCAGTGAAAGATGATTTGCCGGTCATAAAAGATTTGGCGTTAAACATGTTCCAGAATTGAAGCATCACAAAGATTGTGAAAAATAGCGAAAGTTCGTAAGCAGACAAGCCATTGCCGTGCCTGAAATTGAAGAAGTTGCTGCCAAATTCGGAGATATTGAACTGACTTAATGCCGTGATGTCGGTGTGTTTGAAATACTGAATCAAACCGAACAGCAACAATACGAAAAAGACGCCGACGCCAAGAATACGCGCCCACATCGGACGGGTAATAATAAAGTCAGTCGTTTTACGGGGTTTTTCATTCATCACTTTCTCGCTCGGCGGAAGAGAGGCTAATGCCAAGGCTGCAAAAGTATCCATAATTAAGTTTACCCAAAGCATCTGCGTTACTGTCAGCGGGGATTCGGTGCCGATAAAAGCGCCTGTCAACACGATGATACATGCCGCAACGTTGATAGTCATCTGGAAGAGTATAAACCTCTGGATGTTCTGATACAGAGAGCGTCCCCACATCACGGCGCGGGTTATACTGCTGAATGAGTTGTCAAGGATCGTTATGTCGCTTGCCTCTTTTGCAACCGATGTTCCGTCGCCCATTGACAGACCTACCTGCGCTGCGTTAAGAGCGGGTGCATCGTTTGTGCCGTCGCCGGTTACGGATACTACCTGTCCCTTCTGCTGGAGCAGTTGAACCAAACGCTGTTTGTCCATCGGTCTTGCACGGGATATGATTTTCAAATCCAAAATAATTTCCAGCAATTCCGAATCCGACATAGCGGCAAATTCAGTTCCGGTTATATGGTGTATTTCTGGCTCGTTTTCCTGCCACAAGCCGATTTGACGTCCGATTTCTTTTGCCGTACCGGGCGTGTCACCGGTAACGATTTTCACATCGATGCCTGCCGTAAGACAATTCCTTACCGCATCGGGAACTTCAACCCTAACAGGGTCTGAAATGGCGGCAATACCAAGAAAGTTAAGCGTTATGAGAGAAGCATTAAGAGTTCCGTCTTTGATACATTCAATGTCATCTTCAATGATTGCATGAGCAAAGCCAAGCGTCCTCATAGCCTTGTTCTGATACTCTTGAAGTTGTTTTTCTATGTCGGCTTTAAGCGTGGCGTTGATACCTTTGCAGAGTCCGAGTACAATTTCAGGTGCACCTTTTACATACAACACCTTCTTTTTCAACAACGGTGAATTGACGACAGTCGCCATATATTTACGCTCAGTTGAAAATGTCAGTTGTTCAACAATCTCGGCATCCTCACGCAATGGCAGGTAATTGATGCCGTTCTCATGCAGCCAGAGCAGTAGCGCACCTTCTGTCGGATTTCCAAGCGCCCTGACTTTCGATTTATCGGAGAAATCAAGGTAGGCGGTGGAGTTTGTTGCGATGCCTTCCTTTATTATATCGGTTATGCCGTCTATTCCATAAAATTTTGTTTCGTAAATTTTCATCTGGTTTTGCGTGAGCGTACCTGTTTTATCGGTACAAATAACCGTCGCAGCACCCATCGTTTCGCAGGCGTGCATCCTTCGGACAAGGTTGTTGGTGGACAACATACGCTTCATACTCAACGCCAAAGAAAGAGTCACACTCATCGGCAGTCCTTCGGGAACGGCGACCACGATAACCGTAACCGCTATCATTATCGTTTGCAGTACGTAACTTCCGAAATGCACCCAGTCGGTTACATCAAGACCGCCTGCTCCGGCAAAATATTGAATCAGCCTGCCTATTACTATCAAAACGGCAATAGCGTAACTGGACTTGGTAATAAGGTTAGCCAATCCGTCTAATTGCCTGTTGAGCGGTGTTTCCACGCTATTGTCGATCTGTGCGCCTTCGTAAACCTTGCCGTATTCCGATGCGTCACCAACCTTCAAAACCCGCATGATGCCGTGTCCATCGGAAACAGTAGTTCCTTTCATCGCATAATTGGACGGATAGGTGGCTTCTTTGTCAAAGTCTTCGGGATTGGCGGTTTTTTTGCAGACCGGCTCACCTGTCAGCGTCGATTCGTTAATTTGTAGCGATACAGTTTCGAGCAGTTCGCCATCGGCTGGCACTTCTTCTCCCATTTCGATAATCACTATGTCACCGACAACTACGTCTTTTTTAGCAATTTGGGAGATGTTTCCATTCCGTATGACTTTCACAAGAGTGTCGTCATTGACCTTGTTTAGTACCTCGAATTTCCGGTTGGCGCTCTGTTCAAACAGGAATCCGACTACTGTTGCCAACAGTACGGCTATCAAAATGCCGAGAGGCTCCAGGAAAACACTGAACTGACCGGATTCTTTCCCCCAGCCGAACTCGTAAACCGAAACTCCAACCGATAATATCAGCGCTACCAAGAGGATGATGATGATAGGGTCGGTGAATTTTTCAAAAAATTCTTTCCACCAAGGATCTTTTTGAGGAGGAGTCAAAATGTTTTCGCCGTATTGGCGGCGGCTTTCGATGACTTGAGCATCCGTTAAGCCGGTAAAATGATGATTTGTTTGCATCTGATTTTATTGTTTATCAGTTTTTGAGGCGTTGTAAATGTAGGTGCTTCGTGTTTATTTTGTGCTATTGTTATGTTTATTCCCGTGTGTGTGAACGTGAGTCAGGAACAGTGCACCCGAAATCAGTAAGATACCGATACTAAGATACAGCATGTCAAGGATTCCACTGTATTTTATTTCAAGGGAATGTTCAAAGAAAGAAACTATCAGAATCATCAGGATAACTTTTCCCAACGAAGACTTTAAATCGTCAATACTGTTGATTTGCAGCCAGCTCGGACGGGAATCAAGTTGCTTGTTTACCGGGTCTATCTTATTGATAAACAGTTCGTATATTCCCATACTGAAGATAATGAGGACAGTGGCAAACAGGTATCCGTCGATTGATGCGACGAAATAAGCGACAAGATGCTCCAATCCACTGTTTTCCTTGCTGTGGAAATGCTCGAAAAAATACTTCAACCCTTCGACTACCTGCATAGAACTTTTTATAAACAACACCACAGAAGCAAGCATGGAACCGAGTACGGCAAAGAATGTTACGAACCTCAAACCGAACAAAAACGCTTCAAAAGCCTTGACGGAGCGGTGCTTGTAATTCAGCATTTCAGGAAAGTTTATTGCCTTTCGCCGCAGGTTGGCGAGCAGATGTTTATCGGTTTGATCTGCAAATCCTTTATATTGGATCTTTGCCCGCAGCCATCGTGCTTCGCGTTCGTCAATTTCGCCGGGCGATTCTTCGTCTTCGAGCAGGAATATGGTAATTGCCTCAATAAAAAATGTTTCCAGTTCCCTTGTCATTCGTTTACGGCTGATGGAATCTTTAAGTTGAAAGAGAAAATCTGCTTTTTCCCTGTCCATTCCTTTTTCGTCGAAAATAGTATCGCGGAGTTTTACCACATCCGATTCATCAATCTGCCCATCGGCAAAAATCGTCTTTTTAAGTTCTTGAAGAGCGCTCATAATAATCCGTTTCTTACATTAATGGGCGGCAAAATTATAAAAAAAGCGGGAGTTTAGCAAAAACACGATCTGTACTGTAAAGATACACTAATTTATGCGTGAATAATTGCGGTTGCGCTGGGTCTTTGTATTCGGATTATGAAGTGAATGATTTGTGGTGTATCAAATCTTTTATTAATTTTGCAGCCCATTTCAAACCGAATGGATAAACTAAAAGTCATCACAGAACCTGTCAGGGAAGAAATCGAAATGTTCAACCGCACATTCGGAGAAGCATTACAAGGGCATAGCCGCGATTTCCAGGCGATGATAGACTTTATTTCGGGGCTGAACGGTAAGCGGATTCGCCCGCTGCTTACGCTTTTATCTTCCAAACTTTGCGGCGAAACAAACAGTAAATCCATTGACTTTGCACTGATTATTGAACTCCTGCATACGACGACGCTTATTCATGACGATGTGGTGGACAGCACTCTCGAACGACGTTCAAAGCCTTCCGTCAATGCTAAATACGATAACCGTGTTGCGGTATTGCTCGGCGATTATATCCTTGCTTTGGCGATTACCCATGCCGTGAAGGTACGGAATATGGATATAATGGCGATTATTGCCCGTGTAGCGAAACATCTTGCCGACGGCGAACTGACTCAGTTGATTTCTTCACGGGAACTTATACTCAATGAGGACAGATACTTCGACGTGATCCGCAATAAAACTGCCGTACTGTTTGCTGCTTGTGGTGAGATGGGTGCTATTGCTGCCGGCGCAGATGCTGAAACTCGTGAAACTATGCGATTGATTACGGAGAATCTGGGACTTTGCTTTCAACTGCGCGATGATATTTTTGATTATTACGACAAAGGCGAAATAGGTAAGCCGACCGGCAACGATATTAGGGAAGGGAAAATTACCTTGCCGTTGCTTTATGCTTTGAAAGCGGCACCTGAAGAAGTTTTCAGAGAGATGTATGCTATTATTGAAAGGAAAGATTTCTTGGGGGATAACATTAACCGTCTTACCGACTTTGCAAAGGAAAACGGTGGAATAGAATATACGAGGGGCAAGATGCTTGAGATTAGGGAGACTATCCTGACGTTACTTGCCGGTTTTCCTTATTCCAATGCAAAACGGGCAATGGAAGAACTTGTCGATTATATTATTGAACGCGGGAAGTAGGTTATTTCAGTTTCCTGTTTATGATCAGGCAAATGACTACGCCTGCCAATGCCCCGATAGCGTCGTACAGGAAATCCATCCAGTCGCCGGACCGTATATTGGTCAGCGTTGCCTGGAGAATCTCTATCAAGCCGCCGAAAGCCACTGGGAAAAGGAATGAGCCGTTAAATATCCTCAGCGCGGAAGATTTTCGCTTTAAATATCCTGTATTATCAAAAAAGGCGGTACCGGATATGCCAAGAAACAGAAAGAAATGCACCAGCTTGTCAAAATCGGTCATTGTCGGTACTTCTATTCCCGGCGGCTTCATCATACAAACCGCAAACACGAGACTGTTTACGGTAATGCTAATCCAATATTTTTTCAGTAAAGGAAACATTCCTGTTTATTTATCCGTAAATCACTTTCTTTCCTGCAAGCAGGGTATTTTTCATAAGGGCGACACGGGTCATCGGACCGACGCCTCCGGGCACTGGGGTGATGAACGAGCATTTTGGGGCAACACTTTCAAAATCCACGTCACCTTTAAGGCGGAATCCTGACTTGGTTTCTGTTGAAGGAACACGAGTTGTACCCACATCAATCACTACTGCTCCATCTTTCACCATGTCACCGTTCAGGAATCCGGGTGCTCCGAGCGCTGCGATGATAATATCGGCATCGAGGCAATATTTTTTTATGTCTTTTGTACGGCTATGGCAGACTGTTACTGTGCAGTCTCCGGGATTATTTTTCTGCATCAGGAGAGATGCGACGGGCTTACCGACTATATTACTTCGTCCGAGCACGACACAGTGTTTGCCTGCTGTTTCGATATTATAACGGTTTAGCAGTTCTACTATTCCGAATGGTGTAGCGGAAATAAAACACGGTAGTCCGATAGCCATTCGTCCGACGTTAACCGGGTGGAAACCGTCGACGTCTTTACGGTAATCAATTTCTTGAAGAATTTTATGTTCGTTTATATGGCGGGGCAATGGGAGTTGCACTATGAAACCGTCGACGTCGGCATCTTCATTAAGTTTCCTGACTTCGGAGAGCAGGGTTTCTTCCGTGACGTTCTCTTCAAATCGCACAAGTGTTGATTTGAATCCGCAGTCTTCGCAGTCTTTGACTTTGCCGGCAACGTAAGTTTCGCTACCGCCGTCATGTCCGACTAAAATTGCTGCCAGGTGTGGCTGTTTGCCTTTTGAAAGGTATATTTCCTTCACCTCTCCGGCTATTTCCGCCTTTATTTCGGCGGCAATTTTTTTCCCGTCAATCAGTTGCATTATATAATTGTAATAACATTTGGAGGTGCAAAGGTATATATTTTTCGTTTATAAACAAAGTAATTTCTCTCTTTATAAACTAATAGGGGCGCACTCTATGTACACCCTTATTATATTTAGTTTTTCTTACATTTCTGCCTTTTACTTCCAGTTGGGGTTGTTAGGATTGATGCCGTCTCGACCAAAGTAGGTATATGTGTTATATGGCGGTGTACCCAAATCCGACAGTTTCGTCATACCGTTACTATTGGTTTCAAATTCAGGTTCGGCGTAGTCGCTGGAGAGTGTAGAACTGCCCCAGAAAAACATTCCGCCGAAGGAGGCGTTGAGCTCTATAATAGGAACTCCATTCTCTTTTAATGTCTTTATCCAGTTTGGAAAAATCTTTTGTCCTGTAAGTTTAAGGGCATAGTTGTTGTGGTGTGTACTTATAAGGAAGCTCGACAGGTACATTATTGATCTATTCTCGTTGAACCAGTCTTTTAGATGAATAAGATTGATGGGAGCTATGAGGTTAGTGTTGTCGGAATGTGTAGAGGCAAGGAATTGCGTCAGCCAAGTTATTGACGTATTCCCGTTGAACCACTCCGAAAGCGGGCTAAGGTCGATGGGGTCTTCGAGGTAAGTGTTGTCGTAGTGTGTATTCATAAGGAAGCCATCCATTGTTTCTATATAATTATTATTTATGAACCACTCCGAAAGCGGGCTAAGGTCGATGGGTGATGTGAAGTTAATGTTATTGTTGCCTGAGTGTGTATTGTAAAGGAAGTACACCAGGTCCGTTATCGATTCATTCCCGTTGAACCAGTTTTCTAGCGGATCAAGGTCGATGGGGTCTTCTAGGTTAGTGTTGCCGTAGTGTGTTTCGTTAAGGAAGAACGACAGGTTAGTTATCGATTCATTCTCATCGAGCCATCCCGCAAGACCGCTAAGTTTAATGGGTTTTTTGAGTTTAGTGTTGTTGTAGTGTGTTTGGTAAAGAAAGTACGACAAGTTCTTTATATCCGGGCCCCCGTTGAACCAGTCTGATAGCGGGGTGAGATCGATGGGGTCTTCTAGGGTAGTGTTGCCGTAGTGCGTTTGGTAAAGAAAGTACGACAGATCATATATAAGATCATCCACATCGGAGTTGAACCAGTCTTCTATCGGGGCGAAGTTGATGGGTGTTTTGAGTTTAGTGTTGCCGTAGTGTGTACCGGAAAGGAAGTATGACAGGTTAAATGTAACCGTATTCTTGAACCAGTCTTTTATCTTAGTGAGATTGATTGGGTCTTCGAGCTTGGGATTGTCGTAGTGTGTACCGGAAAGGAAGCCATTCAGTTCATATATAGCCGTATTCCCGCCGAACCAGTATTCTAGTGGGTTAAGGTCGATGGTAGATGTTAGGTTAGTGTTGCCGGAGTGTGTACTGCCAAGGAAGCCCGACAGGTATTTTATATCTGTATTATTATAGAACCACCCAGAAAGATGGCTAAGGTCGATGGGGTCTTCGAGGGCAGTGTTGTTGTGGTGTGTAGAATTAAGGAACCACGACAGGTTCACTATTGATTCATTCCCGTCGAACCATCCCGAAAGCGGGGTGAGGTCGATGGTGGATGCGAGTTTAGTGTTGTTGGAGTGTGTCCTTGCAAGAAATTCCGACAGGTTCGTTATCGTTGTTGTATTATTGCTGAACCAGTCTTTTAGCGGGGTGAGGTCGATGGGGTCTTCGAGGGCAGTGTTGTCGTCGTGTGTACCTAAAAGGAAGCGCGACATGTCCTTTATCGTTGTATTCTCGCTGAACCATCCTTGAAGCCCATTCAGATTTATGGGGGATTTGAGTTGTTTGTTGCCGTAATGTGTATTGTTAAGGAAGTACGACAGGTTAGTTATTGTTTGATTATTACTTAACCATTCCTTAAGGCCGCTAAGATTAATGGGGTTTTTTAGATTAGTGTTGCCTGCGTGTGTATTGGAAAGGAAGAACGACAGGTCAGTTATCGTTGTATTCTCACTGAACCATCCCAAATACGAGGTGAAGTCTATGGGCTCTTCAAGGCTCGTATTGTTGTAGTGTGTACGGTTAAGGAAGCCCGACAGGTTCGTTACTGTTGCCGGCAATTTGTATGTATCTGCAATTTTAGCGGGAGTAGTAAGGTTTATACAGTCAAAAAACATAAAGGCGAACATACCGTAAGCGCTTTTAGAGCCTTCATTGGGAGCAAAAGCCAGTGTTGTCAGCGGGGCATCTATTGTTCTAAGTTTCTGCTTATTGGCAGAAGCATTTGCGCCGTTAGTGTTGTTGGCATGTCCGAATGCATTTCCCCAGCCCGGAGCGGGAGGGTCAGCCGGGGTTATTCGTATTTGAAGATCTTTGCTTGACAGACCCGTAAGTTCAATGCCGGCGCTGCTAGAGCTGCTTGTACCTGTCTTAGGACTAGGAAGTTGCTCGACTCCGTCAACGAAAACCTTCCATTTGTAAGTATGGGATGTACTACCCACTGCACCGGAGGTGGGTATGTAGTATTTTCCGTCCGAAGTACTGATTGTGTACAGGATCTGTTCTTTTGGGAGAGGTCCTTCTGGTGGGCATGTCTGTATCCATTTTGATCCGTTCCAGGTTTCGACGCACTTAGTGTCGGTGTTGAATATCTCCAATCCCAGCGCATTGCTGTTGCCTGTCAGGGTAGTGGTAAGCGCATCGCGCTGATCGGTGTTCATCTGCGGCAGCCTAAGAGCACGCTCACCGTCACTGATGAGTTCGAGTATCGAAAAATCATGCGGATTATCCGCCGACCCGATTGTTACTTGCGCCTTTACGACGCCTGCGCTCATTATAAGGAGCGCTACTGCAATAAAAAAGTACTTTTTCATTGTTTTAATAATTAATTTTGTTGATAAATTTATTTTTGTTATTTCTTTTTTCTCAAGTAAGGTCATTAAAGACTTTAAGGACCTTACGTTCAAACAATCATACTTCTCCGCAGGAGAGGTTAAAACCGGCATCGGCGTAGCCGTAGCCTTGATTTTTTGTGTTACTTTTTTATCAAGAAAAAAGTAACGGAAGCAAGAGCCGTAAGGCTCGCGCAGTTGCAGACCTGCTTTTGTATCAAGACAAAAGTAACGAAGAAACGTTTCCATTCTCACTCTTTTACAATATTAAAACTCACCTGCTTACGACCCTTGTACAAACCTTTACCGTGTATCGTGACCAGCGCCGTGCCCGGTCCGTCATTGTCATGGTAAGAAAGTTCATAATCGCGGGTGAAGACAAGTTTTTTGTCATCATAAAACACCTCCGGCATCGGCACGACAGGCTCATCGTCATAGACCTGGGGCGGGATGTCGTTAACAGTCGCCTTGTCGATGTCCTTTTTCGCATGGTGGTGACTGTGTTCGTTGAAATAAGTTATTTCGCTGTTCAGCCTGCGGACAAATTCACCGGTCACATCGTATCCGTTCAGCGCGCCGTAAGCGTCTATCAACACAATCATATTGCGGTAGATGATATTAACTCGCTTGCGGACGTCGGACAA